>JAMIFN010000051.1:0-19020 GCA_035906235.1 Allobrachymonas sp. | reverse complement strand
GTTTATCGGCGAAGACAGCGGCCAGCATGTGAACAACTTCTTGTGGGCCTACAACATCGACACCAAGCAGCTCTCGCGCATTTTGTCCATTCCTGCGGGCGGCGAATCCACGGGCTTGCACGCGGTGGACGAAATCAACGGTTGGACCTATATCAGCAGCAACTTCCAGCATGCGGGCGACTGGGGCGGCATCCATGCGGGGGTTAAAGCCACGCTCGAACCCCTGCTCAACGCCAATTACCAAAACCGTTTCGGCGCGGCCGTGGGCTACCTCACCGCTACGCCGGCGCAAATGAAATTGGGCGCAGCCTAAACCCCCAAGCAGGCTTCAGTACCACTGAACTCTGCGCGCAACCGCCGCCTTCTAGGTGGCGGTTTTTTTATGCCCCTCGCGCAGCAAAAAATAAGCGTATTTGCAAGGCTTAAAATGCCCACCAATAGCGCAAATCCCCTGCGCTGCTTTTTTTACTGCCCCCACCATGAGCCAAAACGCAAAGCAAAGCGCCACCCAAGACCAAACCCGCATCGACGATGTGCGCATCAAAGCCGTGCGCCCGCTGATCACCCCTGCCATCTTGGAAGAATGGCTGCCCGCGTCTGCCAGTGCGCAAAAGCTGGTCGAAGGCAGCCGCGCGGCGATTTCCAAAGTGCTGCACGGCGGCGACGACCGCCTGATTGTGGTGGTGGGGCCTTGCTCCATCCACGACAGCGAGCAAGCCCTGGAATACGCCCGTTTGCTGCAAACCGAGGCCGAGCAATACGCCCAAGACCTGCTGATTGTGATGCGCGTGTATTTTGAAAAACCCCGTACCACCGTGGGCTGGAAGGGCTTTATCAACGACCCCGATATGGACGACAGCTTCGCCATCAACAAAGGCTTGGGGCTGGCGCGCCGCCTACTGCTAGAAGTGCTGGAGATTGGCCTGCCCGTGGGCACAGAATTTTTGGATTTGCTCAGCCCACAATTCATCAGCGATTTGGTCAGCTGGGGCGCGATAGGCGCGCGCACGACCGAAAGCCAAAGCCACCGCCAATTGGCCAGCGGCCTGTCTTGCCCCGTGGGTTTTAAAAACGGCACCGATGGCGGCGTGAAAGTGGCTGTGGATGCCATGGTTGCGGCGGAAAACGGCCACGCCTTTATGGGCATGACCAAAATGGGGCAGGCGGCGATTTTTGAAACCCGTGGCAATGACGACTGTCACGCCATCTTGCGCGGCGGCAAAGCGCCCAATTACAGCGCCGAACATGTGCAAGCAGCCTGCGACATGCTCAAGGCAGCCAAGCTGCGCGAACAAGTCATGATCGACCTCTCGCACGCCAACAGCAGCAAACAACACGCCAAGCAAATCGATGTGGCCGCCGATGTGGCCGCACAAATCAGCGGCGGCGATGCCCGCATCACGGGCGTGATGATTGAAAGCCATTTGCAAGAAGGCCGCCAAGACATCAAACCTGGCGAAAAACTGGCGCATGGCGTCAGCGTCACCGATGCCTGCATCAGCTTTGCGCAAACCCAGCCCGTGCTCAAAACCTTGGCCGATGCGGTGCGCGCGCGCCGTGCGCGAGCCTAAAAGCTCTGCAAATTCTTAAATTTGGGACAATAAAGACAAAAAACGCGTTTTATGCCGCAATTGTCTCAAATATAAAACAATCAGATCAATAAGGCACTGGAGAAGCTATTTTTCAGTGCCTTTTTTGGCTTTTAAGCCGGAAAACCTGCCTGGACAGCTCATATTTTTGAAGTAAATACGGCGGGCAATTGCAGTTGCGCCAACAGGCCTTTCCGCCCTGGGGTTTGCTGGGCATCGTTCCAGTCCAGTTGCAAGGGCAGCTGCCAGCGCTGGGCAATGCCATCAACAATAGCCAGACCCCAAGCCCAAGCTCGGCTCGGTCTGCGTGGCGATGAGCCAGCACACGGTAGCGTCGCCCTTGCGGCTGCATATCGTGCAGACCCGCATTCAAGCCCGCAGGCAAGGCCAGCGGCCTAGGGCTATCCAGGCTTTGCACAGTCAGAGCGGTCTCCTCGGGGTCTTGCTCGTCCCTGCCATCGTGTTCCTCGAATTTTTTATTCGAGGCAGCTGCGCCTCCAGACCTAGCCCCACGCGATCGGCAAAATCGGCCACGGTAGTGCCTACCGTGGTGGTGGCCACGATCGTCGCCCAATACAGTAGCGGCTAAGGTCTAGTTGGAAAAAGCGTGTCATCACAGCCATCCTTGATGGAAACACACACCGCCATTTGCTGCGAGCCCCAAGCGTAGGCATAGGCACTTAGCGGGAACTTGGGGGTCTGCAAAGAACGGCAAAATACAGTGCTGGTCACGCTGCCCCATCCATTTGCAGGGCAATAAACCCCGTTTTTTAGCGCAAAATAGACCAAATTCGCCGAAAAATCTGCCTAGGCAGCTCTTTTTACTATAGCAACTGATACACGAAAAGGTTCATCAAAATGGCACAAGCTTATATCGTCGATGCATTGCGCAGCCCCACAGGCAAGCGCAAAGGTTCACTGGGCGCGGTACACGGCGCGGATTTGGGCGCACACGCCATCCAAGCCATCGTTGGCCGCAACGCCATCCCTGCGGATGAGTACGACGATGTGATTTTTGGCTGCGTGGACACCATAGGCGCTTTGGCTGGCGATATTGCCCGCACCAGCTGGCTGGCCGCTGGCCTGCCCGATTGTGTGCCTGGCACTACGGTGGATCGTCAGTGTGGATCCAGCCAACAGGCTGTGCATTTTGCGGCGCAAGCGGTGATGAGCGGCACGCAAGATGTGGTGCTGGCCGGCGGCGTGCAAACCATGACGGCGATTCCCATCAGCTCGGCCATGATTGCAGGGCAGTCCCTAGGTTTCACCACGCCTTTTGCCGAAAGCCTAGGCTGGCAAAAACGCTATGGCAACCAGCCTGTCAACCAGTTTTACGCCGCGCAACGCATTGCCGACAACTGGGGCATCAGCCGCGCCGATATGGAACAATTTGCCGCCGAAAGCCACACCCGCGCCCTGAAAGCCATGGCCGAAGGCCGCTTTGACAAAGAAATCGTGCCTTTCGTTTTGCCCGATGGCACCGTGGTGAAGATGGACGAAACCGCGCGCGCGCCCAACCTCGAAAAAATGGCGACCCTGCAACCTGTGGACCCCACTTACCCCGCCATCACCGCTGCGGTGTCTAGCTCAACTTGCGACGCCTCGGCTGCGATTTTGGTAGTCAGCGAAGCGGCGCTCAAACGCTATAACCTGACCCCGCGCGCCCGCATCCACCACATCAGCGTGCGTGCCGCCGACCCGATCTGGCATTTGACCGCACCCATTCCTGCCACCGAATACGCGCTGAAAAAAGCGGGTATGAGCATGAAAGACATCGATCTGGTGGAAATCAACGAAGCCTTTGCCTCAGTCGTCATGGCTTGGCTGAAAGAAACCGGCTACGACCACGCCAAAACCAATGTCAATGGCGGCGCCATTGCCCTGGGGCACCCACTGGGCGCATCGGGCGCGAAATTGATGACCACCCTGCTGCACGAGCTGGAACGCACGGGCGGGCGCTATGGCCTGCAAACCATGTGCGAAGGCGGTGGCCAGGCCAATGTGACCATCATCGAGCGCTTGTAATCAGTTTCGTCATTTCCCGCGCGGAGCCTGCCTCTGCGAAGGCAGGGGCGGGAATCCATGCCTTCAATCCCTAACCCTCACCCTGCCCTCTCCCACAGGGAGAGGGGATACCAAGACTCCCGCCCCGATTCGTCATTGCGGGCTAGACCCGAAATCTAGGGCCAAGCGGATGCCCTGCTCTTTACGGTAGATCGGACTTCAGTCCGACAGCCTACACACTCAACACCCGCAGGCAGGCATAGGCCGCCATATCCACGGCCTTGCGTTTTTCCCAGGTTTCATGCAAGGGCACTTGCACAATCTGCTGGTTTTGCATACCCAGCATGACGCCGCGTTGCCCTGCCAACAGCGCATCGACTGCTGCCACGCCTAGGCGCGAGGCCAAAATGCGGTCGCCCACCGCAGGCCGCCCGCCGCGTTGAATATGTCCCAGCACTGCCAGGCGGGTTTGCTGCCCCGTGGCTTGCTCCAGGGCGGCTTGCACCGCCGCGCCACCGCCGGGGTGGCCTTCGGCGACGATGAGGATGGCGCTGGATTTGCCGCGTTTGTGCGCCTCGTCCACCATGCTCACCACCTCGGCGCAGCTGCGCGGGTTTTCGGGCAGCAGCACATCTTCGGCACCACCAGCCAGCGCCACATCCATGGCGATATGGCCGGCGTGCCGCCCCATGACTTCGATGATGAAGGTGCGTTCGTGGCTGGCACCCGTGTCGCGCAGCTTGTCCACGGCCTCTACTGCGGTTTCGATGGCGGTGAAATAACCGATGCTGTGGTCTGTGCCCCAGATGTCGTTGTCTATGGTGCCGGGCAAGCCCACCACGGGGATGTCATGTTCAGTTGCTAATGCATGTGCGCCGCGAAAACTGCCATCGCCCCCAATGACGATCAGGCCACCCACCCCCGCTGCACGCAGATGGGCCGCAGCCTGGGCGCGGCCTTCGGGCTGCATAAAGGCTTTGCTGCGTGCGGTCAGCAGCATGGTGCCGCCGCGCTGCAAGATATTGGCGACATCGCGTGCGCCCAGGGGCTGCAGCGCGTTTTCCATCAGGCCGTTATAGCCCCGATGTACACCCACGGCTTGCACGCCACGGGCAGCGCAGGCGCGCACGGCCGCGCGGATGGCAGCATTCATGCCGGGGGCGTCGCCGCCGCTGGTGAGGATGGCGATTTTTTTCATCATATGCGGCTCTTAGGCTATGGCTGCGGCTATGGCTGCGGCTGTGCTTATTGCGCGGTCCAGCCGCCGTCCATCGCCAGGCTTTGGCCACGGATATTGTCGGCCGCAGGCGAACACAGAAAAACGGCCATCGCGCCGATGTCTTCGGGGCGGATAAAGGCTTGCGAAGGTTGTTTTTCGCTCAGCATATTTTTGATGGTGCTGGCTTCATCAGTGCCCGCTTCACGGCCACGGTCGTCAATTTGTTTTTGCACCAAGGGCGTGAGCACCCAGCCTGGGCAAATGGCGTTGCAGGTGATGGCTTCGAGCGCGGTTTCTAGCGCGGTGACTTTGGTAAAGCCGACAAGACCGTGTTTGGCGGCTACATAGGCTGCTTTATTGACCGAAGCCACCAGCCCATGCACAGAGGCCAAATTCACGATGCGCCCCCAGTTTTTGCGGCGCATGGCGGGCAAAGCCAGGCGCGTGGTGTGAAAGCAGCTCGTCAGGTTAATCGCCAAAATCGCATCCCATTTGTCCGCAGGGAAATCGCTGATGCTGGCCGTGTGTTGAATGCCGGCGTTGTTGACCAAAATATCAACGCCGCCAAATTCTGCCTCGGCAAAGGCCATCATGGCTTCGATGTCGGCCACTTTGGATAAATCGGCGCCGTGGTAGCCCGTGCTTATCGTAAAACCCGCAGCCTGAGCTGCCGCCTGCACCTCGGCTTGCGGGCCTGCATGGTCGCCAAAACCGTTGAGGATGATGTGCGCGCCCTGCGCCGCCAATGCCTTGGCCATGCCCAAACCGATACCGCTGGTGGAGCCTGTCACCAAAGCTGTTTTACCTGTCAACATGCTGCTTTTCCTTTTGTGGATGAGGAGATTGCTATAGAAATGCGAGCTGCTCAGGCAGGTTTTTCGGCCTAAAGTGCCAAAAATGACTCAAAAATCCCCTATGAGGCCGACCCTTGCAGCGCATTTCATTGTAGTGAGCCAAACAGACAGATCTGAGCAGGGGCTGAAGCGCAGCGCAAGATTTGCAAAATTGCAGTCATATTGCGCAGCCTACAATGGCAGCTTTGCTTTTGAGCCGTTTCAGAAGCTGTTAGCGTGTGAAGTAACTATGAGCGCATCTACCCCAAAAGGCGGCGCAGCCGCCCCCCTCGACAAAGCCGCCCGCCTGCGCGAGGCCGCCTTGCAGTACCACGAATTTCCCCAGCCTGGCAAAGTCGCCATCGCCGCCACCAAGCAGATGGTGACGCAATACGATTTGGCGCTGGCCTACTCGCCCGGCGTGGCTGCGCCCTGCGAAGAAATTCAAAAAGACCCCGCCGCAGCCTATAAATACACCAGCAAAGGCAATTTGGTGGCGGTTATCACCAATGGCACGGCGGTGCTGGGCTTGGGCGATATCGGCCCCCTGGCAGGCAAGCCTGTGATGGAGGGCAAGGGCGTTTTGTTCAAAAAATTCTCGGGCATTGATGTGTTTGACATCGAGGTCAACGAGAAAGACCCCGACAAGCTGATCGAAATCATCGCCGCGCTGGAGCCGACTTTTGGCGGCATCAACCTCGAAGACATCAAAGCGCCAGATTGTTTTTACATCGAACGCAAGCTGCGCGAGCGCATGGGCATCCCCGTTTTTCATGACGACCAACACGGCACCGCCATTGTGGTCGGCGCTGCGGTGCTCAACGGCCTGAAGGTGCAAGGCAAAGACATGGCCAAGGTCAAGCTGGTCGCCAGTGGCGCCGGCGCGGCGGCGCAAGCTTGCTTGCACCTGCTGATCAAACTGGGCATGAAGCGCGAGAACATCTGGGTCTGCGACAGCAAAGGCCTGATACACGAACGCCGCAAAGACAGTTTGGATGCCGATAAAGCCTACTTTATCCAAGGCGGCAGCGAAGTGACGCTGGCCGATTGCATGCAGGGCGCCGATGTATTTTTGGGCTTATCTAGCGCCGGCGTGGTGAGCCGCGATATGGTCAAAGTCATGGCGGCCAACCCATTGATTTTGGGCTTGGCCAATCCCACGCCCGAAATCATGCCCGAAGAGGTGCAGGCGGTGCGCAGCGATGCGCTGATTGCCACGGGGCGTTCAGACTACCCCAACCAGGTCAACAATGTGCTGTGCTTCCCCTATATCTTTAGGGGCGCGCTCGACTCTGGGGCGACTACCATCACCATGGAGATGGAAGTGGCCGCTGTTCACGCCATCGCCGAGCTGGCACAGGCCGAGCAAAACGAGGTAGTGGCTGCCGCTTATGCGGGCGAAGCCCTGCACTTTGGCCCCGAATACCTCATCCCTAAGCCATTTGACCCGCGTTTGATGGTGAAAATCGCGCCCGCCGTGGCGCAGGCAGCGGCTGAAAGCGGTGTCGCGCAGCGCCCCATAGCCGATATGGAAGCCTATATCGAGCACCTGCAAGCCTTTGTGTACGCCAGCGGCACCACCATGAAACCCGTGGTGGCTGCGGCCAAAAAAGCGGCGAAAAAACGCATTTGCTATAGCGAGGGCGAAGAAGAGCGCGTGCTGCGTGCGGCGCAAATCGTCTCGGACGAAAAAATCGCCCGCCCCACCCTGATTGGGCGCCCAAGCATCATCGCCCAGCGCATCCAAAAATTTGGTTTGCGCCTAGAAGAAGGACGCGACTACGATGTCGTCAATGTCGAGCAAGACGAGCGCTACCGCGAGTTTTGGCAAAGCTACCACCGCATGACCGAGCGCAAGGGCGTGACGGTGCAGCTGGCCAAAATCGAAATGCGCCGCCGCCTCTCGCTCATCGGCGCCATGATGCTGCACACGGGGCAAGTCGATGGCCTGATTTGCGGCACTTGGGGCAATACCCATTTGCACCTGAAATACATCGACCAGGTCATCGGCAAACGCCCGCAACCGCAGCTAGCAGCACTGGGCGCTGCGGCCGAGGTCTATGCCTGCATGAATGCGCTGATTTTGCCCGGGCGCCAAGTGTTTATCGTCGACACCCATGTCAATTACGACCCGAGCGCTGAGCAGCTGTGCGCCATCACCATCATGGCGGCGGAAGAGGTGCAACGCTTTGGCATCAAACCCAAAGTGGCGCTGCTCTCGCACAGCAATTTTGGCGTCAGCGACCAGCCTTCGGCCGTGAAAATGCGCGCCGTGCTCAAGCTACTGCAAGAGCACGCGCCCTGGCTCGAAGTTGATGGCGAGATGCATGGCGACACCGCCCTCAATCCCGCCTACCGCAAAGGCCTGATGCCGAACAGCACGCTAGAAGGCGAGGCCAATTTGCTGGTGATGCCCAATCTGGATGCGGCCAATATTTCCTACAACCTGCTCAAAATCGCCGCTGGCGGCAATGTTGCCGTGGGTCCGATTTTGTTGGGTTGCGCCGCGCCCGTGCATGTTTTGACGCCTAGCGCCACCGTGCGCCGCATCGTCAATATGAGCGCCATTGCCGTAGCCGATGCCAATGTTGCGAAAAGCGCATAAGCAGCTAGCCATCCTTTAAAATCCTTTGTTTCCTCTCGTGCGCCTTTGGGCGCATTTACCCACCTCAGCCTTAAAAAAGTGAAAGATTTGCCATGAGCTATCAACACATCCAAGTGCCCACCAGCGGCAGCAAAATTACCGTTAATGCAGATTTCTCTTTGAATGTGCCTAACGAACCCATCATCCCCTTTATCGAAGGTGACGGCACGGGCGTGGACATCACCCCTGTGATGCTCAAAGTGGTAGATGCAGCCGTGGCCAAAGCCTATGGCGGTGCGAAAAAAATCCATTGGATGGAAGTCTATGCCGGCGAAAAATCCACCAAGGTGTATGACAAAGACACTTGGCTGCCCACTGAAACCATGGAAGTGCTGCGCGACTATGTGGTCTCCATCAAAGGCCCACTGACCACGCCCGTAGGCGGCGGTATTCGCTCACTGAATGTGGCGCTGCGTCAAGAGCTCGATCTGTATGTGTGCCTGCGCCCCGTGCAGTACTTTGATGGCGTACCTTCACCTGTGAAATCACCCGAAAAAGTCGATATGGTGATCTTCCGTGAAAACAGTGAAGACATTTACGCGGGTGTGGAGTTTGAAGCCGAGAGCGAAAACGCCAAAAAACTCATCAAAATTTTGCAAGACGATTTTGGTGTGAAGAAAATCCGCTTTCCCAATACTTCGGGCATAGGCATCAAGCCCGTCTCGCGCGAGGGCACCGAACGCCTGGTGCGCAAAGCCATCCAGTACGCCATCGACAATGACAAACCCTCTGTCACCATCGTGCACAAAGGCAATATCATGAAGTTCACCGAAGGTGGCTTCCGTGACTGGGCTTACGCCTTGGCGCAAAAAGAATTTGGCGCACAACTCATCGACGGCGGCCCATGGTGTGCGTTCAAAAACCCCAAAACGGGCAAAGAAATCATCGTCAAAGACAGCATCGCTGATGCCTTCTTGCAGCAAATTATTTTGCGCCCAGCCGAGTACAGCGTCATTGCAACTTTGAACTTGAACGGCGACTACATCAGCGACGCGCTGGCCGCGCAAGTTGGTGGTATCGGTATTGCCCCAGGTGCGAACCTGAGCGACTCTATCGCCATGTTTGAAGCCACCCACGGCACGGCACCCAAATACGCAGGCAAAGACTATGTGAACCCCGGTTCAGAAATCTTGTCTGCCGAAATGATGCTGCGCCATATGGGCTGGACTGAAGCGGCTGACCTCATCATCAGCGCCATGGAAAAAGCCATTTTGAGCAAAAAGGTCACCTACGACTTCGCCCGTCTGATGGACAGCGCGACCCAAGTGTCTTGCTCAGAATTTGGCAATGTCATGATTGCGCAGATGTAAGATTGACTGCATCTGTAGCCAAGCCGCCTGCGGGCGGCTTTTTTGCGGGCTTTAGCTTGGCGCAGAAAAACCCATGACAAGACCATGCAAGCCCATTTCATACTCAGTCAGGGCAAAATGCGATAATGAAAGACTTGAAGATTTTTATCAGCAGGCAAGAGAGAGAAAAATGACCCAGAAAATTAAATGCGCCTTGATTGGCCCAGGCAATATCGGCACCGACCTTTTGGCTAAGCTGCAACGCAGCCCCGTGCTCGAACCCGTATGGATGGTGGGCATCGACCCCAATTCTGACGGCCTGAAACGCGCGCGCGAAATGGGTATCAAAACCACGGCCGAAGGCGTTGACGGCCTGCTGCCCCATGTCTTGGCAGACGGCGTACAAATCGCCTTTGACGCCACCAGCGCCTATGTACACGCTGAAAACAGCCGCAAATTGAATGAGCTGGGCGTGCTGATGATCGACTTGACTCCCGCTGCGATTGGCCCCTTCTGCGTGCCCCCCGTCAATTTGAAAGACCATGTAGGCACGGGCGAAATGAATGTGAATATGGTCACCTGCGGCGGCCAGGCCACCATTCCTATGGTGAACGCCGTATCGCGTGTGCAGCCTGTGGCTTATGGCGAAATCGTCGCCACGGTATCGAGCAAATCGGTCGGCCCTGGTACGCGCAAGAACATCGATGAATTCACCCGCACCACTGCGGGCGCGGTCGAAGCTGTGGGCGGCGCCAAGCAAGGCAAAGCCATCATCATCATCAACCCCGCCGAGCCCCCTTTGATGATGCGCGACACCATCCATTGCCTGTGCGAGGATGAGCCTGATCAAGCGGCCATCACCAAATCGGTGCATGACATGATTGCCGATGTGCAAAAGTATGTGCCCGGCTACAAGCTGGTGAACGGCCCCGTGTTTGAAGGCAAAAAAGTCTCGATCTACATGGAAGTTGAAGGCTTGGGCGACTACCTGCCCAAATACGCTGGCAACCTCGACATCATGACTGCCGCGGCTGCACGCACAGCGGAAATGTTTGCCGAAGAAATGCTTGCTGGTCGCCTGACGCTCAAGCCCACAGTGGCGGCTTAACGCTACTGCTGCGCCTTACCTTCCTTTAGCCCTCTTCATACATCCAGACCACCATGGCCGAGCAAAACCCCGAGCTGATCTCTTACCTGGTACAGGTGCATTTTGTTCTTAAAGCATGGGACGAAAATAAGTACGAAGCGGTTTACACCGATATGACAAAAGCCGGCCTGCACCGCCAACATACCAATAGCTCGGGTTTAAAAGATACCATGCCAAAAGGCGTGGTGATGGGTTTGTTCACAGGCTATAACGCTGGCGATGTCACCGTTTTTGTGCGCAAT
The DNA here is from genome assembly GCA_035906235.1 of Allobrachymonas sp. GTDB lineage: Bacteria > Pseudomonadota > Gammaproteobacteria > Burkholderiales > Burkholderiaceae_C > JAMIFN01. The sequence goes on along the minus strand of JAMIFN010000051.1, from coordinate 8,053 downwards.
GCGGTGCTGGTTGTCATGGCTAATTTGAAGCTGCAAGCCGATATCAGCATCCTCGCTGGTGAGCGTGCGGCTTGGGTTGTTTTCAAGTCTTGACCCCCGATTGAAACGCCCGTTTTACATGATTTTGGAGTGATACGATGAATCTCAAAGGCAAAAAAATTACCTTGCATGACATGACCCTGCGCGATGGCATGCACCCCAAGCAACACTTAATCAGCTTGGACGATATGAAAGCCATTGCCTGCGGCCTAGACGACGCTGGCATGCCCCTGATCGAAATCACCCACGGTGACGGCTTAGGCGGCGCTTCGCTCAATTACGGTTTCCCCGCACACAGCGACGAAGAGTATTTAAGCGCCGTCATCCCGCTGATGAAAAAAGCCAAGGTCTCCGCCCTGCTGCTGCCTGGCATTGGTACGGTTGAGCACCTGCAACGCGCCAAAGAGCTGGGCGTGCACACCATCCGTGTGGCCACCCACTGCACCGAGGCCGATGTGAGCGAACAGCACATCAGCTTGGCACGCAAGCTGGATATGGACACCGTCGGCTTCTTGATGATGGCGCATATGAACAGCCCCGAGGGTCTGGTCGAACAAGCCAAGCTGATGGAAAGCTATGGTGCTAACTGTATTTATGTCACCGATTCAGCCGGCTATATGCTGCCCGAAGATGTGAAAGTGCGCCTGGACGCGGTACGCCAAGCCATCAAACCCGAAACCGAGCTGGGCTTTCACAGCCACCACAATTTGGCCATGGGCATTGCCAATTCGCTGCAAGCCATTGAATGCGGCGCAACCCGTATCGACGCGGCCACGGCTGGCCTAGGCGCTGGCGCGGGCAATACGCCCATGGAAGTGTTTGTGGCCGTCTGCGCCCGTTACGGCATCGAAACCGGTGTGGATGTGTTCAAAATCCAAGATGTGGCCGAAGACCTGGTCGTACCCATGATGGACTTCCCCATCCGCATCGACCGCGACGCCCTGACTCTGGGCTACGCGGGCGTGTACGGCTCATTCTTGCTGTTTGCCAAACGCGCCGAGAAAAAATACGGCGTACCCGCCCGCGACATTCTGCTGAAACTGGCCGAGAAAAAATTCGTTGGCGGCCAAGAAGACCTGATCGACGACACCGCCATGACCATGGCGCGTGAACGCGGTTTGCTCAAAGCGGCATAAACAGCCGCCGTGCTGCGTCATTCCCGCGCACAAGCGGGAACCCACCAGTCGAACCCAAAGCGCCCAGCTGCAAAGCCCGGGCGCTTTTTTATGGGCACACTACGCGCACTTGGGGCTGAGGCGATCGATCAATCGCCAAAGGTAACAGGCTGTGCTTGGCGATTTTTCTGTCGTACAACCACGGTGCCTGCCAATTTGTCGTGCCAGCCTTGTTTGCGCTTATCAAAAGCCACCCACAAAATGCCCAAACCGAGCGGAATGCTGGCCAGCAAATAACCCAAGTAGCGAATAAAAAATTGTTTAGCGCTGGCCGGCCCGCCTGTACGCGCATCCACGATGACCGTGGAAATGGCCATCTTGCCAGGCGTGGCCTGTTTGGCGAACCAAAAAAGTAGCGTGGCTACCGCAGGAAAGATCCAAGAGAGTAAAACATCGACCCCACCCGCGATAAATCTCCCGTCGCTATGCCAATAAGATGTGCCGTAGTGCAGGGTTAAAAGTGGCCCAATGATGACCCAAATCAACGCGGTATCTATGATGGCTGCACCCACCCTAGGCCAAAAACCGACATATTCCGTATCTTCTGTTGTCATGCTTTTTCTCCTGCAAAATCTGCGCCGTGCCCCTCTACTGCTTTGCCGCCCGGCGGCTAGAGTGGCCTCAGCTTTTCAATAAAGGGGCGCAATATACCACTGCAGCCTTGCCATGCACGGGAATCTCCTCTCTGCGCTGGCGCGCCTCTATTCCTCCCGCTCTTTCATCACTGCCCCATGAAACTCCTATTTATTGCCGACCCGCTGACCGATTTCAAAATTTCCAAAGATTCCACCTACGCCATGATGCAAGAGGCGCAGCAGCGGGGCTGGAGCGTGGCGGCCTGTGAGCTGCACGATATGCATTGGCAGGCAGGGCAGGGTGTGCTGGCGCAGTGCAAGACTATTGAATTGATAGCTGCTCAGGCAGGTTTTACGGCCAAAAACCCTTGGTTTGCCGTTAAAAATGAGGCCAGCCTTGCCCTGCAAGACTTTGATGCGGTGCTGATGCGCAAAGACCCGCCCTTTGACGCCGAATACCTCTACGCCACGCATCTGCTGCAACAGGCCGAGCGCGAGGGCGCGCGCGTCATCAACCGCCCGCAAGCCCTGCGCGACCATTCAGAAAAATTGGCCTTGATGGAGTTTGCGCAATTTGCCGCGCCGACCTTGGTGGCCCGTGATATGGCGCGGCTCAAAGCCTTTCATGCCGAGCACGGTGATGTGATTTTCAAGCCGCTCGATGGCATGGGAGGCGCGGGAATTTTCCGCGTCGCCGCTGATGGTTTAAATCTGGGCAGCGTGCTGGAACAACTCACCCGCAATGGCACACAAACCATCATGGCGCAGCGCTATTTGCCGCAAATTGCCGAGGGCGATAAGCGCGTGCTGCTGATAGGCGGGCAAGTTGTGCCCTATGCCCTGGCACGCATTCCGCAAGGCGGCGAGGTGCGCGGCAATTTGGCCGCAGGCGGCAAAGGCGTGGCTATGGAATTAACAGCCAAAGAGCGCGAGGTCGCTGAGTTTTTAGCCCCTGTTTTGCATGCGCGTGGGCTAGATTTGGTGGGGCTGGACATGATAGGCGGCTACCTGACCGAGATCAATGTCACCAGCCCCACTTGTTTTGTCGAAATCACCCAGCAAAAGGGGCTGAATGTGGCTGCGCTGATGATGGATGTTGTCGCCTTGCGGAATCACCTGAAACAGTCGCAAGCGTGATGCGATTTGCGGGACGGTAAAAGCAATTGTGGGGGGATCTTATTTGTGCGTCCAGCATCCCGCATCAGGCTCTCATCTACCTTGCCTAAAACTCGCGCCGAGCAGTAATAGATATGCCCCTGTGCTTGACCCTGTACAGAGGCAAATTGGATTGGTTGTTTTGCCAGTTGATGGCGGGGTTGATGCGCCATTTTGGGATCGCCTCCCAATTTACCCCGATATTCAGATTAGTTTGTTTGTCGTGGCGAACCAGCGCAAATGTGGGGTGAACGGCGTCAAACTGACGGTCTTCATAATTGATGCTGGCATAAATCCCTAAGCTAGCGTTCAAGTTGTACTGTAGGCCGGTACGCAATCCCACGATGTCTTGGCCCAGATGTTGCAAGACGGCGAGTTGTGATCGAGGCTTGTCTTTGCCCATATAGACCCCGCCAAAAGCGAAAAAACCATCACGCAACATGTGTGAGTATGTACTGCCTAATACGGTACGGTTTGCGTCGGCATTGGGATTGTTGTCGTAGCGGTTTTGGAGGTATTGAAAATAGGTACTGAATTGGCGGTAGCCGTCTAAACGGTAAATCCAGCTACCTGTGATGCCATCGCCTTGTGCCGATTCTGAGCCCCCTTGCCATTGCTGGCTATGGCTGGCTAATACACTCAGCTCATGCCGCTCTTTGCGCCACATTGGTCCCGTAGCCAATACCAGGTTTTGCGAATCAAAGGGTTTGGCCAAATTGTCGGTATTGTTGTTTAAGCCGTAATCTATTGTGCCCACCCACGACCATTCAGGGGTCATGGTGTAGCGCCCAGAAAATCCGCCGTTTAAGGTGTAGTAATTGCTTTTTTGGCTTTGTACCGACGGGGTCATATTGATGGTGGTGCCAAATATTGGCACGGGAATCAATTTGTCATTAGGGCCACTGGTGGCATTGCTGTCATGCCCCAGACCAAACGAGACATAGCTGAAATAGTTAAAGCGCTGGGCTGGGCGATGGATGTCTATGCGGTCGATCTCACGCATAAATTGGTCGATGGTGCCAGCAATTTCTGTAGGGACACCTTGAGCCTTGGCTTCCAGCAGCATGGCTTTGGCACGCTCCGTGTCACGAACGGCAAAATAGGCGCTGGCCAACTCGGCTTTGGCGCGGACATTGTCTGGTGCATTCTTCACAGCGCGCTCTAGGGCGAGGATGGCGCGGGTGTAATGCGCCGTTTGGTTGGCCGCCACGCCCAGTGCCAAATCGTAATCGACATCTCCTGCGCGCTCCGTTTCTAGGGGGTCTAGCAGCGTAAAAGCGGCTTTGGGATTTTTATTGCGCAAATCGGCAGCCGCCTGCTCGACCGCGGCATCGCGCATCGCGGATGCTGGCAAGCTGCTCAGGGTGAGGATTAGGGTTAAGAGGCAAGGGGTGAGGGCGAAGCGGGGCATCGGGTGCTCTCTGAAAAAATCGAGGAAACGAAAAAAAGAGGTTGTGGCTGGCCGTGCGGCGCGTTATGGCACATGAGAATGTTCTAGCACCGCGCCTACGCCGATTTGCCCTAGGCTGGGGTCGCTAAAGTTTAAAGTCACCCCGGCGCGCAAAGCATTGGGGCCAATAAAGAGGCCCGATGCTTGACCGGGAGTCTGCCCACCGCTGCTTTGATTGGTCATATTCACCACGCCCGAGAAATTGCTGAGACCAGGATTCAAGGGAATCGAATTGCTATTAGTGACATAGGTCTCATTGGGTGCCATAGAGTTTGACCCGCTGAGGTTGAGCTTGGCAAAAAGCGACACCGAAGCCGTGGCCGCATCTAAGTCCAAGGATGCCTGTGTCAGCGAGCCTGCCATGCCATTGCTGACGACGGAGCCGTCTGGGCGTACTGCCACCACTTGGCTGTGCGAATAGGGGTCAGCCAAGTTGTAATACAGGGATCCAAAGCTATCCAAATTGGCGCGTGGCGTTTCGGCGCCCAAAACATACACCATGGCGCTGGGGGCGCCTAATACTTGCCCCGTCACAGGATCATGAATATTGCTGGCAGCGCCCAACCCCGTCCAGGTGCCTAGGTAGGCAAAATCATTGCTGACATTGCCCAAACCGTCGGTGGATCCAGCAATCCAAGTACCTTTGGCATCGCTGGTGCGCAAGGTCGGCTTGTCGGCATCGATAACGATAGTGCTGGCTTGTTTGAATTGGTGGAAGACTTGATCGGTATTGGCCTCGCCTTGCACCGTGTTGCCACCATACAGGGTGTTCCACCCTAGGGTTTTATCCATACCCGCAGCGCTGAGGCTGTAATTGCCGCTGCTGCCAGCCAGACTGACATTGCTGCCCCGGTCGAGTACCAAGGCAGTCCCCACCACCCCCTGGTCGCCATCGACGAAGCCAATGCTCAAACCTAGGCGTTCTGCATTGTCACCGGATAAAAACCCCTTGAGTGCTGCAGAATATTGGGAGCAAGAGTTGTTCACATTGCACTTGGTCACGATGGGCAAGCTGGTGACATAGCTGCCATAGCTCAGGCTAAAGTTGGACTGCAAGTCATAGACAGGGGTTTCACCCGCATAGGCATCGGTAAAAATCAGCTGCGCTTGCAGCGTTGCTGAGGATGTGCTGGGTTGTAGCAAAAAGCTGGCGTACTTGTAATAGCCAACATCATGTTGAAGCGTGGCATCCGGGCGCACGACCGAGACATACTGTTGAGTTGGGTTAACCAATTTGTAGCTCAGGTACTCGTTATTGGGGGTCAGGCTATACAAGTCCGCAGTGCTTTTTACGCCCAATACATAGGGCATGGCCTTGTGAAGAGTGGTAGCACCCTCCGCCTGTAGTTGTAAATCGCCCTTCCAGCGCCCAAGGTATACGAAATCTGGGCTGGGGTCTAGGGTGGAGCCATCAAGGTTACCGCTGATCACTTGACCTTCGGTCGCCGCCGAGGTGTCATAAGTCCCCGAAATGCCGGAGTCTATTTTGACGACCTCCCCCGTATTGTCAGTCGTGGCTTTAGATGGGTATAGGCCACTGTTGATATCCCCGATCTGCAAGGCCAATTGGCCGCTTAGCGGATCCGTGCCAATGGCGGCACTGGCTAGGCTGAGTGTGGCGTTGCTGGTGATGTTGGGCGGCATGGGCGCAGGCGGCGGCGTGGTGGGCACACTGGTAGGCGTGGCGGATGGTGTGCCAGTGGGTGTGATCGACGGGGCGCTGGTGGGAGTGCTTGTGTTGGTTACTGTTGGGACAGGCGTGGCCGTGTTGGTAGCCGTTGGAACTGGCGTTGCCGTATCCGTAGCTGTTGGTACAGGCGTCGCGGTATCAGTTGCCGTTGGTACTGGTGTCGCTGTATCCGTCGCCGTTGGAACTGGCGTTGCTGTATCCGTGGCTGTTGGAACTGGGGTGTTCGTGTTGGTTGCCGTTGGAACTGGTGTGGCCGTATCCGTAGCTGTTGGAACTGGTGTAGCCGTATCCGTAGCCGTTGGTACTGGTGTGGCCGTATCCGTAGCCGTTGGAACTGGCGTTGCAGTATCCGTAGCCGTTGGAACTGGCGTTGCTGTATCCGTTGCTGTTGGAACTGGCGTTGCTGTATCCGTAGCTGTTGGTACAGGCGTCGCGGTATCAGTTGCCGTTGGTACTGGTGTCGCTGTATCCGTCGCCGTTGGAACTGGCGTTGCTGTATTCGTAGCTGTCGGGACTGGTGTGTTGGTGTTCGTAGCCGTCGGTACTGGAGTCGCTGTATCCGTTGCCGTTGGTACTGGCGTTGCTGTATCCGTGGCTGTTGGAACTGGTGTAGCCGTATCCGTAGCCGTTGGAACTGGCGTTGCTGTATTCGTAGCTGTTGGAACTGGTGTAGCCGTATCCGTAGCAGTCGGTACAGGAGTTGCTGTATCCGTAGCCGTTGGAACTGGCGTTGCTGTATTCGTAGCTGTCGGGACTGGTGTGTTGGTGTTGGTGGCCGTCGGTACAGGTGTAGCTGTATCCGTCGCCGTGGGTACCGGTGTATTGGTGTTGGTGGCCGTCGGGACAGGAGTAGCTGTATCCGTAGCCGTGGGTACCGGTGTATTGGTGTTGGTGGCCGTCGGGACTGGTGTGTTCGTATTGGTAGCCGTTGGGACTGGTGTGTTCGTATTGGTAGCCGTTGGGACTGGTGTCGCTGTCGGTGCCGTTATGGGCGTTTTAGGGCTTTCGTTGCCAGCAGGGTCTTTGGCGCTGACAAAAACTTGCTGCCCATTGGTAAGGGGCGGCAGCAAATTCACCACATAAGCACCACCGGCACCCGCTGTTGCTGTGCCGATGACCGTTGTTCCATCAGGCCCGTACACGGTAACGGTACTGCCTGGCTCCGCCATTCCCGTGACTTGGTTGCCACCCGCTGCAAAATTCGCACTTGGTGCCAGCGGCGCCGTGGTATCGGGCGCAGTAATCGTGGTTTTGGGGCTTTCTTGGCCGGCGCCATTTGTCACACTCACGCTGACTTGCTCGCCATTGGTCAGTGGCGGCGCGATAGGCACGCTGTAATTACCATCAGGTCCCACAGTCCCCGTGCCAATCACTGTCGTGCCATTGGATCCATACACTTTGACCGTGCTGCCAGGCGCAGCACTGCCGACCACTTGCCCGCCACCTGCTGTAAAACTGGCTGTTGGCGCAGCGGGCGCCCCTGTACTAGGACTTGGCGTGCGGCTGCCGATAGGGTTGGGGTAAACATCCGTTGGCATATCCACGCCAACACTACCGCGCCCCCCGCACGCGACGATCAAGCCATTTACTGCCAAGGCCACCAAGGCCAGCTGCACCGATTTTGGAGTTTTCTTTACGCGCTTATCCATGACTGCACCTCGTTTCACCGCACTGTCACCATATACCTATATGGCCACTTCTATACTGGGGTTTATTCTAGGTCGTCGGCTCTATACAGAAAAGAGATTCCTCTATTTGCTAACAATAATTAAGGGGTGCTTGTGTGCATTAATTCCTTGCTGATGACATGAGGGGTTTGCCGCAGGCTAGGCACCCCGTTTAATCAAATCCCAAAAATGCCCCTTGGCGGTGCACCAAGCCTGCCCCCACCTTCAGCTCGATGCGGTGGCCGCGCGTGCGGCAAGCCGCAATCTGCTTTTGCAACTCGGCTAACTGCGTTTGGCTGGCT
>JAMIFN010000050.1:0-8610 GCA_035906235.1 Allobrachymonas sp. | reverse complement strand
AAAACATTGATGTTGCGAAACTCTGGCTTCGCCTTGCGGCGCGCTTTCAAGTCATCAGACGCTTGGGCCATGGAAATAATTCCCTTATCCAAAAAGTTGTTGTAGGGGTGTGTTGCTCTTGTTTTGTCGCCCATAGAGTCCCAGCTTGTGACCAGGGCCCCTGCGGCAAGCCCACGATTTTACGCCAAGCCGCATAGGGTGCGACCATGGGGATTTATTTGCGCCTCAGTAAGGCGAGCGCCATCAGGCGGCTCAATATCGCGGCTCTTGGCTCAATTCCGCCAAAAGGCTGCGGTAGAGGCTGTGCCGCAGTGGGCTTATTTGCCCACTTTGCAGCGCTGCCAGCACCGCGCAGCCGGGCTCGTGCACATGGCTGCAGTTATTGAACTTGCAACCCGACGCTGCCGCAGCGCGCAAATCGGGCATATACAAGGCCAAATTGGCCGGCAAGATATGCCGCAGGCCAAACTCTTGAAAGCCGGGCGAATCAATCAGCGCACTGCTTTTGTCTGCACCCAGCCAATGCAAGGTGGTGGTGGTGGTGGTGTGGCGCCCGCTTTTGAGCGCCTGCGACAGCGTATTGGTGGCAATTCTGGCCTCGGGCAGCAGGCGATTGATGAGGCTGCTTTTGCCGCTGCCGCTAGGCCCTATCAAAAAGCTGCGTTTCCCCGCCAACAAATCACGCAGCGCTGGGGGCGTCGCAGCATCAGCTTGCAAACTGGTGTGCAGCAAGGGGTAGCCCATGTCCGCAAAAATCTGCAAACGCTGCCAACTGGCAGTAAAACCCGGCAAATCGTCCTTATTCAGGCAAATAGTGACGGGGATATTTTGCTCCTCCGTTGCCAGCAAAATGCGTGTGAGTTGTTCGGCTGAAAATTCAGGCTCCACCCCCAGCCAAACCAGCACCTGATCCAAATTGGCAGCGAAGGCTTTGGTGCGAATCTCGTCTTGACGGCGCAGCAGATTGCGCCGCTCTGTGATTTTTTCGATCACCCCTTCATCGCCACTGGGCTGCCACAGCACGGCATCGCCCACCAAGGCTTCGTTTTTTTTGCGCCGTGGGTGACACAAGGTGCGACTGCCGTCAGCGGCTTCGACCAAGACATTGCGGCCATAGCTGCTGATGATCAGCCCCGTTTGCAGCGCCTCAGCCATAAGCGGCATCCGTCAGCTCAGCGCCACGCACATCGCGTTCGGTCACCGTGTGGCCGGCGTCATGGGTGCTCCAGCGCACCACGCAGCTGCCCCATTGCACCAGTAAGCTGGGGTGATGGTTTTCGGCGCGGGCGATATCGGCCACGCGATTGGCAAAAGCCAGTGCGCTATCAAAATCGGCAAAAGCAAAGGCTTTTTCGATGCTGGCGAGTTGCCCCGCCGCATTTTTGCTGCCATGCCATGTGGTGTTAGCGCTTGAAATCATGCGGCATGGTAGCCCATGGCTGCCAGGCGCTGCGCCGCTGGCGGGTGCGAGGCGTAAAAGCGCACAAACCAGGGGTCGGGCGTTAAGGTGCTGGCGTTGTCGCTATAGAGTTTGAGCAGCGCCTGCCCCAGGTCTTGCCCACTGGCCAATTGGCAGGCGTAGCGGTCGGCCTCAAATTCATCTTTGCGCGAAAAGTAAGCGCTCATCGGCGTCAAAAAGAACAGAAAAACCGGCACCACCAAGCTAAATAACAGCAGCGCCATGCCAGCATTCAGCCCCAAAGCCGAGCCTGCACTGGCATCTAGGCCGATAACGGGGCGCACGCCCAAACCGTCATAAAACCACAATTGGCCACTCAAGTAGCCCAAGAGCGCAAAGCCCGCCAAGCTGCTGGCGAACATCAGCACCATGCGCTTGGCAATATGGCGGTGTTTGAAATGCCCCAGCTCGTGCGCCAGCACGGCATCCAGTTCGGCAGGCGCGAGTTTTTCCATCAAGGTGTCGTAAAACACCACCCGCTTCGATTTGCCCAGCCCCGTGAAATAGGCATTGGCGTGGCTGCTGCGGCGGCTGCCATCCATGACAAAAAAGCCCTTGGCCTGCAGGCCAGCTTTCTGCATCAAGGCCGTAGTGCGGGCAACCAAATCCGCATCTTCCAGCGGTTTGAACTGGTTGAACAAAGGCGCTATCCAAGTGGGATAAATCAGCAGCATTAAAAGCTGGAAACCCAGTAAGACGCCCCATGCGTACAGCCACCACCAACTGCCCGCCTGCGCCATCAGCCACAACACCAGCGCCAAAATCGGCAGGCCGATGACTGCAGCCAACAATGCCCCTTTGACCATATCACCCAGCCACAGCTGCCAAGTGGTTTTGTTAAAGCCAAATTTGGCTTCCAACACAAAAGTGCGCCAGGCATCAAAGGGCAAATCCAGCAGGCTGCCCATCAGGGTAAAGGCCAGCACCAGCGCCATTTGCTGCACTACGCCCGCCTCGAAAAAATGCAGCAGCGCGGTATTGAGCCACTGCAAGCCGCCAAACAAAGTCCAAGCCAAAAGCAAGGCCGCCCCCAGCAACAATTCCACACTACCCAAACGCAGCTGCGCCGCGTTGTAATCGGCCGCTTTTTGGTGCGCCGCCAAACTGATGCGGCTGGCAAACGCCGCCGGAACCGCGCTGCGATGCGCCGCCATATGCTGCTGCTGGCGCGCAGCCAGCCACAATTTGCAGGCGACTTGGGCGCACAAAGCGAGGGCAAAACACAAAGTAAAAATTTCAGACATGGGGACAGATTGTAGGTGGCAAAGCCCACAGCCCCCAGTTTTTTTGCTATTTATTTACTAGCTACTCAGGCAGGTTTTACGGCTTAAAAGCTCAAAAAGGCATTAAGAAATGGCTTTAAAATGCCCCTTCCTCTTGAAAGTTAAGGCCAGCCCATGAACGCCGCCACCACCCCAACTAGCGCCACGCCCAGCGCCGCCCCTGTGCATCTGCCCAAATCCGACCAAAACCTGATTTGGCTCGATTGCGAGATGAGTGGCCTGGATCCCAAAATCAACCGCCTGCTGGAAGTGGCCATCGTCATCACCAATGCTGACCTGAGCCTGCGCGTGGAAAGCCCCGTCATCGTCATCCACCAAAGCGACGCGCACTTGGCCAAGATGGACAAATGGAACCGCTCCACCCACGGCAGAAGCGGCCTGACGGCTAAGGTGCGTGCCAGCAAAATCACCAACCCCAAGGGCGAGGCCGAGCTACTGGCCTTCATCAAAAAATATGTGCCGCGCAGCAAATCCCCCATGTGCGGCAACACCATAGGGCAAGACCGCCGTTTTCTGGCGCGCTATATGCCCAAGCTAGAGGCCTATTTTCACTACCGCAATCTGGATGTCAGCACGCTCAAAGAGCTGGCCAAACGCTGGAAGCCTGAAGTACACGCAGGCTTTAAAAAACAGCAAGCCCATACCGCCATGGCCGATGTGCATGAGTCGATTGATGAGCTGATTTACTACCGCGAGAAATTTTTACAGGTCTAAGCCCTCTTTTTGCCGCCGCCAAAAGCTCTTAAAACAATAGCTAGCCAGGCAGGCTTTCTGCAGGAAAATCCGAAAAACATTCAGAATTAATCCCCATTTATGAATACCCCCTCTGCAGACCCAAGCCCTGCGGCACCAAGCCCCGCCGCACCTTTGGCCGATTGGCTGGCCTATATCGAGGGCATACACCCCGTGGGTATAGAGCTGGGCCTAGAGCGCGTGCGCGGCGTGGCAGACCGTCTGCAACTGCTGCAAGGCGGCAAATTAAACTGCCCCGTTATTACCGTGGCGGGCACCAATGGCAAGGGCTCGACCTGCGCCACACTAGAAGGCATTTACGCCGCTGCGGGCTATAAAACGGGGCTTTACACCTCGCCCCATTTGGTGCATTTTGAAGAACGCTGCCGCATCCGTGGGCAGTCGGTGGCAGCGGCTGATTTGGCTGCGGCCTTTGCCCAGGTAGAGGCCGCGCGCCTGCACGCGCCCACCATCAGCCTGAGCTATTTTGAATACACCACCTTGGCCTGTCTGCTGCTGATTCAAGCCGCCAAGGTGGATGTGGCGATTTTGGAAGTGGGTTTAGGCGGGCGGCTCGACGCGGTCAATATCGTCGATAGCGATTGCGCCATCGTCACCAGCATAGACATCGACCATGTGGAGTTTTTGGGCAATAACCGCGAAGACATAGGGCGCGAGAAAGCCGGCATCTTCCGCCCTGGCTGCCCCGCCATCATCGGCGACCCCATGCCGCCCGCTTCCACCGTGGCGGCAGCGCAAGCCTTGGGCTGCGATGTCTGGTTGTTTGGGCAAGACTTCAATTTTTCTGGCGACCAGCAGCAGTGGAGCTGGGCCGGGCGCAATAAGCGCTTGGCTGGCCTGGCCTACCCCGCGTTGCGCGGCGCGAACCAATTGCTCAACGCCGCTGGTGCATTGGCTGCGGTTTACGCCTTGCGCCCCACTTTGCCCGTGGATGCCCAGGCTGTGCGCCGTGGCCTAGCCAGCGCCGAGCTGCCTGGGCGTTTTCAAATCATTGCCGGCCAGCCGCCCGTGATTTTGGATGTGGCGCACAACCCGCATTCGGTGGCGGCACTGGCGGCCAATTTAGACGCTCAGGGCTATTACCCCTGCACCCACGCCGTTTTTGGCGTCATGGCCGATAAAGAACTCGCGCCCATGCTGGCAAAGTTAAATCCCATCATCGACCGCTGGTATTTTTGCGATTTACCCACGCCGCGTGCTGCCCAGGCCGAAGCCGTGCAAGCGCAGTGGCAAGCACAAAACCCACGCAAAGGCAGCACCAGCAGCTGCCATGCCAACCCGCAGGCGGCGCTGGATGCGGCCTTCGCCGCTGCTGGCCCTGAGGATAGAATCGCCGTCTTTGGCTCCTTCTTTACGGTAGGCGGTGTGCTCGCCAACGGTGAGCCGCGCCCGCCAGCCCCGCATTTGCCCAGCGCTTAAAATTGGTACAGGCCGCTTCCTGCTTCGATTTTGTTTAAAGATGGGGTTTTTTATGCCTTTGTTTCGTCGTTCACCCACTGCTGAATCTGGTGCCACCGATGCGGCACCAGCGCCTCATTTGCAAGCCTTGAAACGGCAGGCTCGCAATCGGCTCATTGGCATGTTGGTATTGGTGCTCGCGGGCATAGGCCTCTTTGCTTGGGTGCTCGATAGCGAACCACGCCAAACCGATCGCAGCATTGTGTATGAGATCCCCGCACGCGGAGAAAGCCTGAGCGTGCGCATCCCCGCGCAAGCCCGCGAAGCCCTACGCACCAGCCCAAGCACCCTTGCTACCACCACTGGCACAGCCGCCCCTACGCCAACCGCAGCAGCCAATGACGGGGACAGCCCGGCACAAATCCGGGCACGACGCCGCGCAGCTTTGGCCGAGAATGAAGAACTCCTGGACGATGCCCCCCTAGCCGCAGGCAACGACATCCCTAGCCCAGCAAAAACCAACGCCCCAGCCAGCGCCGAGAGAAACAAAGCCGGCCAAGCTCAAGCCGAGCGTGAGCGCGCCGCAAAAATGACCCAAGAGAACGCGCAAAGCACCGTCAACGACAAGCTAAGCAAAGAGAAGCTGGCTCAAGAAAAAATCGCCAAAGAAAAACTGATCCAAGAAAAACTGATCCAAGAAAAACTGATCCAAGAAAGACTCAGCAAAGAAAAAGCCGCCAAAGAAAAACTGGCCCACGAAAAAAGCGAACAAGCCAAAAATGCAGAGGCGGCTCGCGCCCGCGCTTTGCTAGAAGGTCAATCTGAACCTAAAGCAGATCATAAGACCGCTGCTACAGCCCCCGACGCCAAGGTCAGCACGCGCAGCGTCGTCCAGTTTGGCAGCTTTGGGGACGCGGCCAAAGCCGCAGAAACACGCCACAAAGTCGAAGCCACAGGGCTAAAAACCTATACCCAAGAAATCGACACCCCACGCGGAAAACTCATCCGCCTGCGTGTAGGCCCCTTCAACAAAGCCGAAGATGCCGATGCCGCAGCAAAGAAAATCAAAGCCTTAGGCTTACCTGCTGCAATTTTGACGCTGTAAGGCGCTAGGTCAATGGTGGAAGGAAGGACCCCCGCGCCTGCACACCTAGTTTTTGCTAGATTCCTCGTGCCAAGCACCTTCATGACGCAGCAAGAATTTTTTGTGCGCCATCCCGCCTGAGTAGCCCGTCAATGAACCATCCGCCCCCACCACCCTGTGGCAGGGGATGACGATGGCAATGGGATTTTTACCATTCGCTCCGCCGACCGCTCGCACAGCCTTGGGCTTACCCATCCATGCAGCCTGCTGCCCATAGCTCTGGGTTTGGCCAAACGGAATCCGCAATAAAGTCTGCCACGCCATCTGCTGAAAAACCGTCCCTTGCGCCGCCAACGCTAGGGTAAAAACCTGGCGTTGCCCCGCGAAATACTCGGTCAACTCCTGCCTGGCCTGCTGCAATACCGCATCATCGCCCGACGCTTGCCAATGGCTGGCTATAGCTGGTACATACTGACCACTGAGGATGTGCAAATCGGTCAAAGCCTGGCCATTGCTGGCCAAAAGCAAAGCCCCGACAGGGGATGCCACGCGGGTGTAGAACACAGGGGGTAGAGCCATCTGAGTATTTTGGCACAGCTTCACCAAGCGCCTAAGATCCCCTGAAAAAGCCCTTTTGGTGCTGGCATCTCAACCGTCGGCGGGCTACTTTGTTAGGGCTTACTTAGACGGCACATCAACGGCTTGTGTAAAGAGGGGCGCTTAGTCGCTAATTTGCAGGCTGCTATGGGCAGGTGGTGCTGCGCGGGATGCTGCAAGCTTAAAAGCTGCAAAGCTGCTGCTCGCAGGGGATGCCGTCGCCATCGCCGTCCATCTTGGTATTGGGGCAATTGGCTAAAAAGTATTTCGCTTCAGCGCAAGAAGTCATTTGCGAGCAGTGCTGGCGGCCATCGCACTGAAAACTCGGCTGATTCTCTTGGCTTTGGGCTTGCATGGTATTCCAGTCGCCCAAACTGTGCGCCGCAGTGTGGGTGCTGCTTGCAAGTCGCGGTGCAATCAGCTCTTGATAGCCCCAAATCCCTGCAACGACCACAAGAATAGGAAGAGCGCGCCAAAGGCGCGAAGTCCTCTTGTACGGCCTATGCTGCACGCGGGAGGGGGGGTGCGCAGTCGGCCTGCTTTCTTGGCTCAGCGGGCGGGGCTGAGGTGAGCGCCGCATCGGTTCGAGTTCCAAACGCGCTGTTTCACCTTGACGCAAAACGCGAACGGCTTGCCAGCGGCCATCTTGCCCTTGTACGACATCAAAAGTCAGTACTTGCCCCGTTTGGGGTACTTGTCCATTCTTTTGAAAGGCTGATAGGTGTACGAATAAGTCGGGCTTACCTTGCCCCTGGCTGATAAACCCATAGGCTTTATCGGCATTCCATTTTTTCAAAGTGCCTTGCATGCGCATACGGTTGCCCAGTCAAACGGTGAAAAAATAAAAAGCAGCCCGCAGGCTGCTATGCCTAGCGGCTAAAGGTGCTTACTCTTCGCCGCCAAAAATCCCAAACAGCGCCAACAGGTTTTGAAAGACATTGTAGATATCGAGGTAGAGCGCCAAGGTGGCGCTGATGTAATTGGTTTCGCCGCCGTCGATGATGCGTTTGACATCGTAGAGCATATAGGCGCTGAAAATCGCCACGGCGGCCATAGACAAAACCAGCATCAAGGGGCCCGAGCCAATAAAGAAATTGGCCAGCATGCCGAAAAACACCACCAGCACGCCCACAAACAGCCATTTACCCAAGCCGCTGAGGTCGGTTTTGATGACGGTCGCCCAGCTAGCCATGGCGAAAAAGATACCCGCCGTAGCACCAAAAGCGCTCATGACCAAATTCACGCCATTGCTATAGCCCAGCACATGGCCGACGAGACGCGAGAGCATCAAGCCCATGAAAAAAGTAAAGCCCAGCAGCATGACGACGCCTAGGCCGGAGTTTTTGGTTTTCTCGATGGCAAACATAAAACCGAACGCACCAGCCAAAAACAGAATCAGCCCTAGGCCGCCCTTCATGCTATTCATGATGCCGGTTTGCACGCCAATATAGGCACCCAGTACGGTGGGGATAAGGCTGAGCGCCAGCAGCCAATAGGTGTTGCGCAGCACACGGTTGCGCTGCGCCACCACGGCGCTGTCGATCTGGTCAATAACGATGGTGTTGTTCATGGGGTGTAGGTTTCTCGATTGAAGGATGGTGCGCATTAAGCCATAAGTTCGTCATTCCCGTGTAAACGGGAATCTAGGCATTTTCAAGTGTCAGATATGCCTTTTAAGCCACAAAACCTGCCTGAGTAGCTCACTTTTTTGATGCCGATACATGGATTCCCGCCTGCGCGGGAATGACGAGTTTAGATTTGAGAGGCTTGGGCTTTTAAACCTTCTTAAATGCCAGGGCGCCATTGGTGCCGCCAAAGCCGAAATTGTTTTTCAATGCCACATCAAATTTAGCGTCGCGTGCGGTGTTGGCGCAGTAGTCTAAATCGCATTCGGGGTCTTGGTTAAAGATATTGATGGTGGGCGGAATTTTTTGTTGGGCGAGCGCCATGATGGTAAAGACCGATTCCAGCCCGCCTGCGCCGCCGAGCAAATGCCCGGTTGCGCCTTTGGTGGAATTGACCACGATCTTTTTCGC
>JAMIFN010000049.1:0-5434 GCA_035906235.1 Allobrachymonas sp. | reverse complement strand
CGTGATCACATTCATCTGCCCCCTTGGAATGTTCACGCTCAGGTGCTGCAAATTGTGTTCGGTGGCGTTGATGACTTGGATGGATTCCGCCCCGTGGATTCCCGCTTTCGCGGGAATGACGGAATAAGGGCTACTCTATTCCGCCACCCCCCAGTTCTGCAAGCTATGGGCATAGTCGCGCAGCGCCTGCGCCGTGTGGGTTTGCGCTTTGGCCTGCACATCCGCTGGGCTGCCTTGCGCCACGATGCGCCCACCGCCATCGCCCGCCTCGGGGCCTAGGTCTATCAGCCAATCGCTGGCACGAATCACATCCAAATTGTGCTCAATTAGCAAGAGCGAATGCCCAGCGTCTTGCAGCTTGCGCAGCGCCCGCATGAGCTTGGCAATGTCGTCAAAATGCAGGCCCGTGGTGGGTTCATCCAGCAAAAACAGCGTGCCCTTGCGTGCCAATTTTTGGCGGCTGGCGCTGGCGGTTTTGGCATTCTCGGCCAAATGTCCCGCAATTTTCAGGCGCTGCGCCTCGCCGCCGCTCAGGGTGGGCACGGGCTGCCCCAGTTGCACATAGCCCAGCCCCACATCCAGCAAAGGTTGCAGGGCGATTTGCACGGCGCGGTCAGCAGCAAACACGGTCAGCGCCTCAGCCACCGTCAGCGCCAGGCAATCGGCCACATTCAGGCTGCGATCTTGGCGTTCAATCTGCACCTGCAAAATTTCTGGGCGATAGCGCGCGCCCTGGCAGTCTTCGCAGCGCAGATACACATCGCTTAAAAACTGCATTTCGATGTGTTCAAAGCCCGAGCCGCCACAAGTCGGGCAACGCCCATCGCCAGCGTTAAAGCTGAAATGGGCACGGCTATAGCTGCGCTCTTTGGCCAGCGGTGCGGTGGCAAAAATATCGCGGATGGCATCCCACGCGCCCACATAACTGGCGGGGTTGCTGCGGGCGGTTTTGCCTATGGGCGATTGATCGACAAAAACCACATCGGCCAATTGCTCGGCGCCCAGCAGCTCGTCAAATTCGCCCGGGCTTTCGGTTTGTTTGCCAAAGTGGCGTAGCAGCGCGGGTGCCAGCACATCTTGCACCAAGGTGGATTTGCCCGAGCCCGATACGCCGGTGATGCAGACCAAAGCGCCTAGGGGGATTTCGACCTCGATATTTTGCAAATTGTTGGCGCGTGCGCCGCGCAGCAGCAGTTTGGCTTGATTCGGCTTGATGGCTTGTTGCAAGCCCAGCCCCAAGGTTTTGCGCCCGCCCAAATACGCGCCCGTCAGGGTATCGGCCTGCGCTAGGGCTGCGGGTTTGCCATCAAACACGATTTGCCCGCCCGCTGCGCCAGGGCCTGGCCCCATGTCGATGATGCGGTCAGCCACCTGCATCACGGCGGGGTCGTGCTCCACCACCACCAGAGTATTGCCCGCATCGCGCAAGCGCAGCATGGCCTGATTGATGCGCTGCATATCGCGCGGGTGCAGGCCTATGCTGGGTTCGTCCAGCACAAAAAGCGTGTTCACCAGCGAAGTGCCCAGCGCCGTGGTCAGGTTGATGCGCTGCACCTCGCCGCCGCTCAAAGTGCGGCTTTGGCGGTCTAGGCTGAGGTAGGCCAAGCCCACATCCACCAGATATTTCAAGCGGGTTTGGATTTCTTCTAAAAGGATGCTTAAGGCTTTGGCATCGGCATTGCCATGGGATATTTTAGGCATCAAATCGGCATTTAAGGCCGTAAAACCTGCCTGAGCAGCTTCTTTTTTGATAGTGTTTAATTCCCCTGCGAAACCCTGCATCCACGCTTGCAACTGGCCTATGGGCAGTTGCATCACATCGTGCAGGCACAGGCCGTCCAGCTTTTCCAAGACCTCGCGCCCATAGCTCACGCCTTGCGGCAAAAAGCGTTTATTTGGCGCCAGCGCGCTATCGGCCAGCGCTTTGCTGCCCACGCGCCAGAGCAGGCTTTCGGTTTTCAAACGCGCGCCCGCACAATCTGGGCAAGGCGTGTAGCTGCGGTATTTAGACAGCAGCACGCGGATGTGCATTTTGTAGGCCTTGCTTTCGAGATATTCAAAAAAGCGGCGCACGCCAAACCATTGTTTATTCCACTGCCCTTTCCACAGCGGCGAACCGTTGATGACCCAATGCTGTTGCTCGGGCGTGAGTAATTTGAAGGGCGTATCACGGGGGATGCCTTCGACCTCGGCATGGCGCATCAAATCGTCTTGCGCCTCTTTCCAGGCCGGCGTTTGCATGGGCTTAATCGCCCCTTGGCGCAGGGTGAGTTTGGCATCAGGAATAACCAAGCCCATGTCCACGCCGATGACGCGACCAAAACCCCGGCAAGTGGGGCAAGCGCCGTGGGCGGAGTTAAAGCTAAACAGCGCGGGGCTGGGTTCTTGGTAGCTGATATCGGACGGCGGGCAATGCAGGCCGGTGGAGTAGGCGTAGATGGGGGTTTCGTCATTCCCGCCTTGATTTTTTAAGGTCTCGTCGTTCCCGCGCAAGCCTTTTGGGGTTTCGTCATTCCCGCGCAGGCGGGAATCCATGCCTTGAATGCCCGAAACCCTCACCCCGCCCTCTCCCTCGGGGAGAGGGGGCAATACCTGGATTCCCGCCTGGGCAGGAATGACGGCTTCTTGCTCCACCAACACCCGCAGCTGCCCAGCGCCATGACGCAGCGCGGTTTCTAGCGCTTCCAGCACGCGTTGCGGCTCGGCACTGCCCCAGCGGAAGCGATCGGCCACCACATCCAGCACCTTGCCCGCGCGCGTATCGCGTTCGCCCAGCACTTTGCTAAAGCCGCCCGCTTGCAGCCATTCCTGCATCTGCGCTGCCGTGGTTTTGTCGGGAATCGGCAGCGCAAAGCTGATCTGCACGCGCGGCGTTTGCCCCGCCAGCTTGGCGGCTAAATCGGCTTGGATGCTTTCCAACGAATCTTTGGCTACCCGCAGCCCGGTTTCTTGGTCAAACAAAGCCGCAGCGCGGGCAAACAGCAATTTGAAGTGGTCGTTCAGCTCCGTCATCGTGCCCACGGTGGAGCGCGAAGAACGCACGGGGTTGCTCTGGTCGATGGCAATGGCGGGCGGTACGCCGTCCAGCCTATCCACCGCAGGTTTGTCCATGCGGTCCAAAAATTGCCGCGCATAGGCCGAAAAAGTCTCAACATAGCGCCGCTGCCCTTCGGCAAACAAGGTGTCAAACACCAGCGACGATTTGCCCGAACCGCTAGGCCCCGTGACCACGGTGATTTGCCCCGTGGCGATGTCGAGGTTCAGGTTTTTCAAATTGTGCTGGCGTGCGCCGCGAATCTGGATTTGCCCCTGCGTGGGGGTCTTGGCTTGGTCTGCTGCATTCATAAGCCGCTGATTGTGCAAGATACCGCGCCCAGCTGGGCGCGGGCTTGTACAAAGCCTAAGGAAGCTCGGCACGAACCCCTTGCCGCGCTGGCATCCCGCCATCAGGCAGCCCCGTATTCCAAGCGCCAGCATCCAAAAAGGCTTTTGCACAGGCGCCCTGGGCAAAAGCTCGGCATTTAGCCCCTAAAATGCGCCCGCCACTTTTATCTATCTTGTTGATTTCTATGCAAAAAAAGATCCATAACCCCTTATCCCAACTGATTTTTGCCAGCCGCTGGCTGCAAATGCCCTTGTATTTGGGTTTGATCGTCGCGCAGGCGGTCTATGTTTTCCATTTCTTTGTTGAGCTTTACCACCTTGTCATGGCCGCTTTTGGCAGCCAAGCCGATATTGACGCCCTGGTGCGTAGCGTTGGCTATAAATTTGAATTTGCCACGCAAGGCGGCTTGAACGAAACCGTCATCATGCTGGTGGTGCTAGGGCTGATTGATGTGGTGATGATTTCTAACCTGCTGATCATGGTCATCGTTGGCGGCTACGAAACCTTTGTCAGCCGCTTGAATCTGGACGACCATCCCGACCAACCCGAATGGCTCAGCCATGTGAACGCCAGCGTGCTCAAGGTCAAACTGGCCATGTCCATCATCGGCATATCCTCTATCCACCTGCTAAAAACCTTTATCAACGCTGGCAATTACAGCGAAAAAGTGCTGATCTGGCAGACCGTGATTCATGTCGTCTTTTTGTTCTCGGCCATGGCCATTGCCTACACCGATCAGCTGATGACCCGCGCATCGGGCAAAGAGCACTAAATCCGCCGTGCTTAGGGCCGCGCGACAGCCGCTTGTGCTGCGCGGCCTTAAAATACCCCAGCCGCCTGTGCGCGGCTTTTTATTCGGCTTCTTTTCGGGGAAGCCAGTCGAGACCACAACAAGCCCCTACCGCCTTTTGCGCCTTGCGCGCTGTTTTGCCATGACCACTACCATCCAAGCCCTAGACCTGATCGACACCATCGCCGGCCTGCTGCAATACATCAGCTACTACCACCCAGCTGACTACATCCAGCACTTGGCACGCGCCTACGAGATGGAGAAAAGCCCGGCAGCCAAAGACGCCATGGCGCAGATCCTCACCAACAGCCGCATGAGCGCCACCGGCCACCGCCCGATTTGCCAAGACACCGGCATCGTCAATGTCTTCCTCAAAGTCGGCATGGACATCCGTTTTGAAGGCTTTGATGGCAAAGGTCTGGACGAGATCATCAACGAAGGCGTGCGCCGCGCCTACAACCACCCCGACAACCGCTTGCGCGCCTCTATCGTGGCCGACCCGCACTTTGCGCGCAAAAACACGGGCGACAACACGCCAGCGGTCATCCACACCGAGCTGGTGCCCGGCGACAAGCTCGACATCACCGTGGCAGCCAAAGGCGGCGGCAGCGAAAACAAATCCAAAATGGTCATGCTCAACCCCAGCGATTCGCTGGTTGATTGGGTGCTGAAAACCGTGCCCACCATGGGCGCAGGCTGGTGCCCGCCCGGCATGCTGGGCATAGGCATAGGCGGCACGGCTGAACGCGCGGTGCTGCTGGCCAAGCAAAGCCTGATGGAAGACCTGAATATGTACGAGCTGCAACTCAAGTCATCGAAAGGCGAAAAGCTCAGCCAAGTAGAAGAGCTGCGCTTAGAGCTGTTTGAAAAAGTCAACGCCCTGGGCATAGGCGCACAAGGCTTGGGCGGCCTGACCACGGTGCTGGATATCAAAATTGCGATGTACCCCACGCACGCGGCCAGCAAGCCCGTGGCCATGATCCCCAACTGCGCCGCCACGCGCCATGCGCATATCGTGATGGACGGCAGCGGCGCGGCCTATCTGGATGCGCCCTCGCTCGACCTCTGGCCCAATGTCAACTGGCAGCCCGATGCGCAAAAATCGCAGCGCGTGAACCTCGACACCCTGACCCCCGCCGAAGTCGCCAGCTGGAAGCCCGGCCAAACCCTGCTGCTGAACGGCAAAATGCTGACCGGGCGCGACGCTGCGCACAAACGCATTGCCGATATGCTGGCTAAGGGTGAAAAACTGCCCGGCG
>JAMIFN010000048.1:0-10178 GCA_035906235.1 Allobrachymonas sp. | reverse complement strand
ATCACGCCCCTCACGCCTTCGCCCTCGACCGCGCACAGGGCTTCAATGTCTTGCATATTCGACAAGCCGCCCGAGGCAATAACGGGAATGCGCGAGGCCTGCGCCAGTTTCACCGTGGCCTCAACATTGATGCCGCTGAGCATGCCGTCACGCCCAATGTCGGTGTAGATGATGGAGTCCACGCCCAAGTCTTCGTACTGTTTGGCCAAATCAGCCACATGGTGATCGGTCAATTTTGCCCAGCCATCGGTGGCGGCCAAGCCGTCTTTGGCATCTAGGCCAACGATGATGTGCCCAGGAAAAGCCTTGCAAGCCTCGGCCAAAAAACCGGGGTTTTTAATGGCAGCGGTGCCGATAATCATGTACTGGATGCCCAAATCCAGATACTGCGCAATGGTGTCCAAATCCCGAATACCGCCGCCCAATTGCACGGGGATGCGGCCATCCACCTGGCGCAAAATGGCTTTGACGGCATCCAGGTTTTTCGGCGTGCCGGCAAATGCGCCGTTTAAATCGACCAAATGCAGGCGGCGCGCGCCCGCGTCTAGCCAGCGCTTGGCCATGGCCTCTGGCTGGTCAGAAAAGGTGGTGGACTGGTTCATGTCGCCTTGCACCAGGCGCACGCAGTGGCCGTCTTTGAGGTCGATAGCGGGGATGAGTAGCATAGGAGTAGAGAATAAAGAATGAGGGAGAAGGGGAGTCTGAGTCAGCCCAGTATCTCGTCATTCCCGCTTAGGCGGGAATCCATGACTTTTTCCCCTCCCCTTTTGGGAGAGGGTTAGGGTGGGGGCTGCAAGATGTCAAACAAATCCCTAAGCCCCCATCCCATGCCTTCCCCCAAAGGGGGAAGGGGTGAATACCTAGATTCCCGCCTGCGCGGGAATGGCGAATCGAGTGTGTGGCGCTTGCCCTAAGGCCGCCAAGTCAAGAAATTGCGGTAAAGCCGCAGCCCCTGCTCTTGGCTTTTTTCGGGGTGAAATTGTGCCGCAAAAAGCTTGCCCCGCGCCACGGCGCTGCTAAAGCGCCCGCCGTAATCGGTCTCGCCCGCGCTATCGGCCGCATCCACCACGGTGGCGTGGTAGCTGTGCACAAAATAAAACCAAGCGCCGTCTTCTATGCCCTGCCACAGCGGATGCTGCTCGTGCGCAACGCTGCGAAACACGCGGTTCCAGCCCATTTGCGGCACTTTGTAGCGGCTGCCATCGGGCTGCAGGCGGTTTTCTAGCTGAAACTTTTTCACCTCGCCGGCAATCAGGCCCAGGCCTTGCGAGGGGCCTTCTTCGCTGCGATCGAGCAACATTTGCATGCCCACGCACACGCCAAACAGGGGTTTTTCTGCCGCCGCCTCGCGCACCGCAGGCAGCATGCCCGTGGCCTGCAGCTGCGCCATGCAGTCGGGCATAGCACCTTGCCCGGGCAGGATGACGCGATCGGCCTGGCGCACCACCTGCGGGTCTTGCGTCAGCTCCACGCGCACGGGCAAATCTTGCGCGGCGGCTTTCACCGCCTGCGCGACCGAGCGCAAATTGCCCATGCCGTAATCGACGATGGCCACCAGTTCTGCGGAAGTATTCATATCGAAGCTATATTTTTTATAGCTGCTCAGGCAGCTTTAACGGCTTAAAACCCCATTTTAACGGCGAATAAGATCAGGCTCAGGCTGATGCCACCAATACCTAGGCGCATCACGGCGCAGACAGCCCAGCGCCTCAGGCTGGCTGCTCGCCCAGGTCATGGCGCCACATTCGGCGCTGCCGCGCACCGCCAAGCCCAAATCGGCGTAGCGCTGCACAACCTGCGGCGCAGGGTGGCCATAGCGGTTGAGATAGCCCGCCTGCACCAGCACCCAGCGCGGGCGCACCGCCTGCAAAAACAGCAGATTAGACGAGGTTTTGCTGCCGTGATGCGGCGCCAGCAACACCGTGCTGGCCAGTTTTTCAGCCCCTAGCTGCAGCCACAAATCACGCTCTTGCGCCTCGGGGATATCGCCCGCCAGCAGCACGCTGTGCTGGCCATTGCTGATGCGCAGCACGCAGCTCATGGCATTGCTTTTGAGGCCGCGCCCATAGTCTGCCGCCTGCGGGTGCAGCACTTCAAAATCTACCCCATCCCAGCGCCAACGCTGCCCCGCTGTGCAGGGCTGGGGCGCGGGTTGCGGCGGCCAATCGGCCTGCGCTGCCATCGAGGTATAGAACAGCTGGGGCGGCAATTGCTGCAAGATGGGCGCCGCCCCGCCTGAATGGTCGCTATCGGCGTGCGACACCATCAACACATCGGGCTGCAGCGCCAGCGCCCGCAGCAGGGGCAGCAACACACGCTCGCCCGCATTGCTGCCGCTGCTGCTATAGCGTGGCCCCGTGTCGTACAGCAGACTGTGCTGCGCGGTTTGAATCAGCACCGCATTGCCTTGGCCCACATCCACCAACAAGGCTTCAAAGTGCCCCTGCGCGGGGCGGGCCGGTTGGTAACGCCAAGCTGCCGCGCACAAAATCAAAAGCAAGAGCAAAAGGCCACGCTGCCAAATCCGCGCTGCCTGCTGCTGGCGCAGCGCCAAGTACAGCAGCGCCGCCACCACCGCTGCCGCGCCCAAGCCCCAAGGCAGCGCCGCCGTGTGCAGCACGGCATAGGGCCAAGCGGCGCAGCCGTCTAAAAACGCCAATAAAAACTGCAGCACCCATGCCGCCAGCGACCACAGCGGCTGCAAAAACAAACCCAGCAAAACCAGCGGCGTGATGACAAAAGTCACCAGCGGAATCGCCAGCAAATTGGCCGCCATGCCCACCAGCGAAAACTGGCCAAACAGCAATAAGGACAGGGGCGCTAGTGCCAGGCTAATCGTCCATTGTTCGCGCAGCAGTTTTTGCACCGCCAAAACCATGCGCTGATACCAGCGCGGCTGGGCTGGGGCAGCCCCCTGCATGGTCTTGTCAGCGTCAATGGGGTTTTGCAATAACAACACCCCCACGGCGACAAAACTCAGCCAAAACCCCGCTTGCAGCAGTGCCCAAGGGTCAAAAGCCAGCACCACAGCGGCCACCAGCAAGAGCGAAAAATGCCAAGGCCAGCGCCGCCCAGAAACCCGCAGCAGCGTCGCCAGCGCCAGCATCAGCGCCGTGCGCTGCGCTGGCACGCCCCAGCCCGTAAAAGCCGCATACAACACGGCCAAGCACAAACCGCCCCAGGCCGCAGCATAGGGCGCTGGGTAGGTGTAAATCAGGCGCAAACTGCGCCGCCACAGGCTGCCTATCAGCAGGGCAGCAGCCCAGGCAAACAGGGTGATGTGCAGGCCAGAAATGCTCATCAAATGCGCCACCCCGGTAGCGCGAAACACATCCCAATCGCTGCGCTCAATCACGCCTTGCTCGCCCATCAGCAAAGCCGCCAGCACCGCCGCCTGCCTGCCATCTTGCACTTGGGCAAACACCGCATCACGGCTGGCGGCGCGCCAGCGGCTCAAGGTACTGCCCCAGTTTCGCGGCGCATAGGCCGCCCAGCCCACAGGTGCATCTGCCAGCAGCTGGGCGCTGCGCACATAGCCGCTGGCACGGATATCGCGTTCAAACGCCCACAGCTCATAGTCAAAACCATGCGGATTGACGCTGCCATGCACAGGCTTTAGGCGCACCGTCAATTGCCAGCGCTGGCCTGCAGCCAAACCTGCAGCGGGCAAAGCTGGCAAACTTTGATTGGCATACCAAGACAATTGCAGGCGCTGCGGCAGGTTCACGCTTTGCCCCTGAAACTGCGCAGATTTGGGCGCGAACAGAAAACGACTATCCGCCCCCATGCGTTGCGGCAAATCGCTTATTTCCCCCGTGATTTGCACATCTTGGCGGTAGAGCGCAGGCGCTAAATCGGCCTGCATTTTTTGCCCCGCACGCCAGCCTGTGCTGGCAAAGGCCAAGGCAGCCAGTGCCATCAAAACCGCAAGCTGCAAGCAAATTTTCAGGGTGTTTTTGGCGTTTTTCCGCAAAAAACCTGCCTGAGCAGCTATCAAAATAAATAGGGCTGCAAAGCCTAAATAGGCGTAATGCCCGCCTGCCCACAGCGCAGGCTGCTGCAATTGCAGGGCTATTCCAGCCAGCCACGCCACCAAAATCCCATTCCAAAACCAAGCGCGTGACATAGCCGTAGTCCCTTTGATGCGCTAGTCGGAGGTCACGCTAGACCACGCCTGCCTCATGCCAGTGCCGCGCCAACGCGGGGGCGTGCTGGGGATAACGCGTGAGGAATGCAGATGAATCATGACTGCACATGATACGGCGCCAGCTGTATCCACGGCTCCCACTGGATCCGCGCTGCGGGCGACACATGGGCTTAGAGCACCTCTGCACTACTTATTGAATAGCTACTCAGGCAGGTTTTTCGGCCTAAACTGCCGAAAAGGCATAAAAAAAGAGCCTTGCGGCTCTTTTTTCGTGACTAAGCGGGCGGGGTGTTTAGTTCACCCCGAGGCGCTTATTAATCACCCATTGCTGGGCGATGGACAGGATGTTGTTCGACAGCCAGTACAGCACCAAGCCTGATGGGAAGACGAAGAACATGACGCTAAAGGCCAGGGGCATAAACCACATCAATTTGGCCTGCATGGGGTCTGGTGGCGTGGGGTTGAGCCACACTTGCAGCAAGCTGGTAGCTGTCATCAAGATCGGCAAGATATACCACGGGTCTTTGGCTGACAGGTCGCTTATCCAGCCCAGCCAAGGAGCGCCGCGCAGCTCGACCGAGGACAAAATCACCCAGTACAGGCCGATGAAGATGGGGATCTGGATCAGCATGGGCAGGCAGCCGCCGATGGGGTTGACCTTTTCCTCGCGGTAGATTTTCATCATCTCCGTCTGCATTTGCTGCGGGTTGTCTTTGAGGCGCTCGCGCATTTCGGTGATGCGGGGGGTGACGGCTTTCATCTTGGCCATGCTGGAATAGGCCTTGGCATTGAGCCAATACAAAGCCGCTTTCAGCACCACGACCAGAGCGACGATGGTCCAACCCCAGTTGGCCAGCAGGCTGTGCAGCAGGGCCATGAGCTGGAATAGGGGTTTGGCAAAAATGGTGAAGATGCCGTAGTCTTTGACGGCTTCGAGGCCGGGGTAGATTTTCTCCAGCATGACTTCTTGCTGCGGGCCGACAAAGAGGCGGCTGTCAAAGCTGGCATGCTGCCCAGGGGCAATCGCAGGCAGTTGGGTTTTTAAACCT
Organism: Allobrachymonas sp.; assembly: GCA_035906235.1. Taxonomy (GTDB): domain Bacteria; phylum Pseudomonadota; class Gammaproteobacteria; order Burkholderiales; family Burkholderiaceae_C; genus JAMIFN01. The sequence goes on along the minus strand of JAMIFN010000048.1, from coordinate 4,982 downwards.
GCGGCGTAGAGGTTGTTGCCGAGGTTGCTGACGAAGTTTTCGCGGCTGACTTTTTGCCCTTTGTTGGCGTCGTCTGGTAGCCAAGCGCTGGCAAAGTAGTGCTGCACCATGGCCACATAGCCCGCATCGGCTTTGCGTTCAAACTTGGCTTCCGTGTCGTTGGCTTTTTCGATGTTTTTGAACTCGACCTTTTGGTATTTTTTCTCGGCGCTGTAGAAAGCTGGCCCGGTAAAGGTGCTGTAGAACATGGAGTCGCCTGGCGGTTTATTGCCGTCGCGCGTGAGCTGGAAATACAGTTCAGGGGCAATGGCTTGCGCGCTTTGGTTGACAACTTCGTGGCGCACGGCAATGGCGTAGCCCGTTTTGGGAACGGTGTAGGTTTCTACCAGTTTCACACCGCCCACTTCGGGCGAAGCGAAACGCACCTCAGTCTCTGTGGCGCTGCTGCTCACGCTCGCCTGCATGGCGGTGGTGTGGTTCAGGCCAGGGATGTTGGTCAGACCGGTTTCGGCGCGATAGATGCGTTCGCCCGCGCTCTCCTCAAACAGCACCATGCGCTGCGGGCTGTTGGCCTTTTCGCCTATGGCGGCGTAGTGTTTGAGTTCGGCGCGAATCAAGCGCCCGCCTATGGGCGAGAAGTTCAGCGTGAGGTCGTCGGTTTCCACCACGATAGGCGTATTCAGCGCCGCCGCCGGGCTGCTGGCTGGCGGTATTGCGGCGCTGCTGCTTGGGGTTGCGGGCGCGGCAGTTACTGCAGTTGCAGCAGCGCTGACATCTGCCGGGCGGAGCAAATTGCTTTGCGCCATGCTGGCACTGGGGGCAGCGCTGACGGCAGGGGCTGCCGGGTTGCCAGGCACGCCACTGGCTGCGGCATGCGCGTTTTGGCTGGCTCCGGGTACGCCTACCGCTGCGGCGCTGGGTGCTGGGCTGGGCGGCTCAGCATTAGGCGTTGCGGTTTGCGCGGCCGTTTGCATCTGTGGATCGGGAAAGAAGGTGGCAGATTTGCCATTGTGGATTTGCCATTTGTCCCACAGCATGATGAGGGAGAAGACAAAAACAACCCACAAGATGGAGCGGCGCATATCGTTCATGGTGCGGTCTTATCGTGGAAAAAACGGGTGAAAAAACGGGGGGCTGGTACAGATTCAGGCACGGGGTCGTGCCCACCATTGCACCAAGGCTGGCAGCGGCCTAGGCGATGCAGGGTTAGGTAGCTGCCTTTCCAAGCGCCGTGTTGCTGTAAAGCTTGCAAACTATAGGCCGAGCAGCTCGGGCTGAAACGGCAGCTAGCAGGCAAGCTGGGGCTGATGAGCAATTGGTAGCCGCGCACGAGCACCATCAAGCCGCGTGTGATGAAACCGCGTGCGAGCCTAGGCGCGTGGCCTGTGCTGGGGGGCTGTGGGTGCGCGTTAGCCATGTTTGGCCTGAGCTGTGGGTTTGGGGCCAGAGCTGGGGGTGAAGGCTGCACTGCCCTGTTTGCTTAGCTTGCTTTGGGCTTGGGTAAACAGCTGCGTGAGCTCTTGCCCAGCAACATCACGCAAAGCGCAGGATGCGGCGCTGGGGAAGTCTGAGGCGAGCCAGCTGGCTCGCAAGCGCACGACGCAATCGAGCTGCTGATTGGCCGCTTGTGCTAACGCAGGCAGGTGCAATGCGGCTAAGGCGTAGATTTTGCGTCGCAGCAAATTGCGCCGAACCGCTTTTTTTGCCCAGCGTTTGGGCAGTAAGGCGCCAATGCGGTTGTCAATCGCCGCAGTGGTCGCTTGCGTTGCTGTACTGCTGGGGCAGCAGTGCAGCACAAAGTGCGGGCTGCTGATGCGTAGGCCTTGGCGCATCACGGCTTGAAACTCTTCAAAACGCGGGATGGGTATAGGCGCAACAAAGCCAGCGACAGTGTCGCTGGCTGGCGATTCGGTTTGGCGGCTACTGCTGCTCAAAACGCTGCGAGCTCAGGCTCGGCTGGCCTTGCGCTTTGTGCTCAGGGCAAGGGCGCCGAAGCTGCCTTATACGGCCAAACGCTTGCGGCCTTTAGCGCGGCGTGCGTTGATAACGGCGCGGCCGCCTTTGGTTTTCATGCGAACCAGAAAGCCGTGCGTGCGGGCGCGGCGAGTTTTAGATGGTTGGTAAGTGCGTTTCATAGCCATGGCAGAAATCCTCGATCAGCAAAAGGGTAAAGCAAGATGCAGCAAGATGCGTCTTAGGCGGCTTGCTAGCAAGCCGCAGCATCTTTGGGTAATGCGCCCACCCCAAGTAAGCCTAGAGGTCTGCGCGAAAAAGCCTGCAATTATCGCACAAAGGGCAATGCGCTGGCGCTAGCTGAAATTCTTGTCCGTATCTTTGGCCTCCGGCCAGTAGCCAGAGGCGGGCATTTACAATGCGGCGATAGTTTTGCGGCAAGAGTTTGGCCCCCTAATAAGAAAGCGGTTTATGCGCGTCCTGATGATCGATAACTACGATAGCTTTACCTATAACTTGGTGCAGTATTTCAGTGAGTTGGGCGCGCAAGTACAGACTTTTCGCAACGATGAAATCGATTTGGCGGGGATTGCCGCGCAGCGGCCTGAGCGTTTGATTGTCTCGCCAGGGCCGTGCTCACCGAAAGAGGCAGGGATCTCTGTGGCAGCCATCCAGCACTTCGCAGGCAAGCTGCCGATTTTGGGGGTTTGTTTAGGGCACCAGTCGATCGGCGAGGCATTTGGGGCGCAAATTGTGCGCGCGCAAGCGTTGATGCATGGCAAAACTAGCGTCATCACTACCACGCAAGAGGGTGTTTTCCGCAATTTGCCCCGGCAATTTACGGTCAATCGTTATCACTCTTTGGCGATAGCACCAGCGAGTTTGCCCGAGGTGCTGAAAATCACCGCCCATACCGATGATGGCGAGATCATGGGCATCCGACATCGCGACTTGCCGATCGAAGGCGTGCAATTTCACCCTGAAAGCGTCCTCAGCGAACACGGCCATGCCCTGTTGCGCAATTTTTTAGACCAAACCTAGCCATGTCCGCATTAGCTGTTGTAAATGCGGCTGGACAGGCCTATAGTGGATTTCAAGAGCATCCGACTGGTGGAGGTGCATCATGGAACGCAGCAACTTTGGCAAACTTTTGGCTGGTTTGGTCCAACTAACCGAGCCTCAGCGCAAGCGCCGACGACAAGCCTTGGATGCCGCACTTTCCATGCACTCACCGCCACGCCCTTGGCACATCTGCGCAAGCGGGAACTCTGGCTCAATTATGGCCAAGCATTGATCGATGGCCTGAGCTTGCGCCAAGCTGCTACGCGCTGCGGGGTGGATAAAGATACCGCCTTGCGCTGGCGCCATCGTTTCTTGGCTGCCGCCGCGAATCACCGCGCCGAGCGCGAAGGCGGGATAGTCGAGGCTGATGAAACCTTCTTTCTAGAGTCGTTCAAAGGACAGCGCCACTTGCATAGACCCGCGCGCAAGCGCGGGGGCGTAGGGCAAGCTTGGGAGCACATTGCCGTTTTGGTGGTGCGAGATCGCAGCGGACAAACGGCAGACTTTCCATTAGAAAGAGCAGATACCCAGCACATCGCAGCAGTGCTGCGCCCCCTGGTGGCGCCTGACGCTATTCTCTGCACGGATGGCGCCGCTGTGTATAAAGCCGTCTCGCGCACGCTAAAACAGAAATGCCAGCTTTGCGCTGGCATGACGGGGATTCATGCAACTTTTCCGCTCTTCGTGGCCGAAGAAAACATACATAAGCCCGCCGCCAGCATCAAACCCACACGAGCTGCATCGGTACCCAGCCGCGCACGCTGTTAATCAGCCAGATATCCTCAGCCCGCAGCAGATCAGCAAGCAGCAGCGCGCGCTCTTGCAGCAAGCCTTGCGCCAACAGCTCGGCGCGCAGCACCCCGGGTAATAGGCCGCAATCTATGGGCGGGGTGTAGTTCTGCCCATCTAAACGCAGCACCAGATTGCCGATAGTGAATTCGCACAACTGCCCATCTTCGTTGTGCAGCAGCACATCCCATGCGCCTTCGGGTTTACCCAGAAACGCATCGGCGTATACCTGCCTTTGTGTGGTTTTGTGGTAGAGGTTGGCCGTGTTTTTGGGCGTGGCGCTAAGCGCCAAAGCAAAAGTTTGTGGTTGCGTATTCACCTCAGGCCGCCAACAGGGCTGGTGATCCGCAGGTAACGGTGTGCTGCTGACCTCGATGTGGCCATCGGCATGCAGCAGGCTGCGCACGCGCTGCGGGGTGTTGAATTTTTGCACTTGAGTTTGCAGTGCCGTTTCCCAAACAGCGCCATCAAATGGGTAGGCGTAATACGCCGCTGATGCGGCTAAGCGTTGTTGGTGGCCAGCCAGCCAAGCAAAGTCTTGCCCCGTCCACAGCAGGGTTTCAATCAGGGCGAAAGCGGCTTGGCTTTGCGCCTGCAAAAAATCGGGCTGCACCACCCGGGTTTTGGCCTGCACTTCTTGCCATTCCGCCGCGGCATCGCTGCCCCAGGTAATACCCGCGCCGGCGTGGTAGCGGGCTGGGCGCGGACCGGCTTGCTCTGCTCCCAAGGTCAGGGTCCGAATGGCGACAGAAAAAGTCGCACTTCCATCAGGTCGCAGCAAGCCGATGCTGCCGCAGTACACCCCCCGTGGCTGCGACTCTAATTGCGCAATCAAGCGCATGGTTTGGCGCTTGGGCGCCCCCGTAATCGAACCACAGGGAAACAGCGCCTGCAGCAACTGCACCAGCCCCACATCGGGGCGGGTTTGTGCACTGATACGCGAGGTCATTTGCCAGACACTGGGGTAGCGTTCGATGCTAAACAGTTCATCCACGCGCACGCTGCCCGTTTGTGCCACACGCCCCAAATCGTTGCGCAGCAAATCGACAATCATGACATTTTCCGCGCGGTCTTTGGCGCTGGCGGCCAGCTCTTGCGCCAGCTTCTCATCTTGCGCACTCCACAGGCCGCGCGCGCGCGTACCCTTCATGGGCTGGGTGTGGATGGCGCCGCCTTGT
>JAMIFN010000047.1:0-22379 GCA_035906235.1 Allobrachymonas sp. | reverse complement strand
GCCCTAAGCAAGCCGCACGCTGGGCATTTGATTGGCTTTTAGACGCAAAGGCTGAAAAGTTTCTCATCCCTGGTCACTATGGTGCTGCCCATAGCGTTCGTGATTTGGGTTTGCACTTGAATCCAGTCAATGACGATGAGGCCTTGCTGGCCTTCTATGCCTTGGTTTGGCAGCTGTACGCTCGCAACCCAGAGGCGGCCGCAGCATTAGTAGAAAAGTGTGCTGCTACTGTGAATCAGCGCGTAAGTCGTCACTACTATGCTGAGGCTAAAAATGCGCAGAAAAAAACGAAAGCATCTATAAAAATAGCGAAAGGCTCTAGCCGAAAAAACAGCAGTAGCGCAAATCAAGATAGCCTAAAGGTAGAAGAGCACTTTGTACCAGCTGATGGCATGCCATTGCAAGATCCCCCTTCAATGATTTTTACGATTTATGCTGAGTCTGAATTTGTTCTTGTGCCAGGAAGAAGTAATGCTCAATTAGATGCTTTTTTAGAAGAAGAGCAGTCTGAAGCTGGATTTTTTATGCGTGCGCAGCTCAACGAAGAAACGGGAATCAGCCTAGTTGAAGCTGTTTTCGCTCTGGCAATTGAGAAGCTTGGCGGCAAATTTGTGACAGCAATGGCCTACGACCCAAGTGGAGAGATGAGCCCGCAGCACGGCCTCTTTGTGTATGGAAGAGCTGGTGAGCATACCTATTTCATCGCAAAAGAACTAGACGCAGAGATACTTCTATGGTGCCGGCGAGGAGTGGAGCCGATTTTCATCAACGCGCAAAACAATTAGAGCCCGCCGATGTTGAGATTTGCGGTTTGGCTATATGAACTTAGTTTTAGCGTAGGGCAGTTTGGCTCTTGACTATGGCAATCGGGCTATAATCGCCCAGTTAAGCATTTTTAATGCCTGTTGCGCGTGTCGTTGGTGTGAGAATTTCACATGCCTCATGGCGCAAAACGGGCAGCAACCCCACGATTTTTAGGCAAAAAAGCAACAAAAACCTTGTTGGTACATGTGTTGGTACATGAGGTTTTTGAAAATTGCTTTTCCTTTTAAATCAATAACTTGCGTCGGAGTTCGATAGCGGCTCCGGCACCACCTTCTTTTTCTCTTAAATTTTTTCTCGCATCATGGCTGTGACTGTAGAAACCCTCGAAAAGCTCGAACGCAAAATCACCCTGACCGTGCCCACGGCTGACATCGCCGCTGAAGTGGAAAAGCGCCTGCGCCGCACGGCCAAGCAAGTCAAACTCGACGGCTTTCGCCCAGGCAAAGCGCCCATGAGCGTAGTGGCTCAGCGCTATGGCTACAGCACCCAGTTTGAAGTCATCAACGACAAAATTGGCCAAGCCTTCTACGAAGCCGCGCAAGAAGCCGGCCTGCGCGTAGCGGGTCAGCCCTCTATCGCCGAGCAAGAAGGCACGCCGCCCGAAGGCCAATTGGTGTTTGACGCCAAGTTTGAAGTTTTTCCTGATGTGAAATTGGGCGATTTGGCTGCGGCTGAAGTGGAAGTGGTGAGCGTGGCTGTGGACGAAGATGCGATTAACCGCACCATCGATATCCTGCGCCAACAGCGCCAAACCTTTGCCCAACGCGCGGCTGACGCGGCTGCCCAAGCTGGCGACCGCGTGACGGTAGATTTCGTTGGCAAAATCGACGGCGAAGAATTTGCTGGCGGCAAAGCCGAAGACTTTAGCTTTGCCTTGGCCAAAGGCCAAATGCTCAAAGAGTTTGACGACGCTGTGCTGGGTATGAAAACGGGTGAGAGCAAAACTTTCCCGCTCAGCTTCCCGGCCGATTACCACGGCCAAGATGTGGCTGGCAAACAAGCCGATTTCATGGTTACCGTGAACAAAATCGAAGAAGCCAAGCTGCCCGAGGTGGACGACGCTTTTGCCAAATCGCTGCACATTGCCGATGGCACCGTCGCTGGCCTGCGCGCTGACATCCAAAGCAATCTGGCACGCGAAGTGAAATTCCGCGTGCAAGCGCGCAACAAATCGGCTGTGCTCGACGCCATTGCCGCGCAAGCCGAGCTCGATCTGCCTAACTCTGTGGTAACGGCTGAACTGGCGCAATTGGTGGCTGGTGCCCGTGCTGATTTGAAAGCCCGTGGTATCCCTGACGCAGACAAAGCGCCTATCCCCGAAGAAATCTTCCGCCCCCAGGCCGAACGCCGCGTGCGCCTGGGTCTGATCGTGGCTGAGTTGGTTGAGAAAAACAGCCTGCACGCCACCGAAGACCAAGTGCAAGCGCATGTCCAAGAGCTGGCTGGCAGCTATGAAAAACCTGCCGAAGTGGTGCGCTGGTACCTGAGCGATGCGGAACGCGTGGCTGAAGTACGCGCTGCTGTGACAGAAAACAATGTCACCGAATTCGCGCTGAAAAACCTGAAGAAAGTCGAGAAAGCCCTGAGCTTTGAAGAGCTGATGGGTCAACAAGCCGCTTAAATGCGCGGCAGCCAAAAAGCTGCTTTTTTCTCGTTATGATGGGGCTTGAACGGCTGTGCGTTCAGCCCCATTTTCTTTTTCCTCTTCCTCTTTTTCCTACTTTTGGAGTGACGGCCATGGCCATGCACAACCCCTACGAAATCAACAACTTGGGCATGGTTCCCATGGTCATCGAACAATCTGGCCGGGGCGAACGCGCGTATGACATTTACTCGCGTTTGCTGAAAGAACGCATCATTTTTATGGTTGGCCCCGTCGAAGACTATATGGCCAATCTGGTCGTGGCGCAGATGCTGTTTTTGGAAAGCGAAAACCCAGAGAAGGACATTTATCTGTACATCAACTCGCCTGGCGGCTCGGTCAGCGCGGGCATGGCGATTTTTGACACCATGAACTTCATCAAACCCGAAGTCTCGACCCTGTGCACGGGCATGGCCGCCAGCATGGGTGCATTTTTGCTGGCTGCAGGTGCCAAGGGCAAGCGCATCGCGCTGCCCAATTCGCGCGTCATGATTCACCAGCCATCGGGCGGGGCGCAAGGGCAGGCTACCGATATCGAAATCACCGCCAAAGAGATTTTGAAAATTCGCCATCGCCTGAACCAAGTGCTGAGCGAGCAAACCGGCCAGCCGCTGGAGCAAATCGAGCGCGATGTGGAGCGCGATAAATGGATGGATGCAGCCGAGGCGCAAGCCTATGGCCTGGTCGATCAGGTGATTGCCAAACGCCCTTGATTTCAAGCCTTTGCGCACTATTAAAAAGTGAGCTACTCAGGCAGCTTTTACGCCAAAAAAACCAAAAACGGCCTGAAATTCAGGCCGTTTTTTATGGATAAAAGTGGGCTTTTATGAGGCAAAGCCCAAGCAAGCGCCCGCATTCGGGCGGCCTTTGCATTCGCGTTTTAAGCGGCGTTCGCGCTCGGCACGGGTTTCTTCGCTGGGGCTTTTGATGTAGCGGGTTTTGACAGCATGGCAGCGCAGCTCGTCGGCCTTGCTCATTTCGACATCGGCGCGGCAATCGACTTTGGCCTTTTTGCGCTTGGCGGCATGGGCATCGCTGGCGTGCAGGCCGAGGCTGAAGGCGGCCAGGAAGAGCAGCGCCCAGCTGTGTCGGCGTAGGTGGCTGATGGGGGCGGGATGCATCATGGTTTACTCTCCTGAGGTTCGAGTGGGCTGGAGTTGCGCAAATGGCAGGGGCTGCGAGGCCGCAAAGGGGTTTTTCCAAGCGGCTTTGCTGCCTTCATCGGCGTGGAGCGGCGGCATGGAGCGACCATAAATGCGTTTGATGCGTTCGGCAATAGGTGGATGGGTTTGCAAGAGCGGGCTGGCCTCAACCCATGCGCCTACCAGCAACATATGCTGCACGGCGGGGTGAATGCTGGTGAAAGCCAAGCCCGCTTCGTCGTGCTGCCACTGCACTTTGCGCAGCGTGGCGCCCAGGCCGTCTTTTTGCCGCGTGTATTGCACGGCGCGGGCATCGGCCAAAAATTCACGCTCGCGCGAGATGGCGGCCTTCATCATGCGTGCCGCCGTCCAGCCCAGCCAGCCTGCAGCGCGCAGCACGCTGCCCAAAATCATGCCGGGCGCGTCTATTTTGTCGTCTGTGCCCTCGGTCATGGCCATGCCGAGGTTGTGCAGCAGCTCCAGCCCCAGCACCATGCCCGCTAGGCGCATATTCAGGCGCGTGTCGCCTTCGTAGATATGGCTGAACTCGTGTGCCACCAGGCCCATGAGCTCATCGCGACTGAGCTGTTCGAGCGCGCCTTGGGTGACGCAAATCACACTATCGCGTTCGTCCCAGCCGGCGGCAAAGGCGTTGATGCTGGCATCGCGCGGCAGCACAAAAGCCGCAGGCGCGCGCATATTGGCGGCCAGCGCCATCTCTTGCACGATGTTGGTGAACTGGATTTCAGCAGCGCGGCTGCTGGCCACGCCACGGTTGTTTTCTAGGCGCTGGGCGGGCACGGCACCTATGCGTTTGGCCAGGGCGTGGCCGCCATCGGCCAAGCGGCTCGATTCCAGCCACCAGCCGCCCAAGATGTAGGCCAAGCTGACGCCGGTGTTCACCGCAAAAAAATACTGCGGCGTCAGCGCATGCCAAGAGCTGTTGAAGAGCCAAGCAATCAAAGCAAAGGGCAGGAGCAAGGCCGCATTGACCAGCAAGAGCTGGAGCAAAATAATGCCCGCAAACACCCAAGACAGGCGGCGCGACTGCGCTCTGGCTTGGCGTTGATGCTCAAAAAAACGCATGGTTTAGGCTTGCGTAATACTTCGTTTTTGATAGCTGCTCAGGCAGGTTTTACGGCCTAAAATGCCAAAAGCATGCCTAAAAATGCCGGGGTGGCCGCTTAAAACTGCACTTTGGGTGCTTTGCGCTCTTCAGCCGATTCGGTCGCTTGCAACATAGGCAGGCTGACAAAGCCCAGCAGTTTGGCCAGCAATATATCGGGAAACTGTTCGGCAGCAATGTTGTAGGCCAAGATGGCATCGTTATAGGCTTGGCGCGCAAAGCCGATGCGGTTTTCGGTGCTGGTCAGCTCTTCGTTCAGCTCGGCGATGGTGCGGTCGGCTTTCAGCTCAGGATAGCTCTCGCGCAGGGCAAGCAAACGCCCCAGGCTGCCGTGCAGCATGGCTTCGGCCTGGTTCAGGTCTTTGATGGCTTTGCCATCGGCTGGTGTGTGCTGCAGTTTTTCGCTGGCGCTATGGGCGCGGCTGCGCGCGGCAATCACGGCTTCGAGGGTCTCGCGTTCGTGGCTGAGGTATTTTTTCGCCGTTTCCACCAAATTGGGGATGAGGTCATAGCGGCGTTTGAGCTGCACATCAATCTGGCCGTAGGCATTTTTCAGCTCGTTTTTCAGCACGATGATGCGGTTGTAAACCGCCATACCCCACAGCAGCAGAGTCAGGGCAATAGCAGCAAAGATAATCAATTGAATAGACATGGTAGGGTGGGCTTTCCTAAAAAGTAGGCCACCCATCCTACAGGAAGAATGTGCCAATCCAGGGCTGCAAGTTTTCTTGCCACTCTAGGGAAACCCTAGGCGGATGTGGAGAAAGGGGTGAGTCAGCCCTGAGCGGAAGCCCTTGCGCGGCTTTAAGCCATGGTGCGCAGCTCGCCCGCGCCAAACAGATTGCTTTCACAGCGGCCACAAATGCCCGCGTGTTCACCTTCAGTCTGCACATCGTCGGTGTAATGCCAGCAGCGTACACATTTGGTTTTGCTGGTCGGCTGCACGCTGATGGCTAGCGGCGTATCGGCTGCGCCTTGCACCAAGGTGGCGACGGAGCTGATCAGCACAAACTTCAAATCTGCGCCTAGGCTGGCCAAATCGGCATAGTCTTGGCCGCTCGCTGTTAGGCTGACTTCGGCTTGCAGCGAAGCGCCAATTTGGCCGGCTTCGCGCAGGGCTTCGGCGTCCTTATTCACCGCTTCGCGTAGGGTGCGGATGCGTTGCCATTTATCTAAGAGATTTATTGATTTTTCAGCATGAATGCTGCCTGAGTAGCTATCAAAATCATAGTTTGTTGTGGTGAAAATACTGGGCGAGCTGCCGTTTAAAGCCCAAACCTCTTCCGCAGTGAAGCTGAGGAAGGGCGCCATCAGACGCAAGAGCGTCTGGGTGATATGGTGCAACGCCGTTTGCGCACTGCGTCGCGCGGTGGAGCCTGCGGCCGTGGTGTAGAGGCGGTCTTTGAGCACATCGAGGTAAAAACCGCCCAAATCTTCTGAGCAAAATTGCTGGATTTTGCTGACCACGGGGTGGAATTCGTAGGCTTGGTAATGCGCCAGAATTTCGCCCTGCAGTTGCGCTGTGCGCAGCACTGCCCAGCGGTCAAGCTCAAGCATATCCTCAGCTTGCAGCCCGTCTTGGCTGAAGTGGAAATCGCTGGTATTGGCCAGCAAAAAGCGCAGGGTGTTGCGGATGCGGCGGTAGGCATCAACCACGCGCGCCAAGATTTTGTCGTCAATCGCCAAATCGCCCGAATAGTCGGTGGCCGCTACCCATAGGCGGATGATTTCGGCGCCCATCTTGCCGCTGATTTCTTGCGGCGCCACCACATTGCCCACGCTTTTGCTCATCTTGCGGCCTTTGCCATCCACGGTAAAGCCGTGGGTTAGCAGGGCTTTATACGGCGCGCGGTCGTACAGGGCGCAGGCCAGCAGTAGCGAGCTGTGGAACCAACCACGGTGTTGGTCGTGGCCTTCTAAATACAAATCGGCTTCGGGGCCGCTCTCGTGCGCCGCGCCTTTGTGTGAGCCAAACTGTTTGCCCAAGACATGCTCAAAGGTGGAGCCTGAGTCAAACCAGACTTCCAAAATATCGGTGCTTTTGGTGTAGTGCGGTGCGTCTTGCGTACCCAAAATGTCTTCGGCCGTGACGCGGCTCCAGGCTTCCACGCCGCCTTGCTCGATCATGTCGGCCGCTTGGTCGATGATGGCCATGGTGCGCGGGTGCAGCTCGCCCGTTTCTTGGTGGATAAAGAAGGGGATGGGCACGCCCCAAGAACGCTGGCGGCTGATGCACCAATCAGGGCGGCCTGCAATCATGTCGCGCAGGCGCGCGCGCCCGTTTTCGGGGTAGAACTGGGTTTGCTCGATGGCCGCTAGCGCCGTTTCGCGCAGGGTTTTTGGGGCTTTGTCTTGGGTGAATACGCCTTCGCCTGCATCCATGCGAATAAACCACTGCGCCGCTGCGCGGTAGATGACGGGGGTTTTATGGCGCCAGCAGTGCGGGTAGCTGTGCTCCATGGGGCTGGTGGCCATCAGGCGGTCGTGTTCTTGCAGGGTTTGCAAAATCAGGGGCACGGCTTTCCAAATATGCTGACCGCCAAACAGGGGCAGATCGGGCGTATAGACGCCATTGCCCTGCACGGGGTTCAAGATGTCGGCGTATTTCAGGCCGTGCGCGACGCAGCTGTTGAAGTCGTCCACGCCATAGGCGGGGGCGGCATGCACAATGCCCGTGCCGTCGCCATCGCTGACATAGTCGGCCAGGTACAGGGGCGAAGTGCGGCGGTAGCTGTAGGCATCCGCGCCTGTATCTAAATCGTAGAGAGGGTGGCGGAAGACTTGCCCGCGCAGCACCTCGCCCTTGGCCGTGGCCAGCACTTGGCCTTGGCCTTCCATGCCAAAACGCGCCAGGCATTTTTCGACCAGATTCGCGCCCAGCAGCAACACGCCTTTGGGGGTATCGACCAGGGCGTAGTCCAGCTCGGGGTGGGCGTTGAGGGCTTGGTTGGCGGGGATGGTCCAGGCCGTGGTCGTCCAGATCACGGTAAAGGCTTTTTTTCCTGCGGGCAGGGCGTCCAAACCAAAAGCTTGTGCCAAACCAGCGGCGTTATCGCTTTCAAAGGCGACATCCAGGGTGTCGCTTTTTTTGTCGGCGTATTCAATTTCAAATTCAGCCAAAGAAGATGCGCAATCAAAGCACCAGTACACGGGTTTGAGGCCGCGATAGACAAAGCCGCGTTCCATCACGCGTTTGAATACGCGCAGCTGCCCCGCTTCGTTGGCGGGGTTCATGGTTTTGTAGGGATTGTCCCATTCGGCCAATACGCCCAGGCGTTTGAAGTCAGCGCGTTGGCCGTCGATTTGCTCGGTGGCAAAGGCGCGGCTTTTGGCCTGCATATCGTCGCGGCTCAATTTGCGACCATGGATTTTTTCGATGGCGTTTTCAATCGGCAGGCCGTGGCAGTCCCAGCCGGGAATATAGGCGGCATCAAAACCCATGAGCTGGCGCGATTTGGTGATGATGTCTTTCAACACCTTGTTCACCGCATGGCCAATATGGATATTGCCATTGGCATAGGGCGGGCCGTCGTGCAGCACGAATTTGGGCGCACCTTGGCGGGCGGCGCGTAGCTGCTGATAGAGGCCTTTTTCTTCCCACTCTTGCACCCATTTCGGCTCGCGTTTGGGCAGATCACCGCGCATGGGGAAGGGCGTATCGGGCAGGTTCAGGGTTTTAGAAAAATCAATGCTCATGGCGGGACAGATAAAGGCAAAAAGGGCAGAAATATTAGAAAAAAGCGTTGGCTGGACTGCGCTGGTGGCTGAAAAAAGCGCGTGCGGCCTGGCAATCGGCTTCGATGCCAGCGGTGAGCGCATCTAGGCCTTCGTATTTGATCTCGTCATGCAGTTTCAGCAAAAACTCTACTTGGATGACACGGCCATAGCCGTGAAATCGTGGCAGGTGGGCTGGCCAGTCGAGGATATGGGTCTCCAGCAAAACCCGGCCGCCATTGATATCGTTGGCATCTATAGCGGGGCGCGTGCCGAAATTGGCTACGCCTGCCAGTGGCTGGCTATCGAGCCCATGCACCAAGACGGCAAAAATTCCAGCCGCAGCGGGCTGCCAGTGATGATGGTGGCCACTAAAGCGCAGATTGAGCGTGGCAAAGCCGTGTTCGCGGCTGGGCGTTTTACCCAGCTCGCGCCCCAGTTTGGCGCCGTGCATGACATGGCCGCTAACAGCATAAGGGCGGCCTAGCAATTTGGCAGCATCGGCCAGACGCCCTGCGGACAAGGCCTCGCGCACGGCCGAGCTGGAAACGCGCAAGCCCTGAAAAGGCCCCGCAGCATGCCCCACGGCAAAGGGGCCAGCGGGCAGGGTGGATAAGCCCGTGCCGCTGCGCCCGCCGGCGTGAGACCAGGCAATTTCGTAGCTGTTCATGCGCGCCACATCAAAACCCAGCGCCATGCCCGATTGGTGCAAAAAGGAAAAATCACCTGCGCGTTTGGCGCCAAAGCGGAAATCATCGCCCACCAAAAGGTATTTGGTGTTCAGACCGGCCACCAAGATTTTTTCGACGAAATCTTGCGGCGGCATATGCGCCAGCTTGGCGTTGAAAGGCAAGACGATGCAGCAGTCTAGCCCTGCATCCTCTAGGGTTTGCAGCTTGTCGCGCAGTGTGGAAATCCGGGCGGGCGCTAATTCTGGTTTACCCAATTGCCGCGCAAAAAAGTCTTTCGGATGCGGCTCAAAAGTCAGGGCGCAGGTTTTCAGGCCGCGGTGCCGGGCTTCGCCGCGCAGCAGGGCAATCATGGCCTGGTGGCCACGGTGGACGCCGTCAAAATTGCCTATGGTCAGCGCCGCGCCTGCGGCTAGTTCGCGCAGGGCAGCCGCTTGCAGGCCGCGAAAGACTTTCATGTTAGGGCTTGTTTGCTATTGATTGTGTAGCTACTCAGGCAGGTTTAACCTGCCAAGAAGCCTTAAATTATAGGGCAGAGTGCAGAGGGGATACTGCTGCAAAAAAGCATTACGGCATAATCGCGCTTTTGGCTCTCGTCCTGATCTGTGTATGAACCGCCTTGCTGCCATTTTGCCCGTCTCCAACATGATTTTGGATGCCGAGATCACCAGCAAAAAACGCGCCTTTGAAGAGCTGGGGCTGTTGTTTGAAAACCAGCACGGCTTGGCACGCGTGGCCGTGACCGATAGCCTGTTTGCGCGCGAGCGCTTGGGTTCCACAGGGTTGGGGCACGGCGTCGCCATCCCGCACGGGCGTATCAAGGGGCTTAAAGAGCCGCAAGCAGCGCTGCTGCGCCTGCGTTCGCCCATAGGCTTTGACGCACCCGATGGTGAACCCGTGAGTCTCATCATCAGCCTCTTGATTCCGCAAAACAATGCGCAGCAGCATTTAGAAATCTTGTCAGATATTGCCCAAATTTTAGGCAATGAAGCCCTGCGCGAGCAGATTAAAACCGTGGCCGAAAGTGCCAGTTTGTACGCTTTGTTGCAGATTTAGGCTTATTGATACAGTTAAAAAAACAGTATTTTTTTACGAAAATCCTGTCTGAATAGCTATTGTTTTTGCATAAAGTGCAGCAGCACCGCCGCCAGCCAAACCAGCCCCGTGTAGCAGCAGGCCACAAACACCGCCGCTGAGCCCAGATCTTTCGCCATGCCCGACAAGGGGTGCAGCTCTAGGCCAATGCGGTCGATAGCCGCTTCTATGGCGGTATTGAGCAACTCCACCACCATCAAAAACACCCCGGTCGAAAGCAAAAACGCCACTTCCAGCCAGCTGCGCCCCAAATACCCAGCGGCAGGCAACATGCAGGCAAAAAGCCATACTTCTAGGCGAAACGCGGGCGTGCCCGCCCAGGCGGCTTTTAAGCCCGCCAGCGAATACAAGCTGGCATGCCACAGGCGCGTTAAGCCTTTGCGGCTTTTTTGTGGATTGGCGGACGGCGAGCTGGCAGCAGACTTCTGCCCTGGGCGTGTGTCATTCATGGGCGGCAATGCTACTGGAATTTCCGCTGCCCTTTTTGACAGGGCTTCGCCCTTTATCATTGCGCCCTTATGCCCAAGAAAAAAAACACCCCCGCAGACGAAGCATTGAGCCAAGCCGACATCGACGCCCAGCCCTTTATGGCCGACGAAGACGACGCGCCCTATCTCGCCCCCGATGCCTTTGATGCCGAAGACGACGCCCTGCCTTGGCTGGGCGCAACGCCAGCCGAGTCCAGCAACGCCAGCGGCAGCGGCAAAAAAACTGCCCGCAAACCCTCGGCCAAAAACGCCACGGCCGCCAACGCCAGTAACCATAACAACAGCAGCCACCGCGCCCAACGCACCGCGCGCGACGGCCTGAGCACGCCCGATGGCAGCGCCGCCGTTAGCAGCTTTAGCGCCATCCCCGACGCGCAAATTGCGCAATTGCGCATTCCACCGCATTCGCTAGAAGCCGAAAGCTCGGTACTGGGCGGCCTGCTGCTAGACAACCACGCCTGGGAAAACATGGGCGATTTGCTGGTGGCCGATGATTTTTATCGCTACGAACACCGCCTGATTTTTGCCGCCATGGCCGATTTGATGAACGCCAGCAAGCCGGCCGATGTCATCACCGTGTTTGAAGCCCTGCAACGCAAAGGCAAGGCCGAAGAAGTGGGTGGCCTGCCCTACATCAACAGCTTGGCGCAGTTTGTACCCAGCGCCAGCAATATCCGCCGCTACGCCGAAATCGTGCGCGAGCGCAGCATCTTGCGCAAACTCGTCAGCGCCAGCGACGAAATCTCCACCCGCGCCTTCAACACCCAAGGCCTAGAAGTGGCCAAAGTGTTGGACGAAGCCGAGCAAAAAATCTTCAAAATCGGCGAAGAATCCTCGCGCATGAAGCAGGGCTTTGTCAGCATGGACACCTTGGTCGTCGATTTGATGGACAAAGTGCAAGAGCTGGCCGACAACCCCACCGATGTCACTGGCGTACCCACAGGCTTTTATGATTTAGACCGCATGACCAGCGGCCTGCAAGCGGGCGATTTGGTGGTGCTGGCCGCCCGCCCCTCTATGGGCAAAACCTCGCTGGCCATCAACATTGCCGAGCATGTGGCGCTGAACGAGCACATGCCCGTGGCCGTGTTTTCCATGGAAATGGGCGCAGCGCAGCTGGCGGTGCGTATCGTCGGCTCGATAGGCCGCATCGACCAAGGGCGTTTGCGCACCGGGCAGCTGAGCCAAGACGAATGGCCGCGCTTTGCCGAGGCCATAGACCAGCTCAAAGACATCCCCCTGCACATTGATGAGTCCAGCGGCCTAACGCCATCCGAGCTGCGTGCCAATGCCCGCCGTTTGGCGCGGCGCGAAGGCAAACTCGGGCTTATCGTGGTGGATTATTTGCAATTGATGAGCGGCTCCAGCGGCGGACGCGAAGAAAACCGCGCCACCGAACTGGGCGAAATATCGCGTGGCCTAAAAATGCTGGCCAAAGAGCTGCAATGCCCCGTGATCGCGCTCTCGCAGCTCAGCCGAGGGGTAGAAAGCCGCACCGATAAACGCCCCATGATGAGCGACCTGCGCGAATCGGGCGCGATTGAGCAAGATGCCGACATCATCATGTTCATCTACCGCGACGACTACTACAACAAAGAAAGCAAAGACCCCGGCGTCGCCGAAGTCATCATCGCCAAACAACGAAACGGCCCCACGGGCACGGTGCGCCTATCTTTCTTGAAACCGCTGACGCGCTTTGAAAGCCTGGCGCAGCAGTTTGAAGACGAGTACTAAAGGGAGCCTCTAAAAAACCCTGAAATCCAGGATTTGGCACTTGCAGCTCATTGATTTTATTGGGGCTGTTTCTTGGAAATTGAGGTTTTTTGATGCGTTCGTAAAAACGCTACTTAATTGGTTTTGCACACCTTGAACGAACCATTCGTCACCGTGCGGCTATAACCCAAGTTGTTGTGCAGCGTCGCCGTGAAAGTACCTTCGACCGAGTTGGCGGAAGATGCCGTAACCGTCACGGAACAAGCACCAAGCGAACCACCCGCACTAGTCACTTGGATTTTCATAGCGTCAGTCATGGGATTGACGACAACGGTGGGGTCACTAAAGGTAATCGCGCCAATTTTGCTGCCGCTCACATTGCAAGCATAGGGGCCACCTACCGTATTTTCTAAGTGCTGAATAGTCCATACCGCAGGGGCTGGACTATCCATAGTTTTTCCAGTCAGGGCGCTACCAGCCCCTCCATTGTTAACCCAACTGCCTGTCACATCCACCGTAGCATTGCGCACTGAGCCGTCCACCGTACCTTTGATAAACGCTCCCGTACATGGTGCAGAGGTAGGCGTAGCAGCAGGCGTAGGCGTGTTAGTAGCTCCGGGCGCAGGTGTTGATGTTGCCGTTGCTCCGGGTGCAGGTGTTGATGTGGCCGTTGCCGTTGCTCCGGGCGCAGGTGTTGATGTGGCCGTTGCCGTTGCTCCGGGCGCAGGTGTTGATGTGGCCGCAGTACCACTTCCGCCACCACCACAGGCAGCCAGAAAACCTGCCGCTACACAAGCAGCCAATGCAGAAATTTTAAAAATTGTGTTCATTTTTAGGACTCCCGAGAACAAGTTTGCAAAAAACATGCGAGAGTGCAGTCAGTAAAAGGGGGGCGTCAATCCCCCTATTCAGGTGGATGATGTGAAACAAAGGCGCTACATACAAAAACGGATTGGCAAGTCTTAGGATTCGATCTATCGCATTAGCGCCGCATCAACTGCCTGATAGGAAACCCCAGCAGCGCGAGGCAAGCAAAGTAGAGCAGCCCGACCGCGGCAATCACGCCCAAGAGCGCCCCCACGCGCAATAGCGCGGGTAGGCTGCCCCAATCGATGTATTGCTGCACGCCCCATAGCGCCGCGCCCAGCACCGCTGTGGCTAGGCTGATTTGCAGCACGGTTTTGCCCCAACCCGGCTGGGGTTGGTAATTGCCTTTGCGCACCAGCCCCGTCAGCAGCCAAGTGGCGTTAAGCATGGCGCCCAAGCTGATGCTCAGGGTCAGCGCGGCGTGCTGCAAATGTGGCACCAAGAGGTAATTCAGCACCTGCGTAAAGATCAGCACCGCCACGGCGATTTTGACTGGGGTTTTCATATCACCGCGCGCAAAATAGGCCGGTGCCAGCACCTTGATGGCCACCAGCCCCAACAGCCCCAAGCCGTAGCCCATGAGCGAGCGCGTCACTTGGCTAGCGTCATGCGCCGTAAAACGGCCATAGTGAAACAGGCTTTCCACCAACGGGCGGCTAAACACCAACAGCGCCACCGCGCAGGGCAGCGCAAACAGCAGCACCAGGCGCAGCCCCCAATCGATCATGGCCGAATAGCGCTGCGCATCGTCCGCTGCTTTGGCTGCGGCCAGTTGCGGCATCAACACCACGCCCAGCGCCACGCCCAGCAGGGCGGTGGGGAACTCCATCAGCCGGTCTGAATAACTAAGCCAGCTGACCGATCCTGGCGGCAGATAAGACGCGATTTGCGTGTTAATCAAGAGCGATATTTGCGCCACGCTAACGCCCAGCACGGCGGGCAACATCAGGCGCAGAATGCGTTGCGTGTCCTCGTGCTGCCACGATGTTTTGACAGCCCGCCAAGTCAGGCCTATGCGCGGCAGCATGTCGATTTTTTTGAGTGCCCACAACTGCAGTGCCAGCTGCGCGATGCCGCCCAACATCACCCCCAAAGCTTGGGCGTAAATGGGCGGATAGCCCAGCGCCTGCATTTGCGGCACGCCCAGCCACATGGTGGCAATCAAACAGATATTGAGCAGCGTGGGCGTAAAAGCTGAAACCGCAAATTTGCCCCAGGTATTGAGCACGCCCGAAGCCAGCGAGACAAAAGAAATCAAGCCGATATAAGGCATCATCCAGCGCGTCATCACCACGGCAGCTTGTTCGCCATCAGCGGGCAAACCGCTGGCTAGCGCCCACACCAACCAAGGCGCGGCTAAAACGCCAGCTGCCGACACCAAAAACAGCACCCAAAACAGCACCGTGGCCACATGCGCCAGCAGCTCGCGCGTGCGTGCCTCGCCCGCCTCGGCTTTGGTGGCGGCCAATGTGGGCACAAAAGCCTGGGCAAACGCGCCTTCGGCAAACAGGCGGCGCAGCAAATTGGGCAGGCGAAAAGCCACATTAAAGGCATCGGTCAGGGCGTTGGCGCCAAAAAAGACGGCAAACAAGACCTCGCGCGCATAACCGGTGATGCGCGAGAGCAAGGTAAAGGCCGAAACCACCGAGGCGGATTTGAAAAGACTCATAAAACCAATGCTGCGCTGTGTTGTGCTGGAAAGGGCGAAATTCTAGCTGCCTGTTTGCGCTTGCCCTGTCCGCCGCGCAAGGCCAAGTAAAATCGGCGCTTAAACCAAACACCCAAAACAGGATACCCGCCATGAGCGTCACCCTAGCCCAGACACCCGATAGCAACACCAAGGCCGCCGCCATTGCCGATATTGAACACGCCCGCTGGCTTGCCCTAGAACAACAAATCCGCCCCTGGATACCCGCCATCACCCCTGAGTTGGCTGATGCATTTTTGGCCACTCCGCGCGAAGACTTTGCCCCCGCCGCTTTGCGCGGCGTGGCGCTGAGCGACACCGATTTGCCCACCGCCGGCGGCCAATTCATGCTCAGCCCCAAGGTGCAGCTGCGCTTGATTCATCAATTGCAACTCAAGCCCAGCGACCGCGTGCTGCAAATCGGCGCGGGCACGGGCTATATGACCGCGCTGATGGCCAAGCTGGCCGCCCATGTCACCGCCTATGAATGCCAAGCGGAGCTGGCCAACACCGCGCGTTTAAACCTGCTGCAAGCGGGTATCGGCAACGCACAAATCATTGCCGCCGACATTACCGAGAGCCAAACCACGGGCAGTTTTGATGCCATCGTTTTTTGCGGCGGCGTGGCACAGCTGCCCAGCAATTGGAGCTCGCGCCTGAATGAGGGGGGGCGCCTGCTCGCCCTCGTCGGGCAAGACCCCATGATGCGCGCCACGCTGCTTACGCGCCACAGCGAAACGCACAACAGCCAAAGCCAGCCTTGGGACAGCTTGGCGCCCTATCTGCGCGGTTTTGCCGCCACGCCGGCCTTCGCGCTGTAAATCGGAGAAAGGGGGCAGGCATGAGTGGCATGGGCAACATTACACAACTTGACCCGCAGCAGGCCGCCACTTGGCCTGCAAATTTGCTGATTATTGATGTGCGCGAAGCCTGGGAGCTGGAGCTGGCCCATCTGCGCCACCTGCCCGCGCTGGCCGTGCGCCATATTCCGCTGGGACAATTTCCCCTGCGCGTGGCCGAGCTAGACCAGCTAGAACAAGAAGGCAAAACCTTAGGCTTGCTCTGCCACCACGGCGTGCGCAGCATGAACGCGGCGCACTATTTGCTGCAGCAGGGTTTTGAACGCGTCGCCAACATCACGGGCGGCATAGATGCCTGGGCACGCACCGATGCGGGCATAGGGCGCTATTAATTGGGACAATCAGCCTGAAAATGGTGAAAATCAGGTTTTTTGCACCAAAATTGAGACAATCACCACGCGCTATTGTTTTTGCATCATTTTTCCAGTATGTTTTTGGCAATTAACGCCTAAAAACCTGCCTGAGATGCTCTACTTTTTGAAGTGATAAGATATTTCTTTGCAAGGCAGAATTCCACTCCCTTTTAGTCGCCACGCATCAAGAAAGCAGCCCCAAAGCAAAAGCCGCATACGCGGCTTTTGTTTGGGTATTTGGGTTGGACAAAATCCTCGCCCGCTGATGGTTATTGCCTCAGCGCTTACACCCCCGTAGCGGTGATGGTGCAAGTCACATTCAGCGTGACAGAGGAGTTGGCTGGCAGATTTGGAACCGTCAAACCCGCACCTTGCAAGGCGGGGATAGTCAATACGGCCGGGCAGGTGGCACCACCCGTCAGGCTGCCGGCAGGGCAGGTGACTGTTGTGCAGTTCAGTCCTGTAGCTGCGGGGTCTTGAACGATAGCGTTGTCGGCGGCTGATGGCCCTGTGTTATTGACGGTAATGGTGTAGGTGCTGGTGCCGCCTTTGATGACCGACGCTGCAGCATTGCTCTTGGTAATCGACACATTGGCAGCAGGCGTGACATTGGTGTTAACAGGGGGTGGGGTTACGCCAGGGTCGGTTGTGCCGCCGGGGCCGTCGATGTCGGCCACAGCGGTATTGGAAACCGTGCTGGCATTGCCATCGATAGTGACATTAAAGCTGACCGTGGCACTGGCACCCACGGCAATCACCCCAGCAGCCTGCCCAGCGCTATTAACCAAATTTGCCGTGGCGTAGGGCATAGCGCCTGATACATCCGCGACAGCACTGCCGTTGAGCGTGGTACTGCCGAGGACATAAGTTGCACCAGCAGGGATGGCATCGACCATGGTCGAGCCGATGGAGTTGGCCAGACCGTTGTTTGTCATCGTGACGGTGTAGGTTAGCGTTGTGCCTGCATTTTGTGCACCTGTAGGGCTGACCACCTTGGTCGCGGCCATACGGGGGATGTAGGTTAAGACAGGATTGGTGATTTTGGTGCCGTGAATGGTGGGTTGGCCTACGCAGGGTACATAGTCATATTCCCATTGCGCACGGTTCAAATAACTGGCGGCTGTTGGCGCCACAGGCACGCTATCGACTTTGGCCTGAAAGCGAACGACCACACCTTGTCCTGCCGGAATATCAGGCAAGGGAACGGTGGATGGTGAAACGGGGTTGGCTGCCGGCATAGGGACGGCACCAGCGCCAGCCACATCGGGATCAGTGGCTGGGGGGATGGCCGGGTCAGGGCTCATGGCAATGACATTGCCGCGCGAGAAACTACCTGGAACGAAGCTCAAACCCGTAGGCAAGAGATCGGTAAAGGTCAAATTGGTTGCAGCGGCAGTACCTGTGCTGTTATTCATTTTGACGGTATAGGTCAAAATTTCTCCGACTTTGGCTACATAGGCCGGGTAATTGGTGCCATCAGCCGCAATGCCATTGACGCGCTTGACCGCAGTCGGAAAACCAGGCTGCCCTACTTTGATTTGGATGCCTAAGCCATTGACGACATAAGTATCGCCCGTGGTAGTGGCAGTTGCATGTGCCGTGGTCATACCCGCAGTTAGGAAGCTGTCTAGCGCCACATTGGTAACATCCCACCCTTGCCGGCCTTGGCCAGCCGTGCCCGGAGTTTGGTTGGATGTACCAAAAGAGCCATTGGTGGCGGTGTTGCCTAAATCATTATTAATTTGACCTGCAAAAAAGTTGCCTACCAAGTTCCTCGGCCCATTCAACTTATTGGCAGTCGGCGCTGGGTTGGTGGCCCCAAAACGGAATTCGTCGCCTGAGATGCCTGCATCACCCTCCATAGCACTGGCCAGCAAGCGTCCAGACTGTGCCCCTGAGGGTGCCGTACAGAAATTGGTGACTGCCGCACTACTACCTCCACCAGGCATGCCGTTGTACACAAACTCTGCACCTACATAGATGTTCATTTTGTGTTCGACTTTAGTGGTATCTCTATAGGCGACGGCCAGTGTCCAGCCCCCCGTGTTGAGGTTGTTTTCAGATGCCCCTATCGTGGCAGGGATTTTGCCGACGGAAAGCGGAATAGTTCCAGTGCCCAGTGCTTGAACGATGGTGGTGACATCTTGTGAGCGCACATAAAAACAAGGGGGGTTACCCGAGCAGGTGCCTCCTGTGCCACTATTGAGGTCCACCGCAGTTGCCCCAGATGGCGTAACGCTGTTGGTGCCACTAGGGGTAATGAAATCGACGGCGCCATTGCGTTCGGCTAAAGACCGAAATTGGCCACCATAGCTGTAGCTTCCGCCCCAAATTAATTCGGCATACAAGACAGTGGCGCCCGCAGGAATGGTCAAAGTCGCATTTGAACGGTTGAGCAACCAGTTTGCCGAGGTAGGTGCAGGGTGTCCGCTATAAGTAGCGGCGCCTTGCCCTTCGGCAATATAAGCACCGATGGCCATCGATGTGCCTGGATTGTTGCTATTGTTCGCTTTATCCAGACCTATGGTGTTACCCGTAAAAGTCAGGGCGCCTGGGGCGATGGTGCTATAGCGCAAGTTGTATGCAGCATGCGCACTGCCTGCAAGTACAAGCAAAGACAAGAATAAGGCTTTTGAATTCCAACGAGACATGGGGCTTCCCTTTCCACTTCTACGCTATCTGCGCGCAAAAAAAACTGAACCTTGGGTAAAAGTTCGGCAAATAATTGGGTGATTCTAGGTGTTTGTATGCCATGGCAAGGCATTGGTGTGTCGGCAAATGCCCAAACTTTGTATTTTGTCACGCTGTCTTTGCTTGTTTTTTCCAGACTGCAGCAAAAAAACCGTCCATTTGATGTAGGTGGGGCCAAGTGTGCAAGGATAAACGGCCATCCGTGCCACCCGATACCAAGGTCTGCACATCCGGAACTTTGGCTTTTTCCAAAATATCTCCCACACTTTGCTGTGCAAAATCTGTATGGTTTTCGCTAAACAGTGCGGCGACTTCTTCATTTTCTTCGCGCAAGACGCTGCAAGTGGCATAGACCAAACGCCCGCCAGGTTTGAGTAATCTGGCGGCATCGCGCAAGATGGCCAGTTGCACGGCTTGGAAGCGGCGCAGATCTTCGGGCTTGCGCCGCCATTTTAAATCGGGCTGGCGTCGTAGCGTGCCCAGCCCCGAGCAAGGCGCATCCACCAGCACGCAATCGGCTTTGCCGATTAAGCGCTGCACGCGCTCATCGTCAGCCGCGCTAATGGCCATAGGGTAGATATTTTCAAGTTCGGCGCGTTGCATACGCGGACGCAGAGCCTCTAGCCGGCTAGCCGATGCATCCAGCGCATAGACTCGTCCTGTGCCGCGCATCATGCTGGCCATCGCCAGGGTTTTACCGCCAGCACCAGCGCAAAAATCCACGACAATTTCTTCGCGTTTGGCCTGGCTGAGGACGGCGATGAGCTGGGAGCCTTCGTCTTGCACTTCAAATGCGCCTTGCAGATACAACGGGTAATTTTTTAGGCTCTTGCGCTGATCCAGGCTCAGACCATCTGGCGCATAGTGCGTGGGGGTGGTGCTAAAACCGTCTTGTGCCAATTGCTCGGCCACTCTAACGGTTTTGTGGCTGTGGGTATTGATGCGCAAATCGACGCTGGCTTTTTGCAGCATCACCATGGCAAACGGCCAAAAATTCTCGCCCAATTCGATTTGTAATTTTTCGGCCAACCACTTTGGTAGATTGTGGCGTTGCGCAGCAGGCAGGGTTACGGGCAAATCCAGTGAATCGATTTGGTGTGCTTTGGCCAGCCACTCACGCTCGACATCACTCATGGCGCCAGCGAAATAATCCGCGTGTTTTTTGATACCTAAGAGTGCCAATTTGCGCTCTTTGCTGCCCAAACCTCGCGGGGCAGCTTCTGCCTGTGCTTCAAGGAGGCTTTTCAGGCGCACAATGCGGTAAACCGCGTCCGTCAGCATGGCGCGTTCGCGTGCGCCAATTTTGCCGTGCTGGCGAAAGTATTGCGCGAGGGTTTGCTCGGTCGTTTGCTGAAACTGCAAGGCAGAGCCCACCAAGGATGCGGCATGTTGCAAAAGTTCTTGTGGGCTCATGAAAAACTGGTGATAGGTGGTGAATGCCGGTTAGCGCGGAGCAGCATGCTAGCCAAACAAGCCAGTAGATAAATAGCGATCACCACGATCGCACACGATAAAGACGATGGTCGCGTTTTGCAAGCTTTGCGCCAGACGCAGTGCTACGGCGCAAGCCCCCGCCGAAGAAACCCCACAAAACAGCCCCTCCTCACGCGCCAGGCGGCGGCACAAATCTTCGGCCTCGGCCTGCCCTATGTATTCCAAGCGATCCACACGGCTGTCGGCGTAAATCTCGGGCAAATACTCGGGCTGCCATTTGCGTATGCCAGAAATGCGCGCACCCGCCTCAGGCTGAACGCCTATGACCTGAAGCTGCGGGTTTTGCGCCTTCAAATACTGCGAAGTGCCGGTAATCGTGCCCGTGGTACCCATGGCGCTGACAAAATGCGTCACCTGCCCCCCCGTTTGTTGCCAAATTTCGGGGCCTGTGCCCTGGAAATGCGCCAGCGGATTATCGCGATTAGCAAATTGGTTGAGCACTTTACCCTTGCCATCGGCCTGCATCTGCAGCGCCATATCACGCGCCAATTCCATGCTGCCAGCCTTGGCCGTCAAAATGATTTCCGCGCCATAGGCTCGCATGGTCAGCACGCGCTCGGCGCTGGCGTCTTCGGGCATCAGCAACACCATTTTGTAGCCCAGCACGGCTGCAGCCATGGCGAGCGCGATGCCGGTATTGCCCGAAGTAGCCTCAATCAGCGTCTCACCCGGGGCAATATCGCCCCGTGCCTGCGCCGCGCGAATCATCGACAGGGCGGGGCGATCTTTCACCGAACCCGCAGGGTTATTGCCCTCTAATTTGGCCAAAAGCACATTGCCACGCGCCGCCAACTGCGCCCCGCCTATGCGCGGCAACTGCACCAAGGGCGTCTGCCCCACCGTATCTTGCAAAGTTTTGTACTGCATTCCTGCATCATACGGCAAACACAGGCCATTTTTGTGCCATAATCTGCGGCTTCACTGATACCTTCAGTCCTCACACCAGCCGGAGTGGCGAAATTGGTAGACGCAGCAGATTCAAAATCTGCCGGTGGAAACACCGTGCCGGTTCGATTCCGGCTTCCGGCACCAGTGACCTCTTTTTGACATGTTCAAGCATGTCCAAGAAAGTTCAAAGAAACAAGGAAACCCGCATAGCTTAAGGCTTTGCGGGTTTTTTCTTGTCTCAAGATGTCCAACGATTTCCAGCCCAAGCCAAAGAAATTGTTGGCACATTTGTTGGCACAATTTTCTTGGTTTCAGCCTATTATTCACTCAAGAAGAAAGGCGTTTATGGCACTGACAGACATTGCAATTCGTAAGGCACAGTACACGGGCACACCACAGTACGGCCAAAAGCTCAGCGATGGAGGTGGGCTACACATCTGGATCTCTAAGCATGGCAAGTATTGGCGCCTAGCCTACCGCTACGACAAGAAACAAAAGACGCTCGCACTAGGCATCTATCCTGAAGTTAGCCTTCTGAGTGCACGCGAAAAACGCGAGGCGGCCAAAATACAGCTGGCTGATGGCATAGACCCGGCTATTGGCAAAAAAATCGAGCAACACACGATCAGTCAATCAAAAGCATCCAACTTCAAAGCACTGGCCAGCCTGTGGTTTGAAACTTGGAGTAAGGGTAAAGATGAAAAGACTTGTAGCGTCAAGTGGAAACGCTTGGAGGCGGACGTATTCCCAATCATAGGCGGCATGCCTATCGACAAGATCGATACACTGGCATTCCCCCAAATCCCTAGACATTTCTCATAGCGCAGTTTGACGCTGCCGCTCGAACTCGTGGGGGCTGAGTTGATCGAGGTGTTTGTGGCGACGAATACGATTGTAGAAGCCCTCAATGTAATCGAAGATTTCTGACTTGGCTTCTGCCCGCGTTGCGTAAATCCGCTTCTTGATCTGCTCACTCTTCAAATTACTGAAGAACGATTCAGCCACAGCGTTATCCCAGCAATTCCCCCTACGGCTCATGCTTGGGCTTAGCCGGTTGTCTTTGCACCAACGATTGAACTCGTCACTGCCAAATTGGCTGCCCTGA
>JAMIFN010000046.1:0-4047 GCA_035906235.1 Allobrachymonas sp. | reverse complement strand
CTGAGCTACACCATCAAACCCGTGATTTATGGCAGCTTGGCAGCATGGCTAGCTGGCGTGCCGCGCCGTTTTGCCCTGATACCAGGCTTGGGTTATAGCTTTTTGGGCGAGGGCAAAGGGCGGGCGGGCTTGCAAGCCCTGGTGCAAAAGTTGTATGGCGCTGCCTTAGCGCGGGTGCATGGGGTGTTTTTTCAAAACCCCGACGATGCAGCCCTGTTTAAACAGCGCGGCCTTTTGCCCAGCAGCGTGCCCGCTTGCGTGGTCAATGGTTCGGGTGTAGATGTTGCCCGCTTTGCCCCTGCACCCTTGCCTGCCCATCAGTCTGGGGTGCATTTTTTGTTGATTGGGCGCTTATTGGGCGATAAAGGCGTGCGCGAATACGCGGCAGCAGCGCAGCAGGTGCGGGCGCAATACCCAGGCACCACTTTTTCGCTGGTGGGTGGTTTAGACAGCAACCCCGATTGCATTGCACAGCAAGAGTTAGACGCTTGGGTGGCCGCAGGCACCATCCAATATTTGGGCAAATTAAGTGATGCGCGCCCCGCGCTGGCGGCTTGCAGTGCGTATGTTTTGCCCAGCTACCGCGAGGGTACGCCGCGCAGTAGCCTAGAAGCCATGGCCACAGGCCGCGCCATCATCACCACCGACGCGCCAGGCTGCCGCGAAACCGTGGTGCATGGCGAAAACGGTTTTTTGGTGCCCGTGCGCGATGTGGATGCCTTGGCCGCCGCCATGCTGCGCTTTATTGAAGACCCTGCGCTGGCGCAGCGCATGGGCGAGGCATCACGCCGCATGGCAGAAGAAAAATACGATGTGCACAAGGTAAACGCCGTGATGTTGCGAGAAATGGGCATGGACACCTAGGCAGCCGGTTTTTTGGGGCTTCTTGGGCTGTTTTCAGGGTGTTTTTGAGGATTTCCCCCAAAAAACCTGCCTGAGCAGCTATTATTTTTAATGAATTTATGAAACGATTTTTCGATTTTCTTGTGGCATTGAATACTGTGAATTGCTTGGCCTAGGCTGACATGATGCGAAGCGGGGAAGGAGCCTCCTTAGTGGCGTAATTTCACCTGCAAAAATCAATCTAACTAATTGATATTTATAAAATTTCCGAATAGACTCAAGAAATGGATATTTACTCGGAAAAAGACCGCTTCATTACACTTTCTGAGTCGCAGTTGCGACAACTTAGCGATGCGCAAGCCGTGTTGCGCCATTCCCGTGTCGCACGCCAAGAGGCGCAAGAGGTGCGCGGTTCCATGCGTTGGAAAACCGTAGGGGGTAGGCAATATTTGCTGCGCGTTAGCCCCCGTGGTGCCGAACGCTCTTTGGGGCCGCAAACGCAGGAGACGCAGGCGATTTTCGATGCCTTCCATAGCCGCAAATCGTCCGCCCAGGCGCGTTTGGCCGCGATGCGCCAACGCATGGACGAAATGCGCCAGCTCAATCGCGTGTACCAAATTGGGCGTGCGCCAAGTATTTTGGTGCGCTGCTTGAATGCGCTTGAAGATGCGGGTCTAGCCCAGCAGTTTTTAGTCGTTGGCACGCACGCGCTGTATGCCTATGAAACGGCCGCTGGTGTGCGGGTGCAGTCCGGATCCATGGCTACACAAGATTTAGATTTATTATTTGATGTGCGCAAATTGCGGGCTTTTACCACCTTGCTCAAACGCACAGAATTGCGCTCACTCATTGCCGTGCTGCAACGCGCCGATAAGACTTTTAAGGTGCGCCGTGACAAGCTGGAAACAGCCGTTAATGATGATGGCTTTGAGGTGGACATCATCCGCCGTATGCAAGTAGATGGCGATCCGCACCCATTGCGTTTGTCAGATGACGAAAATGATTTTTGGGCCGTGCAAGCAGATCAAGGCCAGGCTATGGCCAGTAGCCCTAGATTTGCGCAGATGGTGGTTTCCCCCCAAGGGGAAATGGCCATCATGCACACCTTGCATCCTTTGGTTTTTATTCGACTCAAGCACGCATTGGCGCAGCGTTTAGGGCGCGACCCACTGAAAGCGCCGAAAGACAAATTACAGGCACAAGTGGTGCAAGCTTTGTGGGACCGTTATTTGCAATTCTTACCTGCCTGAGCAGCTATCATTTTTAAGTGCTTTATGAAACGACTTTTCGATTTTGTTGCCGCTTTGCTGGGTTTGGCAGTGTTGGCTTTGCCTCTGCTGCTGCTGGCGCTGCTGATTCGCCGCAAGTTGGGCAGCCCTGTGCTGTTTCGCCAAGTGCGCCCCGGTTTGCACGGTCAGCCGTTTGAGATGGTGAAGTTTCGCACCATGACGGATGCACGCGGGGCAGATGGTGCGCTGCTGCCCGATGCCCAGCGCCTCACGCCTTTTGGCCGCTTTTTGCGATCAAGCAGCCTGGACGAGCTGCCCGAGCTGTGGAATGTGCTGAAAGGCGAGATGAGTTTGGTGGGGCCGCGCCCGCTGTTGATGGAGTATTTGCCGCTGTATTCGCCGCAGCAATACCGCCGCCACGAGGTGCGCCCGGGCGTCACAGGCTGGGCGCAGGTGAATGGCCGCAATGCGATTAGCTGGGAAGAGAAATTTGCGCTGGATGTTTGGTATGTGGAGCATCAGTCCTTTGGGCTGGATGTAAAAATCTTGCTGCTAACCGTTAAAAAAGTGTTTATCAAAGACGGCATCAGCGCAGCGGGGCAGGCCACGATGAGCAAATTTACAGGCAGCGAGCAGCAATGATGTTTGGGCAGCGGACAACTGCAGCAGGTGACATTCATGCCCGCACTGCATACAATGCCAGCATTGCAATCATTTTGACAGGGGCTGATATGCACAGCATTACGGTCAGAGGCTTAGACAGCTACACCAAAACTTTGTTGCGCCTGCGTGCTGCGCAGCATGGCTGCTCGATGGAGCAAGAGGTGCGGCACATTTTGCAGCAGGCCTTGCAAAGCCCTGAAGGTGGCGTGGGCTTGAATTTTGCCCAGCGCGTGCAGCAGCGCTTTCAAGAGGCCAAATTGGATGATTTGCCGCTGCCGCCGCGCCAAGCAAGCCGCGCAGCGCCGCCGCTTGAGCCATGATGAAGCTAGGCTTTTTACTCGACACCAATGTGCTATCTGAGCTGATGCGCCCAGCGCCTCATCCGCAGGTGCTGGCATGGTTTGCGCAACAGGCGGCCAGCCCTATGTGGACCAGTGCCATCACCCAGGCTGAGCTGCTGTGTGGCGTGGCATTGTTGCCCGATGGGGCGCGCCGTGCGCAATTGGCCACCTTGGCCGAGCAATTGTTCAGCCTAGATTTTGCCCCTGGGCGCGTGCTGCCTTTTGATGATCAGGCGGCCGCGCACTACGCCTTGTTGCGGGCGCAGCGGCAGCGGGCGGGTTTGCCCATCACCACAGAAGATGCGCAGATTGCCGCCATTGCCTTGGCTGCGCAATTGCCTTTGGTCACACGCAATACCAAAGACTTTGTGCAGATAGAAGGGCTAGAGCTTATCAACCCCTGGTCGGAATAATGGCCTATTTTGGTGTTTTAAGCCGCAAATCCTGCCTGAGAAGCTATTATTTTTATGAAGCTTATACCTCGTGAATTTGGATTTGCTGCCCATGTGGATTTGCACTATTTGCACACACACGACTCGGCCTTAAAAAACCATAAGGCATATGCCGCAGCAAAGGCAGGAGATGTGGATGCTGCGCTTGAACTCGTCTTGGACTTGGCCGTGGGGTGGGTTTACGGCTTACGCCCAGCCTTGGCGGAGAATGTGATTTTTGTAGCCCCCATGCGCAGGAGGCAGCAGGGGACAATGCCATTCCACAAACGCTGGCTGGCGTGTGCGCGGTAGTGTTGGGCGAGTAGGTTGAATCAGAGATTGTGCAATCCGATCGGGTTTATCACACGGGTGCAGACCCTATGGAACGCATGGCAACACGGGCGCAGTTTGTTGGCCCTGTGACGGCTGGGGCCAACTATGTGTTGGTTGATGATGTGATGAACATGGGTGGTACACTGGCCGAGCTGTCCAATTACATCCAAATGGGTGGCGCGCAAGTAGCTGCCGTTTTAGTCCTAG
>JAMIFN010000045.1:0-6833 GCA_035906235.1 Allobrachymonas sp. | reverse complement strand
AATCGCCCTTTGGCGATTTCCAACAATGCCCTGATCCGCATCGAGATGATTGCCGGGCGCGAAGCCAGCGCCAATTTCGATATGCAATCGCTGGCGAATTTGCAGCATGGCGATCAGGTCTTGCTCGAACGCGCCGAACACTCGGTGCGCCTATTGCACCCCAGGGGCTGGACTTATTACGACACCCTGCGCGAAAAGCTGCACTGGAATCAGCACAACGCAGGCTGAGCCCTAGTCTTTACTATCAATTGCATAGCTGCTCAGGCAGCTTTTTCGGCTTAAAAGGCCAAAAACACCCTTAAAAAAACCTTGGAAACACCCATCGCATGATGATTTATCTGGCCTCCCAAAGCCCGCGCCGAGCCGAGCTGCTGCAGCAAATTGGCGTGGATTTTCGCCTGCTGCTGCCGCAAAGCGCAGCAGAAAAACAAGCCGCCGAAGATTTGGAAGTGCTGCTGGCTGGCGAAACGCCCGCTATCTATGTGCAACGCGTCACGGCGCTCAAAGCGCAAGCGGCCTATGCCCGTTGGCAAGCGCAGGCAGGCCAAGACGCAGCGGCGTGGCCTGCGCTGCCGATTTTGTGCGCCGACACCACCGTGGCGCTGGATGGGCAGATTTTGGGCAAACCCGCAAACAACGCCGACGCTGCCGCCATGCTGACGCGGTTGGCGGGGCGGGCGCACGAGGTGCTGACGGCTGTGGTGGTGCTAGACGCGCAGGGGCGGCAGTGCGCCTCACTTTCACGCTCGCAAGTGCAGTTCAAGGATTTATCGCCAGCAGAAATTGCCGCCTATGTCGCCAGTGGCGAGCCGCTGGGCAAGGCCGGCAGCTATGGCATACAGGGCAGGGCTGCGGCTTTTGTGCAGCATATGGCGGGCAGCTACAGCGGCATAGTGGGCCTGCCCCTGTTTGAAACCGCGCAGCTTTTGCAGCAGGCGGGCGCATGATGTCCGCCCAGCCCGAAGCCGCCCCACAAAAACTGGTGATCGACACCAATATCGCGCTGGATATTTTGGTGTTCAACGAGCCTAAAGTGGCGCAGCTCAAGACCGATTTGGCCGCTGGCTTGGTGCAATGGCTGGCCACGGCGGTGATGCGCGATGAATTGGAGCGCGTGCTGGCCTACGCGCAAATCGCCCCGCGTGTGGCTTTTTATGGTTTAAATACCGCAGCGGTGCTGGCCGCTTTTGATGCCCAGGCGCAGTTGCGCCCCATAGCGCCCAAAGTGGCGGTGGATTGCAAAGACGCCGATGATCAAAAATTTTTAGACCTGGCGGTGCAAGAGCGGGCGCTCTTGCTGTCCAAAGACAAGCAGGTACTCAAATGCCGCAAGCGCCTGCAAAAATGGGGCGGCAATATCAGCCCTATTTACCCGCTGGCGCCGGTGTTGGTCTAGGGTTAATGGGCAGCGTCACCTGCCGCACCTGGCCATTGCGCCCCGGAAAATCGCTGAACAGCGCCTGCACCAAATAGGGCATCAGGGCGGGGGTGGCGGCCTCTTGCCCGGCATATTCAGCGCTGCCTTCAAACACTGTGGCGCCCTGCGGCGTATCGCCTTTTTGCTGGCTGTCGCTGATGCGCAGCCCCAGCAAGACCATGGCGATGGTTTGCTCATAGCGGCGCTCGCCCATATACATGGGCGCAGACCAGCCAAAAACACCATCTTCTAAAAAAGGATCGCGCCAAACGCCGCCATGCCAATAGCCGCGTGGCCAGCCATAGCCAGCATAGGGGTAGCCCCAGGCGGGGGCGTACACGGGCTGGCTGCGCTGCACTTTTTCTTGTCTGCTGTCTAGGCGCAAATGGGCTTGAAAACGCGCCTTTTCGCCCGCTGCTGCGGGGTGCAGGCCTTGGCGAGTGAGGGCATCAGCCACCAATTGCGCGTAAGTTTGGCCTTCCAAATCGCTCCAGCCTGCCGATGCGGCTTGTTTGACCGTTTGCACGCGAAAACTCGCGCCCGCACTGTCTGCTGGCCATTGGTTGAAGGTGCTGACTTGGGTGCTCAGGGTCTGGATGCTGCTACACGCAGCAGACATCAGCAGCATTGCGCTCACGACCAGCGCACCAGCACCGCGAAAAAGCGAGGGGGATTTCATATTGGGCATCCTGACAAACATGCTGAAAGAACCTTTTTCCCTTGTACACGCATTTGGCTATCCGCGCACCACCATGGTAGAAAACACCGCCTTTACGAGCGCCTTCACGAGCGCCGTTTTTAAGCCTCCAGCGCAGGCAAGGCTGCACTGAGTGGCAAATTCAGCTCTGCCATATGTATGTGAAAAGGCGA
Organism: Allobrachymonas sp.; assembly: GCA_035906235.1. Classification (GTDB taxonomy): domain Bacteria; phylum Pseudomonadota; class Gammaproteobacteria; order Burkholderiales; family Burkholderiaceae_C; genus JAMIFN01. The sequence continues at coordinate 4,546 of JAMIFN010000045.1, read as the reverse complement.
AAAAGCCGCCGTGAGGGGGAACACGGTTCGTTGCAGCAAGGGCGCCAGCGGCGTTTTTTCAGGCGCAACCAACAGTACCCAACGCGGTGCATCCTGGGTTTGGCTGGGGCTTTCGTGCAACTGGGCGATCCAGTCTAGCTCTTGCAGCAGTTCTAAACTCGGCTCTAGTTGCAAAGTCGAGACCTGAAGCTTTAGCGCCAAATCCATCGCGCTAGCGCCATGCCCGGCCCTGCCCTGCAAACCGCGCAGCGTATGCAACACCTCCAGAGCCAGCTCTAGACCAAAACTCGGATGGTCGCCAGATCGCGCAATACCGGCCATGATGCTGGGCAGATAGGCGGCAATCACCGCCCCCAAAAGCACAATCACCCACAAGATATACAACCACAAAAGCAAAATGGGCAAAACGGCAAAAGCACCGTAAATACTGCCTACACTGGCTGAGCCGATGTAAACCCCTAAACCGCGCCGCGCCAAATCAATCCCTAAAGCGACAAAGAAACCGCCAGCCACAGCATGCCGCCACCGCACTGCCGTATTGGGGACGAAGCGATAGGCGCAGCTGGCCAGCCCAGCCACTAGAGCGAACTGCAAAACATGAGAAATACCCCGTACCCAGGCTACATTCACGGGAATCCACCCCCGCGAACTACCCAGCGCATACGAACTGAGCGCCAGACTGGCCGTTAAGGCCAAAGGCCCTAAAGTCAGCCCCGCCCAATACACCAAGATGCGTTGCGCCAAAGGGCGTGCCGTGCGCACGCGCCAGATTTTGTTCAAAGCCCCATCCACCGTCAGCATCACGGCCAAGGCGCTAAAAAACAAAAACACCAAACTGAGCCAACCCAGCTGGCTGGCTTTACTCGCAAAATCGCTGATGTAATCCATCACGCTATGCGCGATGGCCTGGGGGAAGAGGTTGTCCGTCATCCAGCGCTGCAGCATGAGCTGCATTTGCCCAAAACTGGGAAAGACCGAAAAAATCGCCAAGGCCACCGTCGCCAAGGGCACCAAAGAGGTGATGGAGGTAAAGGTTAAACTGCCCGCCGTCAGGCCCAGGCGGTCTTCTTGAAAACGCTGGCGCAGCACCCGCGCCGTACTGCCCCAGGGAAAGGCTTGTAAGCGCGTGATGATTTGCAGCAGGCGCTGCGTCCAGGCGATGAGCTTCATGCCAGAATTGTAGGCTGCGGTTTTCGACCATCCCACCCCGTTTTTCACCCCATCCCTCATCTCCTGCCATGTCCGCCTCTCCTGCTGTGCCACCGTCTCCTGCCACTCCTCTCACAGCTCACGCCAGCGCCCGCGTGCAAGGCTTGCGCCTGCTGTGCGTAGGGCTGCTCTTGGCGCTGATTGCCCTCGGTGCAGGCTGGGAACTGTGGTGGGCGCCACTGCGCCCAGGTGGCAGTACTTTGGTGGTGAAAGTCTTGCCCCTGTGTTTGGCCATTGCGGGGCTGCTGCGCCACCGCCTCTATACCTACCGCTGGCTCAGTTTGCTGGTCTGGCTTTATGTGGCCGAGGGCGCGGTGCGTCTGTGGTCAGACGGCAGCGCCACCAGCCGCTATTTGGCCTGGGGCGAATTGCTGCTGGCTGTGGCTTTGTTTGCCGCGCTCACGGGCTATATCCGCACGCGCCTGAAAAACGGAAAGACCGCAGAAGCAGAGGCGTAAAGAGCATGGGCGTGCGACTTTTCATCGTTTTTATGCGCGGCTTGGCCTATCTGCCGCTGCCACTTTTGCGCGCGTTTGGCTGGCTGCTGGGGCAAGTGCTCTACCACCTAGCCAGCCCACGCCGGCGCGTGGTGCGGCGCAATTTAAGCGCCTGCTTCCCCAGCAAAAATGCGGCTGAAGTGGCCGCGCTGAGCCGCCAAGTTTTTGTGTATTTTGCGCAAAGCTGGCTCGACCGCAGCTGGCTTTGGCATGGCAGCGAAGCCGTACTGCAAAAACGCCTGCGCTGGGTGGGTGATACCGCGCCACTGCAAAGCGACAGGCCGACGGTGATTTTTGCGCCGCACTTTATGGGCTTGGATGCGGGCTTCAGCGCACTGGGTTTGGCTCGCTGGCACGGCATTGCCAGTATTTATTCGCGCCAGCTCAACCCCGATGTCGATGCTTGGGTGCGCGCTGGCCGTAGCCGCTTTGGCCAGGCAACTTTGGTCGATCGCACCGATTCCATCCGCGTGGCCATCAATGCCATGCGGCGCGAGCAGGCTCTTTTTTATTTATTGCCCGACATGGACTTTGGCCCGCAAGAGGCTTTGTTTCTGCCCTTTTTTGGCGTAACCACCGCCACCGTGCCCTCGCTATCGCGCTTTGCCCGCATGGGCGGTGCGCAAGTGCTGTCCATGGTCAGCACCGTACAGCGCCACGGCTATAACATCCATGTCTCGCCCGTGTGGGCCGATTTTCCCAGCAGCGATTTATTGGCCGATACCCGCCGCATGAATGCCGAGCTCGAGCAGCTCATCCACCTCTATGGCATCGCCCAATACTATTGGGTACACAAACGCTTTAAATCTCGCCCCGCAGGTGAGCCTTCTTTCTATGCATGAATCCTCTGATGCGCTGGCTGCCGACAGCTGGCAGGTCGCGGGCACGCCCCTCGCCAGCCGTTTTCTTTTAGGCACGGCGGGCTACCCTTCGCCCCAAGTGCTGACGCAAAGCATGGCCGCCAGCGGCGCACAAATCGTCACTGTCGGCCTAAAACGCCAATTGGCCGCTGCGGGCGACAACGGTTTTGTTGCCCATATTCGCGCCCATGTGCAGGCTAGGGCTGGGCATTTGCTGCCCAACACCGCTGGCTGCACCAGCGCGCGCGAAGCGGTGCAGCTGGCACATATGGCACGCGAGCTGTACGAAACCCATTGGGTTAAATTAGAAGTGGTGGGCGATGACTACACCCTGCAGCCCGACCCGATTGAGCTGATCGCCGCCGCACGCGAGCTGGCGCAGGCGGGCTTTGTCGTCTTTCCCTATTGCACCGACGATTTGGTCACCTGCAAGCGCCTCTTAGATGTGGGCTGCCCCCTGCTCATGCCCTGGGGCGCGCCCATCGGCTCGGGGCAAGGCCTGATCAACCCCTTTGCCCTGCGCACCCTGCGCGAGCGTCTGCCTGACGCCACCCTCATTGTGGATGCGGGCATAGGTAGCCCGAGTCACGCCGCGCAAGCTATGGAGATGGGCTATGACGCGGTCTTGCTCAACTCCGCCGTCAGCCAAGCCGCCGACCCGGTCAGCATGGCGCGGGCTTTCAAACTCAGCATTGAAGCCGGGCGCTTAGCGCAGCGCGCTGGCGTCATGAGCCGCCAAGATTTTGCCGTAGCCACCACGCCTGTGACGGGCAATCCATTCTTACTGGATTAACAACTGGACATTCATCCAGTAATCCCATTTCTTCTGGCTAAAATGCCGCCCATGGCAAACACCAACACCCCCGATTACGGCGAAAACTCCATCCGCGTGCTCAAAGGCTTAGAGCCTGTGAAGCAGCGCCCTGGCATGTACACCCGCACCGACAACCCCTTGCATGTGCTGCAAGAGGTGCTGGACAACGCTGCCGACGAAGCCTTGGCCGGTTTTTGCAAAAAAATCAAATTCACCTTGCACGCCGATGGCTCGGCCAGTGTGGAAGACGATGGCCGTGGCATCCCTTTTGGCCTGCACCCCGAAGAAAAAGCGCCCGTCATCGAGCTGGTTTTTACCCGCCTGCACGCGGGCGGCAAATTCGATAAAGGCAAGGGCGGCGCCTACAGCTTTTCGGGCGGCTTGCACGGCGTGGGCGTCAGCGTGACCAATGCGCTGGCCAAGCGCATGGAGGCCACCAGCTACCGCGATGGCCAAGTGGCGCAAATCGTGTTTGCGGGCGGCGATGTGATTGAGCCTTTGAGCCTGCGCGAAAACACTTTTGGCAAAGGCGTGCAAGATGGCGACCGCCGCCAAGGCACCACCGTGCGCGTTTGGCCAGACGGTAAATACTTCGACAGCCTGCACCTGCCCCTGGGCGAGCTGGTGCACCTGCTGCGCAGCAAAGCGGTGTTGATGCCGGGCGTGCAAGTGGTGTTGGTCAACGAAAAAACCAAAGACACGCAGCAGTGGCTGTACAAGGGCGGGCTGGCCGATTATTTAACGCAAAACCTGCACGGCGAGCCGCTGATCCCGCTGTTTGAAGGCAGTGGCTTTGCCGACAAAAACAACGAAAGCTTTGCCGAAGGCGAGGGCGCAGACTGGGCCGTGGTCTTTAGCGAAGATGGCAGCCCCGTGCGCGAGAGCTATGTCAACCTCATCCCCACCACGGCGGGCGGCACGCATGAATCTGGCCTGCGCGACGGCCTCTTCAATGCCGTCAAATCGTTTATCGAGCTGCACGCCCTGCTGCCCAAGGGCGTCAAGCTGCTGCCCGAGGATGTGTTCGCCCGTGCCAGTTTTATCCTCTCGGCCAAGGTCTTAGACCCGCAATTCCAAGGGCAGATTAAAGAAAAACTCAATAGCCGCGACGCGGTGCGCCTGATCAGCGGTTTTGTGCGCCCCGCGCTGGAATTATGGTTGTCTAG
>JAMIFN010000044.1:0-3186 GCA_035906235.1 Allobrachymonas sp. | reverse complement strand
ATCCAGCAACATGCGTTCGACGATTTTGCTCAGCTCTTTACCCGGCTCGGTCAGCCCCAGCAGGCGTTTGCCTTTGCGGATAAAAATCTCGATGCCCAGCTCGTCCTCTAAGTCTTTGATGTGCTTGCTCACGCCCGATTGCGAAGTGAACAGCGCCTGCGCGACTTCGGTCAGGTTGAAGTTGTGGCGCAGGGTTTCGCGAATGATGCGCAGTTGTTGAAAGTTCATCGGTCTATCCTAGCTTGCAATAGCTGTGGCAATGGTCGCGCTGCTTGCCGCAGCCTCATGCGCCGCAAATACCCGCAATTGTGTCGGCACCACGCGCACTTGCGAACCCAGCACCAGCCCCAAGTCGGCCAACTGGGTTTGCGCCACATCCACCTCTAAATAGGGCGGAATGCCGCTATGACCGCTGTTTTGACCGCCACTTTGCACGCTGGCCAGCTCTAAGCGTGCAGTCAGACCAAAGGCCTGCACCCGTTCTAGCCTAGCCAGTACGCCATAGGCTTGGGCATCAGGGCGCACAATTTTCAGCTCGTGCGGGCGCGCAAAGGCGCTGACTAAGCTGCCTTCTGCCCACTGCGCTTGTTCCTGCGCCTGTCCCACGGGCAGCAAATGCGCCCCGCTGCTGCCACCCAACTGCAAAGCGCCCTGCCCCCATTGCCCCGTAAACGCGTTCACATGGCCTAAAAACCCATACACAAAAGGCGTGGCGGGCTGGGCATAGACCGCGCTGGGGCTGCCCACTTGTTCGACGCGGCCTTGGTTCATCAGCACCACGCGGTCGGCCACTTCCAGCGCTTCTTCTTGGTCGTGGGTCACGAAGATGGAGGTGATGTGCAGCTCGTCATGTAGGCGGCGTAGCCAGCGGCGCAGTTCTTTGCGCACTTTGGCATCCAAAGCGCCAAACGGCTCGTCCAGCAGCAACACCCTGGGTTCCACCGCCAGTGCCCGTGCCAAGGCTATGCGCTGGCGCTGGCCGCCCGAGAGCTGCGCGGGAAAGCGTTCATGCAGCCAGTCCAACTGCACCAGCTCTAGCAAATCGTGTACTTTTTTGTGGATGACCGCTTCGCTGGGGCGCTCGCGTTTAGGCTTGACGCGCAGGCCAAAGGCCACATTGTCAAACACGCTCATGTGCTTAAAAAGGGCGTAGTGCTGAAACACAAAACCTACTTGGCGCTCGCGTACATGGGTGTGCGAAGCGTCTTCGCCGCCGAGCAGCACCTGCCCCTGATCTGCCGCTTCCAGCCCCGCAATGATGCGCAGCAGCGTGGTTTTACCGCAGCCCGAAGGCCCGAGCAGCGCCACCAGCTCGCCGCTAGGAAAATCCAGCGACACGCCTTTTAAGGCGGCAAAACTGCCAAAGTTTTTCTCAATCTGGCGAACTTCGATACTCATGCGATTTTTCCTTCCAGTAAAGCGGGGGGCGCTTGGCGCTGCATACGCCACTCGACCCAGGTTTTCAGCGCCAGCGTGACTAAGGCCAACAGCGCCAGCAAAGAGGCCAGGGCAAAAGCGGCGACAGCGTTGTATTCGTTATAAAGAATCTCGACATGCAAAGGCAGGGTATTGGTATAGCCACGGATATGCCCCGAGACCACAGACACCGCGCCAAACTCGCCCATGGCACGGGCATTGCACAAAATCACGCCGTAGAGCAGCCCCCACTTGATATTGGGCAAGGTGACTTTGAAAAAGGTTTGCCAGCCCGTCGCGCCCAGCACCGTGGCGGCCTCTTCTTCCTCGCGCCCCTGCGCTTGCATCAGCGGAATCAGCTCGCGTGCGACAAAGGGAAAGGTGACAAACACCGTGGCCAGCACAATGCCCGGAACGGCGAAGATGATTTGGATGTCATGCGCCGCCAACCACGGCCCGAACCAGCCCTGCGCACCAAACACCAGCACATAGACCAAGCCCGCCACCACGGGCGAGACCGAAAAGGGCAAATCCACCAAAGTCACCAGCAGGTTTTTGCCACGAAAGTCAAATTTGGTGATGCTCCAGGCCGCTGCCACGCCAAACACCACATTCAGGGGCACGGCTATGGCGGCAGCAATCAGCGTCAATTTGATGGCGCTCAGTGCGTCGGGGTCGATCAGCGCCTGCACATACAAAGCCCAGCCTTTGCGCAGCGCCTCGGTAAACACCAGCCCCACGGGCAGCAGCAAAAACAGGGCAAAAAAACTTAGCGCCAAGCCCAGCAGCAGGGCTTGCACCCAAAAGGGTTCGCGCAAAGCCGCAGACTGGCCTTGGAAAGAAGAAGATGGTGTTGTCGTCATCTCAGCCCCCTGTGCGCTTGGCCGCCCAAGCCTGCAAGCCATTGATGAGCAACAGCAGCAGCAAAGACACCGCCAACATCAGCGTGGCAATGGCGCTGGCGCCCACATAGTCGTATTGCTCGAGCTTGGTGATGATCATCAGCGGCGTGATTTCCGACACCATAGGGATATTGCCCGCAATAAAAATCACCGAACCGTACTCGCCCACAGCCCGTGCAAAGGCCAGCGCAAAACCCGTGAACAAAGCGGGCAAGAGCGCAGGAAAAATCACCTGCAAAAAGACTTGGCCGCGCCCCGCGCCTAGGCTGGCGGCAGCCTCTTCTAGCTCGGGCTCTAGCTCTTGCAACACGGGCTGCACCGTGCGCACCACAAAGGGTAGGCCAATAAAAATCAGTGCCACCAACACGCCCCAGGGGGTAAAGGCCACACGCAGACCCAGTTGCGCCAAATGCTGGCCGATCCAGCCGTTTTGCGCGTACAAGGCCGTTAAAGCAATACCCGCCACCGCTGTGGGCAGGGCAAAGGGCAGGTCAATCAGCGCATCTACCCAGCGCCGCCCGATAAAGCGGTAGCGCACCAGCACCCAGGCCAAGATCAAACCGAACACGGCGTTGATGAGGGCGGCAAGCAAGGCCATGCCAAAGGTCAGACGGTAAGAAGCCAGTACGCGCGGGCTGCTAATGGCCTCCCAAAACGCGGGCCAGCCCGCGCTAAACGATTTGAACACCACCGCCGAGAGCGGGATGAGCACGATGAGGGACAAATACACCAAGGTATAGCCCAAAGACAGCCCCAGGCCCGAGAACAGGCGCGGGCGCGGGGCGGCGCTGGATGGAGGAGGGTGCGAGGTGGTCATGGCAAAGAAAAAACAAGAGTAAGAAACGGGGATCGTCAAATGGGTTGCAAA
>JAMIFN010000043.1:0-8510 GCA_035906235.1 Allobrachymonas sp. | reverse complement strand
GATATCGCCCGCAGCCTAGGGCAAAAAACGGGGCAAACGCGCTGGTTTGCAGGCGTGCGTTTTTGGTTTTAAGCGCACGAGATTTTTAATAACTGGAGATTGAAAATGAAGCACACATGGATTTTGAAAGTGGCGATAGCTGCATCTTTGGGTTTTGGCATAGTGGGCGTGGCTGCGGCAAACGCTGCGGGCGATATGGCGGCCAGTGCCTCACATGGCCATGCAGCGCACGAACACATGGCGCAGCAACAGGGGGCAGCTGAGGCCGTCCAAGGCGCGGGGGCTGCCATAGGCGCGCTTGCTGCAAAAGGCGCAAAAGTGACGCGCACCGTGGAAATCACTATGAGCGACGACATGCGTTTTAGCCCCGATCGCATCGCTGTCAAGGTTGGTGAAACCGTAAGGTTCTTCATCAAAAACGAGGGCAAGATGAAGCACGAATTTATTTTGGGTAGTGCAGAGGAAGTCCAAGAACACGCCGCCATGATGCAAAAAATGGGCAGCATGGAAAAAATGCATGGCATGAATATGATGGCGGGGATGCACCACGCAGGCGGCGATATGCTGAGCTTGCAAGCAGGTCAGCGCAGCGCCGTGGTTTGGACTTTTAGTAAAACTGGTACTCTGCACTTTGCCTGCACCGTTTCTGGCCATATGCCAGCGGGGATGATGGGCCAGATCGTGGTGGAGTAGTTCCTTTTTTTCGCAGAATTGGGGTAAGCTGGAGGTGTTTTATTTGTGCTTAATTAAAGTATGAAATCCTCAAATTCCCCCGTAAAACCTGCCCAAGAAGCTCTTTTATTCGTAGCTGTTTTATTGGCTGCTTGTGGCCAAAAAACGGAAGATATTGGCACGGCGGCGCCTGCGGTGGCTGAGCCCGCCGTAACTGCGGCAACGGCTGCAGTCGCTACCCCCGCAGGCGGTCAAGTGGTGCGTTTAGCGGTAGTTGGGCCGCTGACGGGCGGTATTGCGCATATAGGCAAAGATGTTGCCAATGGCGTGCAGCTGGCGGTGGATGAAGCCAATGCCAGGCACCCTAAACTGGGTGGCAAGCCTGTCATTTTTCAGCTGCTGCAAGAAGATGATGCGGGCGACCCCAAGCAAGCTGCTGCCGTGGCGCAGCGCCTGTGCGATAGGGGCGTGGTGGCGGTGGTAGGGCATGTGCAGTCGGGGGCATCTATCCCTGCTTCGGCGGTGTACGACAAATGTGGCATCGTGCAAATCACGCCCGCCACCAGCAATCCTGAGTACACCCAGCACGGGCTGAAACATATTTTTCGTTTGATAGCCAACGATGACCAGTTGGTAGCGGGGCTGGCACAGACGGCCATTCGCAAATTTGGCATCAAGCGTGTGGCCATCGTTGATGACCGCACCGCTTTTGGTCAAGGTCTAGCCAAGGTTTTTAGCAAAGTAGCCAAAGAAGATGGGGCGCAGGTGGTGGCGCAGGAATACACCAATGACAAAGCCTCAGACTTTATGGGCATCCTCACCAGCATCAAAGGCAAAAAAGTCGATGCAATTTTGTTTGGTGGCTTGGATGCGCAAGCTGGCCCGATGCTGCGGCAAATGCAGCAATTGGGCTTGGGACATGTGCATTTGATAGGGGGCGATGCCATTTGCACCGAAAAACTGCCTGAGTTAGCTGGCGGTGTGCCTGCGGTAGAAAATGTGGTCTGCGCCCTAGGTGGCGCTGGGGTGGAGCAACTGGCTGGCGGCCAAGAATGGCTGGTGCGCTATAACGCCAAATACCCAGGTGAATTTCAGATGTACAGCCCTTACGCCTATGCAGCGGGGCAACTCATCATGCACGGCATAGAAGCTGCCGATTCGGCTGATAGCAAGCTGTTTTTGCCCCATATCGCGGGGGCGCAGTTCGATAGCTTGATCGGGCGTATCCAATTTACCCCCACAGGTGAAATGGCTGCGCCGCAGATCTCGCTTTACACCTATCGTGGCGGCAAACGCGTGGCTCTGCCTTGAAGCCCTTTAGGTTCTTTGAACCTTTTTATTCAGCTAGCAAGGTTTTTAAGTCTGCCGCCAATTTGTCTGCGCCTTGGTTGTAGCGCACATATAGACGGGGGCGACCCTGTTTGTCAAATACAAAAGACGCGGCAGTGTGATCGACCGTGTATTGGCTTGCTGTATCGCTAGGGTTGGCCTTGTAATACACCCGAAAATCTTTAGCGGTTTGCTCGGTTTGCGCCTCGCTACCGACCAAGGCCACAAAACTGGGGTCAAAGGCGGGCACATATTGCGCCAGCATTTTTGGGGTGTCGCGTTTGGGGTCTAGGGTGATGAAAATACCTTGCACGGCATCGCCATCTTTACCCAGCAGGCGCTTGGCCTCTTTCAGTTCGGCCAGGGTAATGGGGCAAACATCGGGGCAGTGGGTGTAGCCAAAAAAGACCACCACCACCTTGCCTTTGAAATCAGCCAAGCTGCGCAGCTGGCCGGCGCTATCGGGCAGGTTAAAACCTTGGGCGTAGTTGATGCCGGTGATGTCTGAGCTGTTGAACTGCGCAGCTGGGGCGGTTGTTGGGCTGGGTTTGCAGGCAGCAAGCCCGAATACGGCCAGCGTCAGGAGGCTACCGATTGCTATGGTTTTTAAGCGAATTTTCATGATTAATTTCCTTATTTTTTGCCGTAAAACCTGCCTGAGCAGCTCATTTTTTTGATGGTAAAAATCACCATAATTATGGCGCTTAAACCTGCCCACCCATCATGCGGCGGTACCAATGGTGAAAGTGTTCCATACCGTCTTCCATCGGGCTTTGGTAAGGCCCCCATTCTTCGTCGCCGCGTTCGTATAGGGCGCGGCGGCCTGCATCCATGCGCTCGGCGATTTCGTCGTCTTCCACGCAGGTTTCCATATAGGCCGCTTGCTGCGCTTCGATGTAATCGCGCTCAAAGGCGGCAATTTCTTCGGGGTAGAAAAACTCCACCATATTCAAAGTTTTTTGCGGCCCATGCGGAAACAAGGTGGACACCACCAGCACATGCGGATACCACTCCACCATGACGGTGGGGTAATAGGTCAGCCACACGGCACCGTATTTGGGCGGCTCGCCACTGCGGTAATTGAGCACCGCATCGTGCCAGCGCTTGTACACATCCGAACCAGGTTTACCCAGCTTATCGGCCACGCCCACGGTTTGCACAGAATAATTGCGCCCCATTTCCCACTGCAAATCGTCGCAGGTGACAAATTGCCCTAAGCCTGGGTGAAAGGGGCCAACATGGTAGTCCTCCAAGTAAACCTCGATAAAGGTTTTCCAGTTGTAATTGCACCAATGCAGCTCGGTGCGGTCATAGACAAAGCCTTCAAAATTGAATTTGCGCAAAGCCTGCATGGCAGCCAAATCGGTTTGCACATTACCGCCTTTACTGACATCAAACAGCAGGCCATTCCAGTTTTGCAACGGGTAGTTGTTCAGATGCAGGCAGGGGTCTTTTTCAAAATGCGGCGCACCGATGAGGGTGCCCGTGGCATTGCTCTGGCCCGAAGCATCGTAAGTCCAGCGGTGCAGGGGACAGACGATTTGCCCTTGCTGCGCCCCCCTGCCTTTGAGCATGATGGCTTGGCGGTGGCGGCAGACATTGCTGATCAGCTCGATGCCACGGGCTGTGCGCAGCAGGGTGCGGCCAGCGCCTTCTTGCTGCAGGGTGTGGTAGTGGCCTTCGTGCGGGATGCACAGCTCGTGCCCCACATAGCGCGGCATTTTGCCAAAGATGGCTTGCATTTCGCGCTCGTAGAGCGCTTGATCAAAATAGCTGGAGACGGGCAGCTGACTGGCAGCGTGCAACTGAATACCAGAACCAGACATGAGGAGTGTTCCTTTATTCCAAATCCTAGACCCAGACCCTCTTGAGAAGCGCGACTTCTGCTAGCGGGTCACTAGAAAATACAAAACCCGCCAAGTGGCTACTGGGCGGGCGGGCTTACAGCGATGCGCGGCAAATTTTAGGGCAGCGCACCCAGGTGAGCGTTTGATGCAGATTAAAGCGGGACTTTTTTCAACATTTCTACGCCCACTTTGCCTTCTGCGATTTCGCGCAGAGCCGTGACGGCGGGCTTGTTTTTGCTGTCCACGCGGGCACTATGGCCTTGGCTGAGCATACGGGCGCGGTAGGAGGCTGAGAGCACCAATTCAAAGCGGTTGGGGATTTGCTTCAAGCTGTCTTCAACGGTGATACGGGCCATGGTGGTTTCCTCTAAGGCGGGGGCGGGTGTTTAAGCAGCTGCAACATTTAGTTAATGTGCATGGCTGCAAACAAGGCGGCGTGGCGTTGGCGTTGTGCGTTTGCGCGTAGGCGCTGGGCGGCCAAAATGCTGTGCAAATCGGCCAGGGCGGCCTCAAAGCGGTCGTTGATTATAACAAAGTCGAATTTTCCGGCCTGTGCCACCTCGGTTTGGGCGTTGGCCATGCGCAGTTCGATTTTTTCGGGCGCATCTTCGCCTCGGCCTTGAATGCGGGCATGCAGCTCATGCATGCTGGGCGGCAAAATAAAAATCAACTGCGCTTGCGGCAGCTTGCGCTGCACCTGAAACGCGCCTTGGTAGTCAATCTCCAAAATCACATCGCGGCCATTGGCCAATTGTTCTTGCACGGTTTGCGCGGCAGTGCCGTAGCAATTGCCATGAACCTGCGCCCATTCCAGCAGCGCGCCTTGCGCTACCAGTGCATCAAATTCGGCGGGGCTGGTGAAAAAATACTCGCGCCCGTGTTGTTCTTGCCCACGCGGGGCGCGTGTGGTGTGCGAAATCGACAGGGCGGCCTGGCTGTCGGCGGCCAACAGTGCCTTAACCAAAGAAGATTTCCCCGCGCCACTGGGCGCTGAGATGATGAAAAGAGAACCGATTGCTTGCGTCATGGGCGCAGATTGTAAAAGCCCATGACAGCCCTGCCGGATGATGGGCAGACGCTAGCAGCGTGTATATTGCCAGCTTTGCGCAATATCTTGGACACAAGCGGGAATTTATGAAAAAAATCAAAGCCGTAACTTGGGTAGGTGCTGGCGTGCTGGCTGGCGTGCTGACGACGGTCTCGGTGCAGTCGGTGGCTCGGGGTAGCCGCGCGGATGTGCCGCTCGAAGAAATGCAGCGTTTTGCGCGCGTGTTCGAATCCATCAAAGGCAGTTATGTCGAGCCTGTGGACGAGAAAAAGCTGATTACCGATGCCATCAAAGGCATGGTGACGGGGCTGGACCCGCATTCGAGCTATTTCGACAAAAAAGAACTGAAAGAATTCAACGAAAGCGTCAGCGGCAGCTTTGTCGGGCTGGGTATTGAGATCACGCAAGAAGACGGTTTGGTCAAGGTGGTAGCGCCGATTGAGGGCACGCCAGCTTTTCGCGCAGGGCTGAAATCGGGTGATTTGATCAGCAAAATTGACGACACCAGCGTGCGTACCTTGACCCTGAACCAGGCCGTTAAACGCATGCGCGGCGAACCCCATACCAAAGTGACGCTGCAAATCATGCGCAAGAGCGAGGGGCGCACGCTCAGCGTCACCATCACGCGCGATGTGATCAAGGTCATCTCGGTCAAAGGCAAATTGGTCGAACCTGATTACGCTTGGGTGCGCATCACCAATTTCCAAGAACGCACGGTCGAAGATTTCGCCAAAAAAATCACCGAACTGCACAAAGCCAACCCGAATATGAAAGGGCTGGTGCTCGATCTGCGCGGCGACCCGGGCGGCTATTTGCATTCCGCCGTGGCGATTTTGTCGGTCTTTTTTGATAAACCAGTGACGGCGGTTTCGACCAAAGGGCAGATGGCGGGCACGAGCGAGGTGATGACGACCGCTACCAGCTCTTACCCCCGCGAAGATGCCCAGCGCATGAGCGACATGGCCAAGGCGACGAAAAACCTGCTGCAAAAATTGCCCGTGGTGGTGCTGGTCAACGAAGGCTCGGCCTCGGCCAGCGAGATTCTCGCTGGCGCACTGCAAGACCATAAACGCGCCAAAATCGTGGGCAATCAAACCTTTGGCAAAGGCTCGGTGCAGCAAGCGGTGTGCCTAGACGATGGCGGCGTGCCCATGCAGTACTGCAGCGATGCGGCGCTGAAACTCACCATTTCGCGCTACTACACGCCGTCAGGCACCTCCATTCAGGCGCGTGGCATCGTGCCCGATTATTTTGTCGATGAAGCGCAGGGCGGCGATCCCTTTGCCATCTTGCGTTACCCCAGCGAGGCCGATTACCTCAGTCACCTGAGCAATGGCCAATCGCAAGAAATCGACACCAAGGCGCTAGATGCCGAACGCGAAGCCGCGCGCAAACGCATGGAGGCCGAGGTTTGTAAGCCCGAAGACCAACGCTATAAATCGCCCGAGCTGGGCAGCGACAAAGATTGGCAGCTCAAACAAGCGCTGAATTTGCTCAAAGGCCAGCCCGTGGAGAAAAGCAAAACCCTGTTTGAACGCAAAGAAGAGAAAAAAGGCGAAGAAACCAGTGATGAATAAGCATTAATTTTGATAGCTGCTCAGGCAGGTTTTACGCCGATTTTTAGCAAAATGAGTATAAATAATAAGGATGCAGCCCAGCAAGGCGCTTTGCTGCTGTTTTCTGGCGGGCAGGATTCCACCGCATGCCTGGCTTGGGCGCTGGCGCGTTATGCGCGTGTGGAAACCGTGGCTTTTGACTACGGCCAACGCCATGCGGTAGAGCTGCAATGCCGCCTGGAAGTGCTGGCGAAAATTCGCAGCCAGTTTCCCGATTGGGCGCACAAACTGGGGCAAGACCATCTGCTGCCTATCCCGGTGTTGGGGGCGATTAGCGAAACCTCGCTGACGCGCGACAAAGCCATAGAGATGGAAAGCTCAGGTCTGCCCAATGCCTTTGTGCCCGGGCGCAATTTGCTTTTTCTCACGCTCGCGGCGGCACTGGCTTATCGCCGCGATTTGCGGCATTTGGTCACGGGCGTGTGCGAAACCGATTACTCAGGCTACCCCGATTGCCGCGACGCTACCATGCGCGCCATGCAGCAGGCGCTCAATTTGGGCATGGAGGCCGACTTTCAAATCGACACGCCATTGATGTGGCTGAACAAGGCGCAAACTTGGCAGCTGGCGCAAGATTTAGGCGGGCAGACATTGGTGGAGCTGATTGAGCGTGAAACCCATAGCTGTTATTTAGGCAACCACAGCCAGTGGCAGGACTGGGGCTATGGTTGCGGCACTTGCCCCGCTTGCGTGCTGCGCGCACAAGGCTGGCAACAGTGGCGGGCAGGCAAGGCGTAGAGCGGGTGATTTCAGCCAAATTGGAGAGCAGTAAACATGATTAAGCACATCGTCATCTGGCGTTTAAAAGAACACGCCGAAGGGCAGGACCGTAATACCAACGCCCGCTTGATGAAAGAGCAGCTCAAAGCCCTGCGCGGCGTAGTGCCTGGTCTGGTCAAACTAGAAGTGGGGCTAGAGCTGGACAATCAGCACCCTGAGCAAGGTCATGTGGTGCTGTATTCGGTGTTTGAAAACCGCGTCAGCTTGCAAACTTATATCTCGCATCCTCAGCACAAAAAAGTGGCGGCATTTATCAAAGCCGTGGCAGAAGATCGCCGCTGTGTTGATTACGAAATGTTTGCGACAACAGGCAGTTATGTGAATACAGGGCGCCCACCCTTATAGTTTTATGGTGTTTTTGGCGTTTTAGGCCGTAAAACCTGCCTGAGTAGCTATTGAATTTACAGCTGCCAGCAAGCCGTGGCTGCAGCCTGCGCCGCTACAATCGCTAGCCATGAATGCCAGCACCACCACTACGCCTATGGCGCCCTCGGCGCCAGAAAAAACCTCTAACTTTCTGCGCCAAATCATCGAAAAAGACTTGGCCCAGGGCAAATACGCCCAGCGCCGCTGGGCAGGCAGCCCGGGCGAAGCGGCGCAACACGCCGCTGGCGTGCTCGACGCGGCCAAGATTCGCACCCGTTTTCCGCCCGAGCCCAATGGCTATTTGCATATTGGCCACGCCAAAAGCATTTTTTTGAACTTTGGTATGGCAGCCGATTACGGCGGTATCTGCCACCTGCGCTTTGACGATACCAACCCCGAGAAAGAAAGCCAAGAGTATGTGGACAGCATCCGTGATGGTGTGCAGTGGCTGGTAGGCAAGGCTTGGCAGCAAAATGGCACCGAGCATCTTTACTTTGCCAGCCATTATTTTGACTTCATGCACCGCGCTGCTGTGTATTTGATTGAACAAGGCTTGGCCTATGTCGATGAGCAAAGCGCCGAAGATATGCGCGCCAACCGTGGTGATTTTGGCAAGCCCGGGGTGAATAGCCCCTACCGCAGCCGCAGTGTGGATGAAAACCTGGCCCGTTTTGCCCAAATGAAAGCCGGCGAGCTGGCCGATGGCGCGGCCGTGCTGCGCGCCAAAATCGATATGGCGCATCCCAATATCAATATGCGCGACCCAGCGATTTACCGCATCCGCCGTGCGCACCACCACAATACGGGCGACGCCTGGTGCATCTACCCCATGTACACCTTTGCGCACCCGAT
>JAMIFN010000042.1:0-15204 GCA_035906235.1 Allobrachymonas sp. | reverse complement strand
TTCAACCT
Organism: Allobrachymonas sp.; assembly: GCA_035906235.1. Classification (GTDB taxonomy): domain Bacteria; phylum Pseudomonadota; class Gammaproteobacteria; order Burkholderiales; family Burkholderiaceae_C; genus JAMIFN01. The sequence goes on along the minus strand of JAMIFN010000042.1, from coordinate 15,196 downwards.
TTCTAGCAACCCCAAACAAAACTGCGTTTCGCTTGAGGTGAACTTCGAATTCTACACCAGATTTTTAATCAATCCAGAGAAATTTGAAATTTCTTTTTTGCCCCTTTAACTAAGCTTGTCGGTCGCTTTGCTAGAAAACTACCGATGCCGTTGAAGGGAGGCGAAGTATAGCACGGGTTTTTGCCAATAGTGTGAACCCTAGGCTTTTTCTTGAAAAGCCGAACACTAACCCCGCAGCAGACGCTTGGCCTTAAGCACCGATGGGCGGGTAGAAAGGTGGCGCCACGAATTGTGCTGGCTGCTGCAGCATGATGCTGAGCATGGCGGGCAGTACCGATAGTAATAGACCGTTGGCCAGGCGCAGTTGTTCACGGTTCACAGCCCCGCCCCAAGTAGCACCGCCATGCAGCAATTGGTTGCGCAGGGTGTAGAGGCGTTCAAACACAAAACCTAGGGCTGCTGCGCTATCTTGTTTAAGCACGGCTGCCTGCAAACGCTTTTTTTCTTGCGCAAAGCGTGTTTGCCACTCTTGTGCCTCGGCCTTGCCGTGGATGTAGTCCCAATAGGGCAAAAACAGGTATTCATTGTCCAGCAGATTGCGCATGGGGCCGCTGGCCAATTGCAGCAGCAGGCGTTTGAGGCTGCCGTCTTCGTCAAGTCGGCAAATTTTGTCGAGAAAGCCCTGAAAGCTATCGCGCTCTTGCAATAAGCTGCGCCCCGCCAACTGCCCGCCCACATCACCAGCGTAGGCCGCATTAAACGCAACCCACAGAGCAATAAAGCGTATATCGGCATCATCGGCTGCCAATTCTGCTTTGTGCAGCCAGCTAAGCGCGCGGTGTATGCGCAGGCTGAAGTTTTGCGCCCATGTCGTTTCATAGTTATCGCGCTCGGCACGGTGGCGGGTTTTCAGGGCATGAAAAAGGGGCGCCGCTGCGCTGCCCGCCTTATCTGTTTGTGGCTTATTTGTTTGCGCGTTTTTAGACTTTTTGCTCATTCCTAGATAGTAGGTGCAAAACCCGCCACTGCGATGCGCTTACCAAGCCAGTGTGGGCGTACCCCGCTCCAAGATGCATACCGTGCGTTGGCGCACATGTTCGTCGGCATCGGCACTGGCTGGGATCATCCAAAAATTGCCCTTTTGCACCCCTTCTAGGGCGAACTGCGCCACTTCGTCAGGTTCGGTCAATTGCATTTTCAAACCCGTGGCCGCCACCAAGTCTTCCATACGGCTGTAGGCCACGCCCTTAGCATCGGCACCACCAAAAGTATCAGGCCGATTCTTTTTAGACGCCAAGATGCCGGTGTTCACCACATAGGGCCCGGGGAACAAGCCCGCCACGCGCACGCGCCCGCCTGTTTCTTTGAGCAGTTGTTGGTGCAAAGCCTCGGTCAAGCTAGTTGCTGCAGCTTTGCTGGCGGCATAAATGGGCGTGTTGGGGATGGTGCGCAGGCCGCCGTTATTGCTGAGGGTATTGATGATCACGCCCTCTTGCCCCGCAGCCAGCATACGCGGCACAAAGGCGCGAATGCCATAAACCAGGCCAGAGAAATTCACCGCCATGCCCCAATTCCAATCTGCCGTAGGCAAATCCCAGAGCTTGCGTTGCGCCTCGCCCAAACCCACACCCGCGTTGTTAAACAGCAGGTGCACCGCGCCGAATTCGGCATAGGCTTTATCGGCCAAGGCTTGCACCGACTCCTCTTTGGTGACATCGCACACTTGCGTGGCGATGCGGCTTGCGGGCACGCCGCGCTCGGCGCAAATGTCGGCCTTGCTTTGCGCTAGCTTGGCCGCGTCAATATCTGCCATCACCACGCTGGCGCCCGCCGCGACCAAGCGCTCGGCCAAACAACGCCCTATGCCACCAGCGGCGCCGGTAATGACTGCAATTTTTCCGTCAAAGCTCTTCATGATTACTATGATTTTTATAGCTACTCAGGCAGGTTTTACGGCCTAAAACAGCGAAAAGGCTTAAATTTCAATGCCGGGATTGGTGGGCGTATCGTCGCGTTGACACCAGAAGTCTTTGATCCAATCGCCCGGCACGGCGCGCAAAATCTCGCCGCCAGTTTGCGTGGCGCCCTCGGCAAACTCCATGCTGACGATTTTGCGAATGGGCACATCGACCAGGGGGTCGTAGATGGATTCGTTGAATTTGATGTCGCCCGCAAAAGCGTGGCGGGCGGTGTAGTTGCGCTTCCAATTCAGTTGCGTCAAAAACACTTCGCCGTCGTATGCGCCCAAGGTCGAAATAGCCGGCATGCCTTTGTAGCAAAAGAAGTGCTCTTCAAAAGGCTGGGGCTTGCCCAAATCGGCGCCAATTTCGCCTTCCAGTTCAAAGAAGGTGATACCACGGCGGCTGACGCTGGCTTTGACCTTGTTGCCGTCTTTGCTAAAGGTGGTTTCAGCGATTTTCTTCGGCTCACCATAGCGTTCGCGCCCGCCTGTGACGACCGATTCGCCCTCCATCGCCATGACATAAACGAAGCCGCCTTTTTTGCCTTCGTATTCGCACATGATGGCGCAGGTCAGCGCCCCCACTTTGATGACATTGCCGGCTGAGATATGCATCTCGACGCTGGCAAACTGCAAAAACACCTCAGGGCGCTCGGCTGGAACCAAGGGTTTAGGCAACATGGCACGCACCACGGCGGGGTCGGTTTCATACACCACACGCACGCTTTGCACGATGTTGTTCAGGCCGGGGATGCGGTCGGGCATAGGCCCTTGGACGAAGCGGAGTTTAGACATGGAAAGCCTCTGTTTTAAAAAGTAGGGGTGCGATCAAAATTTGATATTGGCCGCGTCCATCTTGTAGCCCACATAGAACTGCTCAAAGTATTTGCGGAAGCGGTACACCGGGCCATCGCCATCGCACAAAATGGGCTTGCTGCGGTAGATTTTGTTTTGCCAGATGGGCAGGTCGTTTTCTACACCCTGGTCGGGGCCGCTGGTGATCTTGGCCGCTGCCAACGCCGCCTGGTACTGGGGCGAATCTTCGGGCGCATCGGGCCAGGCAAAAACAAAGCGCAGCTCGACATCGTCGGCCTCCACCGGCGTCGCCAACACCATCATGGCCAGATCGACCACGCCGGTGATGCGCGTGTATTTTTGCCCCGCCCCGTTTTGCACCGTGCGGATGCTGCGCTTGATTTCTTTCACCGTGCCATCGGGCAGGGTGTGGTTGCTCAGGCCATCGGCGGCGCTGCGGCGGATATGGCCTTCGTATTCGGTATGGCCTTCGGGCACGGCATTCATCTTGTGCACAAAGCGAAAATGCGCCACATCCACGCCGTTTTCGGCTATCTCTTGCGGATTGCTGGCAAAGCGCCAGTCGCGCACATAGGGCTTGCACCAGCCGGGTTGGGTGAATTCTTCGTGCTCCATCACTTCGAACCAGGGCGCTGCGCCCTCGGGGTGGTACCAGGCCCAGACCACGCCGTTTTTCTCGACCACGGGGTAAGACTGAATCACCGGCCCTTCCTTGCACTTGGGCGGCATTTGCGTGGCGTAGGGGATGTGTTTGCACCAGCCATCGGTTTTGTATTCCCAGCCGTGGAAGGGGCAACGAATGGCGTCGCCCGCCACTTCGCCGCCAAAGCCCAAGTGCGCACCTTGATGCGGGCAGTAGGCATCAAGCAGCGCGGGCTGACCCTCCTCGGTGCGAAACAGCACCAGCTCTTGGCCAAAGTAGTGCAGGGTTTTGACATCGCCAATATTTAAATCGGCGCTGAAATGCACAAAAAACCAGCCAAAAGGAATCGGCATGGGGAAACGGTTGGGTTTGGGCATCAGGCTGTCCTCCTTAAAGTTTTGACGGCATCGTGCATGCTGGGGCGCAAACGGCGGCTGCTAAAACGGGTGCAAATAAAGTCGATAAACGCGCGGTTGGCCGCCGTAGCGCGCCCTGCGGGAAAGCAGGCCCAAACCTCTTTGTCTAAATAAGCCCAGTCCTCGTCCAGCACCACCAAATCACCGCGCTCGACATCGTCCAAAATAATCGACAAGGGCACTTGCGCAATGCCCAGGCCTTGCTTGGCGGCTACCGCCAGGGCGATGGAGCTATTGCTGGTCCAATTGCCCTGCACGCGCAGTTTTTGCGTGTTGCCCATGTCCTCGCCATTGAATTCAAACTGGCCATTGGGGGCGCTCAGGCAATTGAGCTTTTTCAGCTCGTCGGCATTTTTAGGCCAGGGGCGCGAGGCCACAAAACGCGGCGAAGCGCAAAGGCAGTAAGACAGCAGGCCGATTTTGCGGATTTTCAACTCGCTATCGGCCAGTGCGCCGTAGCGAATGAGCACATCAAATTCTTCGTAACGCAGCTCGTCCTCGCGCAGATAGGCCACCACTTCGACGCTGACCTCGGGGTTCTGGCTGGCAAATTCGGCCACGATGGAGGACATGAAAGACACGCCAAACACATCGCACAGGCCTATGCGCAGCCGCCCCTTGGGTTGGGCTTGCAGCTCGCCCAGCTCGCGCTCGGCCTCAGAAAAAATGCCGCGCATTTGCGCACAGCGCTGGTAGAACTTTTCGCCCGCCGCCGTTAGCGACAAGCGCCGCGTATTGCGAAACAAGAGCTGCACGCCCAGGCGCTCTTCCAAATCGCTGATGGTGCGGCTGATATAAGACTTAGACAAATGCAGGCTTTGCGCGGCACGCGTAAAACTGCCGCTTTCGACCACCTGCACAAACTCATGGATACCGCGCCAATCACCTGCCATGCCGAATCCTTGTTCATAAGCCTATAAAAATCATAGCTGCTCCGGCAGGTTGTACGGCCTAAAGCAGCTAAAAGACCCCAAAACACTAGGCTGCCTTGGGTAGAAAGCTGGCTTTCATCGGGCCGATCTTGGCCGCCAGCTCCCACATGGGTGCAGTATGGAGGTCGTAAATATCCATGATGTTGGTGGCCAACATCTTTTGCAAATCCGCCTCGGGCAAGCCGCCCAAGCTGGCCAGCATTTTTTCGCGCGTGGCCGGCCATGTACCCTCAGGATGCGGGTAATCGGTGCCCCAAATGATGTGCTCGATGCCGATGTCGTAATAGTCTTTGCGACTGTCTTCGTCTGGCAGCGCCGAGCAGCCCACAAACATGTGTTTGCGGAAGTAATCGCTAGGCTTCATGGTCAGATTGCTGTTGTAGTCGCCCAGCTTGCCGCTGGTGTGCTTCACACCTGCGCGGATGTCCATCAATTGCAGCATCCACGGAAACCAAAATTCGCCGCCCGCTTCAACAAAGCAGACTTTCAGCTCTTTGAACTCTTCAAACACGCCGCCAAAAATCATCTGCCACATGGGGCGCGTCAGCCAGAAGGGGTATTCGCACAGATAAGAGCCTATCCAGCCCGGCTGTGTCGCATCCATAGCGGGCGAAGCGCCTGAGTGGAAATTGACAGGCATTTTCAAATCTTGCAGCAGCTTCCACATCGGCCACCAATCGCGGTGGTTATAGGCCTTGTGGCCAGCGCCGTCGGTCAGGCTGGGCAAAAACACGCCTTTCAGGCCATTTTCTTTCGCCCATTTGATTTCTTTCAGATTCGCTTCCATGTCGTACATGGCAGGAATCACCGCCAGCCCAATGCGGCGCACGGGGTCGTCTTGGCAAAACTCAGACAACCAACGGTTATGCGCGCGCGCGCCCGCCCATTGCAGCTCAGGCTCCACGCCATAGGGCTTCAGCCCCACATCGGCGCCAAAAGGCGGCGCATTGCGCTCGGTAATGCCATCGGGGTAAAGCACTTCGGCCACCACGCCGTCGGCATCCAGCACCTGGTTGCGGATTTTGCCATCCCACGCGCCATCTAAACCTATGCCGGCTTTGGCACGCCATTTGTTGTTGAAGTCGTCCAGCAAAAATTGCTTTTCGTGCTCTTCGCGTTTTTTGATTTCGGCTTGAATCACCGCATCAAAACGGTCGCGGTATTGCGCGTCCAGGTATTCGCGGTAGCGTTCGGGGGGCAGGCCAGCGTGGCCGTCAGATGAAACGACGAGATAGCGGTCGAGTCCTTGCATGGTATGTCTCCTCTTGGAATGGGGGCAAAGCCGCATGGCGCGGCTCGTATGCATTGCATTCTAAGAGGCAACAAACAAAAAGAAAATCAACAGATTGATGCCAATTTGTCAACAGTTTGATTAAAGGGTATGCGGCGCCAAAAGCGAGAACGGCGCGTAGGGGATATTGCGCAACACGGCATACAGCAGCAACACCGCCAACGCGATTTTGGGCGTAAGCGGGTGATAAAGCCAAGCGGGTTTAAACGCCATCCACAGCAGCAGGGGCGCGACCAAAATCGCCAGCGGGTTATAGGCAAAGGCTTGCGCCCACTGCCCATGCAGCAGCGCGTGCAAAGCGCGGGTAATACCGCAGCCTGGGCAATACACCCCAAAAAACGCATACGACGGGCATTTAGGGAAGAAGTTGCCCGCCGCGCTGGGGTCAAACGCATACAGCACAGCCAAGCCCGCCCCCGCTAGCAGCAGTAGAGCAAGCGCAGTAGTTTTGGGGCGTTTAACTACCAGCAAGTCCAGCTGCCACTTGAATGAACACCAGCAAAATTTGGATAGGCAAACCCAGGCCTAAGGCCCACCAAAACCAGAAACGGGCTTTGCGCGCCGACTCGTGGGCGCCCGCCATATCCCCTGCGGCGACTTTGCTATTGACCTGCGATGCATAAACAATAGAGGCAATACCAAAAGGTAGGCAGCAGCACAGCGTCACCAAAATGGCTTGCACCAAAAAATTATCAGGCGCAGGCAAGGTATACCCCGCTGGTCTTGATGCGGGCACAGCAGCCAGCGTGGCCGATGCGGCAGGTGCTGCTGTCCTTGGTGCAGAAAAGTCTGCTGACTCATTCAACTGGAGCACGGGAGATTTTTTCTCTAAGCTCACACCAGCACTCGGCGGCGCAGCTTCGGCCAAAAACACGCCGCATTTCCAGCAGAACTTGCTGCCGTCTTTATTTTCGGTTCCACAACTGGGGCAAAACATCGTCAATTCTTTCGCTATGCAAACAGGCTGGCCTTATTGCCCACGGCAAGAAGCGGGTAAGTATTTTTGCGGCATGGTGCCTGCCGTGCAGGTCCAGTCGGTAATTTCACCGTCCACAACCGTGGGCACCAGCAGAACCGTTTTGTCTTTGGCTCCCGATTTGCCTTCCATGGTGATTTCAATCGCATGGTCATCGTTTATCGTCAGCGCATAGCGCCCAGCTTGGTACAAGGCATCACGATTCAAATCCAAATCTTCGACACTAGGCCAAGCGTGATGCTCAGCTACAAACTCGGTATAGGCCGTTTTGACACTAGATCCCGCCAAAATCGCCTCAGACACTTTTGCCCTGACGGTGTAGTCTTGGTAGGCAGGCAGGGCAACAGCAGCAAAAACCCCGATGACCATGAACAAAATGCCAGGAATCACCGACAACCACAGCCACAAACTGGCTTTGCTGGCATCTTGCAGCGCCCCATGTGTGTCACCGGCTGCCGCTTTAGAGTTGGCACGCGAGGCAAACACAATCGACGCAATGCCCGTGGGTAAGCAGCAAAACAGCGTAGCCAAAATGCTGCCAACCAAATAATTAGGGACTCGAATTGGCGTATTTTCTGTATTCATGTCATTCCTTTAGCGCCGCATGCGCGAATGGCTGGTTAAAAGAGAAATCGCCCTTAAAGACAGCCGTTTTTAGAGGTCCCCTGCGCTGAAGACGAGAAAGAGATAAATCACCCATATGGCTACCGAAGCTATGACGGAGAACCACAACCAAGACTTCGCTTTTCTTGCATCCTTCCAAGCGGATGCCACATCGCCAGTTGCAGCCTTGGTGTTAGCACGCGCGGCAAACACAATCGACGCAATGCCCGTGGGCAAACAGCAAAACAGCGTGGCCAAAATGCTGCCAACTAAATAATTGGGTACGCGCACGGGCGTTGTAGATGGATGGCTAGGGCTAGTCATGCTTTACCTTTATTCATCGAAAAAAACATGCGCGCAGTTTAAAAGCAAAAGGCCGCAAAAGCGGCCTCTTATGTTGCACATGTAGAAAATACAACGCGTGCGTTTTGCTCAGCGCCTTACAGCGCTTTCAACACCGCATCGCCCATTTGGCTGGTCGATACCTTGGTGCTGCCCGCACTGTAAATATCCGCCGTACGCAGGCCTTGCGCCAGCACTTTTTTCACGGCTGTTTCGATGCGGTCGGCGGCTTCGGCTTGATCCAGCGAGAAGCGCAGCATCATGGCGGCACTCAGAATAGTCGCCAGCGGATTAGCCAGGCCTTTGCCCGCAATATCGGGCGCGCTGCCGTGGCTAGGCTCGTACAAACCTTGCTTGGCATCGTTCAAACTGGCCGATGGCAACATGCCGATAGAGCCTGTCAGCATAGAAGCCTCGTCGCTCAAAATATCGCCAAACATATTGCCCGTCACCAGCACATCAAACTGTTTAGGCTCTTTCACCAACTGCATGGCGGCGTTGTCCACCAGCATGTGGTCCAGCGCCACATCGGGGTATTGTTTGCCGACCTCGGTCATCACCTCTTTCCACAATTGGAAAGTTTCCAGCACATTGTTTTTGTCCACGCTGGTCACGCGCTTGCTGCGTTTGCGCGCGGCGTTAAAGGCCACATGGGCAATGCGCTCGATCTCGGGGCGGCTATAGCGCATGGTGTCAAAACCTTCTTCGCTGCCAGCAAACGGGCCATCGGGCGCAATGCGGCGACCACGGGGCGCACCAAAATAAATATCGCCCGTCAGCTCGCGGATGATGAGCAAATCCAGCCCCGCCACCAATTCAGGCTTCAGGCTAGAGGCGTGCGTCAGCTCGGGGTAGCAAATCGCGGGGCGAAAGTTGGCAAACAAGCCCATGGCTTTGCGGATGCCCAAAATCGCCTGCTCGGGGCGCAAATGGCGCTCTAAATTGTCGTACTGAAAATCGCCCACCGCGCCAAACAGCACCGCGTCAGCGGCTTTGGCAATCGCCACCGTGCTATCGGGCAGGGGATGGCCGTGCGCGGCATAGGCCACGCCGCCGACCAGGGCTTCTTCCATTTCTATCTTCATATCCAGCGCATTCAACACGCGCTTGGCTTCGTGGATGATTTCGGTGCCGATGCCGTCGCCGGCTAAAACTGCGATTTTCATGACTGGGGTTGCTTTCTAACTACTATGAATAAATGAGCTGCTCAGGCAGGTTTTGCGGCCTAAAGTGCCAAAAACATGCCGAAAATAGGCTTAAAGATGCTGCGCTGCGGCAAAGCGGCTATTTTGCCGTGAATTTGGGCGGGTTTACCTAGGCGGCAACTCAATGCAAAGTGCGGCCTGAAGGCGAGAGCGCATCCAGCACAAACACGGGGATGGTGGCCTCAAACTTTTCGCAATCCTCGGCCATGCAGAAATAGCTGCCGTGCATCATGCCCGTGGGCGTGGTCAGCACACAGCCCGAGCTGTATTCAAACACCTCGCCCGGCTGCAGCAATGGCTGATGCCCCACCACCGCCAGCCCTTTGATCTTTTCGTGCAGGCCGCTGGCGTGGTTGATATTCCAAGTGCGGGCAATCACCTGCGCGGCAATCTGCCCCGTGTTGCTGATGGTGACATGGTAGGCAAACACATACTCACCCGCATCGGGGTTGGAGCGATCGGGCAGGTATTCGGGGCGCACTTTCACGCTGATTTGGTATTTGGGCATGGAACAATGATAAACGGCAGCCGAAGTACGGTGCCCCTCTTCACGAGCCATCAGGAATTGATGGCAAACCCCCAAGGGCGTGTGATCTGCGGCTCAAATCCATCGTTGAAAACCCTGCCGAAGCAGCGCTTATTTGAGGAGTTACCCGAAGCGCCAAGCTCAGCGATTTGACACCTAACAAGTTTATGTAAGGAGGTTGATCACGGCGCCGCCTTCCTCGTCATCGTTCCAGTCTGGGTCGGGTGGGTTTGCGCTGGGCTGGGCTTTTGCTGCAACTGCAGGCGCTGCATAACCCAACACTTGATAGTAATGACATTGGAACATGCGGCAGCTCATTTGGCTGGGCCGGGTGTTTGCACCTGCAGAACACACAAGGCCTTCGTGCCGCTCGGTCACGCGCACATCTTGCTTGCCATCAGTCCAAATTTGGCCAATTTGAATCTCAGATGGGGGCACAAAGCCCCCTGTGCGAATGATGCGCCCGTGCAGGGTTTCAAAGGCCATGTGCTGCTCAGCTCAGGTGCTTAGCCAAAATCCCCGCCAACTTAAACATATTGACCTGGTTTTGACCATCAAACACGGCTTGCAGTTTGGCGTCGGCATTGATCAAGCGTTTGTCTGCTGCGTCTTGCAGGTTTTGCGCCTTGATGTAGTCCCACAGCTTTTTCGTCGCTTCGCCTCGGCCATAAGCGCCTTCGCCAATCACGGCAGCGAGCGCGGCTGAGGGTTGTAGATTACCCGTGCGTGGGGCGGCTTTGGCTTTTTTCGCGGCGGGCGTTTTTTTCGCGGCCACCTTTTTGGCGGCGGTTTTGCTGGCTGTAGCGGTTTTGGCCGGGGCTTTTTTGGCAGCTACTTTTTTGGCGGCGGCACCACGGCGGGCAAAGACTTTGCCGTCAGCGCGCGGCGCAAATTCAAACACCACTTTGCCCTCTTCGGCGCTCCAGGCCAGCATGGCTTTAAAGGGGCGGCGCGTGCGGGTGGAGACAAATTGATCCAGCTCGTCGGTTTTGCCCGTGGCCAGCAGTTTTTCCATCTGCGCGGCTGCAACGGTTTGCTGCAAAATGATTTTGCCGCTTTTGAATTTGCAGCTGGGCGTGGGCTGCGCCGCCGTGGGCACGGCTTTTTCGCAGACAAAATGCGTGGCGTTTTCAAACACGCCGCCGCCGCAGGCAGGGCAGGCACCCAGGCTGCTTTGGGCGCTGAAGTCTTGCAGCTCGCCCGTGTCTTCTTCTTTGTTGCCAAAGTCGAATTCCATTTTGTAGTTGTTCGCTTCTTCGTCGCGCACCAATTGCAGCTCGGCCACAAAAGGCCAGCCCGCTTTCGAGCGGAAGCCTTCCAGCGGGCCTATGCGTTTGGCGGCCAACAATTCATCGGCTTCGCTGGGCGCTAAAGTGCGCCCGCCCGGGGTTTTGGGCATAGAAAAGCCGCAGCTGGCTGCGCCAGCTTTACCCACGCAGGCAAAGCGGCGGTAGTTTTCTTGCACCTGGCCGCCGCAATTGGGGCAGGCGTGGGCTAGGGTGGCGTAGTCGCCAGGGATGGTGTCGCGGTCGTATTCTTTGGCCTTTTTCACCATGTGCTCGGTCATGGCGGCAATTTCTTGCATAAAGGCGCTGCGGCTCAATTGCCCGCGCTCCATTTGCGCCAGTTTGTATTCCCACTGGCCGGTTAGCTGCGGTTGGGTCAGCTCTTTCACCTCTAGGCCGCGCAGCAGGGTCATCAGCTGAAAAGCCTTGGGCATGGGGATGATGTCGCGGCCATCGCGCAGCAGGTATTTTTCGGCCAGCAGGCCCTCAATAATGGCGGCGCGCGTGGCGGGCGTGCCCAAGCCTTTTTCTTGCATGGCTTGGCGCAGTTCTTCATCGTCGATCAGCTTGCCTGCGCCCTCCATCGCGCCCAGCAAAGTCGCCTCGTTATAGCGCGCGGGGGGGCGGGTTTTCAGGGCTTTTTGCTGAATCTGCGCCACAGGCGGCTGCTCGCCCGCAGCCACGGCGGGCAGGGTTTGGTTTTTGCTATCACCACCATCTTTGCTGCCGTCTTTGCCTTCTTTATCGCTGATTTCGCTGGCGGCTTCTTTGCCGTAAATGGCCAGCCAACCCGCCTCGGTCAGCACCTTGCCTTCGGTTTTGAAATGGTGTGCGCCCACCACGGTGCTGATGCGGGTGGTCACGGCGTATTGCGCCGCTGGAAAAAACACCGCCATAAAACGCCGCGTGACCAGATCGTAGATTTTTTGCTCGGCCTCAGACAAGCCCGCTGGCGGCTGTGGCGTAGGAATAATCGCAAAGTGGTCGCTAACTTTGCTGTTGTCAAAAATGCGTTTGCTTGGGCGCACCATGCCTTGGTCGAGCGCAGTTTTGGCGTGGGGCGCTAAGTGCCGCAAGCCGCTGTCGGCCAAGGCCGCAAAAGTGCCTTTGACGGTGCCCAGATAGTCTTCGGGCAGGTAGCGCGAATCGGTACGGGGGTAGGTCAGCGCCTTGTGGCGTTCGTACAAGCTTTGCGCCAGGCTGAGCGTGGTTTTGGCGCTGAAGCCAAATTTGCCATTGGCCTCGCGCTGCAGGCTGGTCAAATCAAACAGCAGGGGCGAAGACTGGCTGGTGGGCTTGGTCTCTTCTTTCACCACGGCCTTTTGCCCACGGCAGGCAGCGACAATGGCCTCGGCTTGGGCGGCATCCCACAGGCGGTCGGCGCGTTTGTCGGCGTCTTCGGGGTCTTTTTTCCAGGCGGGGTCAAACCATTTGCCCGCATAGTTGCCCGCTTGCGCGGCAAAATCGGCGTGGATTTCAGAATAATCGCGCGCAATGTGGCGGCGGATTTGCTCTTCGCGCTCCACCACAATCGCCAGCGTAGGCGTTTGCACGCGGCCCACGGTGGTCAGAAAAAAGCCCCCGCCTTGGCTGTTAAAGGCCGTCATGGCGCGGGTGCCGTTGATGCCCACCAGCCAATCGGCCTCAGAGCGGCTACGCGCCGCGTCAGCCAGGCCTTGCATCTCGGCATCACTGCGCAGCTTGGCAAAGCCATCGCGAATGGCCTGCGGCGTCATGCTTTGCAGCCACAGGCGCTCTACTGGTTTGCTGGGCTTGTCGCCAAAAGCGTATTGCGCAATCAGGCGAAAAATCAGCTCGCCCTCGCGCCCCGCGTCACAGGCGTTAATCAGGCTGCCCACATCTTTGCGCTTGGCTTGTTTAACCACCGCCGCCAGGCGGCTTTTGGTTTTGTCCACAGGCTTGACATCAAAGTGCGGTGGAATCACCGGCAGATGCGCAAAGCTCCATTTGCCGCGCTTGACCTCGTGGCTCTCGGGCGCTTGGATTTCCAGCAAATGGCCGACGGCGCTGGTGACGACAAAGCGTTCGTTCTCGAAATGGTCGTCAAATTTGTCGAACTTGCCGCTCTCGGGCGTGAGGGCGCGCACGATATCTTGGGCAACGGAGGGCTTTTCGGCAATAACAAGGGTTTTCATAGATTTCTGGGCAAAAAAGCGAGCGGGGAAGTGGCAGGGCGGCGCACTACAATGCCCCCTCACGCGTGCGCACACACGCGCACATGCATACGATAACGATAACAAACTTTTTTCTGCCCGCGCCATGCCTAGCCGCCCTGCACTCGCCGCCCCCATCGATGACGATTTGAACCACTGGAGCGCCGAGCGCCTGGCACGCGCCTTGGCCGCAGGCAAGCCCATACCCCGCAAAGAAAAGCTGGAAGTGCGCAGCTCACCCGTCCACGGCAAAGGCGTATTTACCCGCGTCCCCCTGAAAAAAGGCGAGCTGGTGTTGGAATACTTGGGCGCCATCATCGACTGGCCCGAAGCCCTGCGCCGCCACCCGCACGACCCCGCGCAACCGAATCACACTTTCTACTTCACCCTGGACGATGAGCGCGTGATAGACGGCAACGACGGCGGCAACCGCGCGCGCTGGATCAACCACAGCTGCCAGCCCAATTGCGAGAGCGAAACCAAGGGCGACAAGGTCTGGGTGCGGGCGCTGCGCAATCTTGCAGCAGGGCAAGAGCTGAACTACGACTACGGCCTGGTGATAGACGAGCCACTCACGCCGCAACTGCAAAAAGACTACCAATGCTTGTGCGGCAGCAAAAAATGCCGTGGCACTTTGCTCGCGCTAGCGGATTAGCCCCATGCCCGCGCCCGTGCTGATTACTGGCGGCGGCATTGCAGGTTTAGCCGCAGCCTTGGCCTTGGCGCAGCGCGGGCAGGCCAGCGCCGTGTTTGAGCGCAGCAGCAGTTTTAGCGAGCTGGGCGCAGGGGTGCAGCTAGGCCCCAACGCCACCGGCGTGCTGGCTGCCTTGGGCTTATTGCCCGCCGTGCAAGCCCTAGCCTGCCAGCCGCAGGCGCTGCACATCCGCGCCATGCATACCGGGCGCAGCCTGAGTCAATGGCCACTGGGCGCAGCCATGCAGCAGCGCTACGGCCAGCCTTATTTATGCGTACACCGTGGGCAGCTGCATCAGCTATTGCTGCAGGCGGCGCAAGCGCCAAAAAATCAGGGCCTGATTAACCTGCACAGCAGCGCCAGCGTGCAAGGCTTCAAACAAAACGCGGCGCAGGTCGAGCTGGTTTTTGCCCACGGCGCGCCCGCCATGGGTAGCGCCCTGCTGGCCTGTGATGGCGTTTGGAGCCGCCTCGCGCCGCAAATCAACCCCCAGCTGCGGCCTGCCAGCTACAGCGGCCATATGGCCTACCGCGCCCTAGTGCCCATGGAGCAGGCGCAGCACCTCTTGCCCCATGTGGCGCAAGAAGTCGGCGTTTGGCTGGGGCGCCACGCACATGTTCTGCACTACCCCGTAGATGCTGGGCAGCAATTGAATATCGTGGTTTTGTTAGAAGCCCCTCAACCCAGCGCCGAGCAAGGTTGGAATCAACCCATCCCCCATGGCGAAGTGCAAACAGAACTGGAGCACACCCTAGGCCAGCGCCAGGCCAGCGCCTTGCAGAGCTTGCTGTGGGCGGCAGACAACTGGTTTGCCTGGGCCCTGTGTGGCCGTGCGCCGCAAGGCGGCTGGGCGGCGGGGCGGGCGGCCCTGCTGGGCGATGCTGCCCACCCCATGCTGCCCTATCTGGCGCAAGGCGCAGCCATGGCGCTAGAAGACGCCTGGGTGTTGGCGCAACACTGGCAACCCGATCAAGCCGCCGCATCCCTGCAGCAATATGCCGCGCTGCGCCAAGCGCGTTGCATCCGCGTCGTCAACACCGCCGCGCGCAATGGGCGCATCTTTCATGCCAGCGGCCCACTCGCCGTGGCGCGCGACGCCTATTTGCGCCTGCAACATGGCCGCGCCATGGGCTTATCGTGGCTCTATGGCTGGCAAAAACCATAGCTGCTCAGGCAGGTTTTACGGCCTGAAATGCAGATTTGCCTTGTAAAAACCATCATTTCAGCCCTGAGCTGGAATCCACCAGCCGAAAGCCTTGGGGCAAGCTGCACAGCCTAGGCCTCAGCCGAATGGATCCCAGCCTGCGCTGGGATGACGGGGTTTGTGCTGGG
>JAMIFN010000041.1:0-5963 GCA_035906235.1 Allobrachymonas sp. | reverse complement strand
GCCGCTGACGGTGTGCAGGGCGGTAAAAATTAGCCCGGCTTTGGCATAGCTCTCGCCGCGCTTGGGCACATGGCCCAGTTCGTGGGCGATCAGGCCGGCGATGGTGTCGAACTGTTGCTCGGCATCTTCGGCTTGCAGATTTACTTCAAAATGCTCGGCCACGCGCTCGACCTCGGTATTGCCCGCTACGCGCCAGCTTTGAATTCCCATGCCTTGTTTGTGCCTGATGCTACGGCGGCCAGCCGCAAGCAGCACGCGAGTTTGCTGTAGGCGCGCGCCTGCAGTTTTTTGATCCAAAAATCGAAGCCAAGCTCAATTGCTTGGACAAAATGCCTCAAGCTGGGACGCATACCCCGAAGTTTTTGGCCTATGCGCGGCTACTGCATTTTTAAAATTCCTCACCGTTGGGCAAAAGCATAAAAACACCATAGCCATGCGGGTAATAAGGGAAGGGATACCGCGATGGTTCCCCCCATTTTTATCTGTTTAGCTGAGGACTGAACCTAGGCTAAGGAAAGATGCCAAGTTGCCACAACTGAGTATTTGTCCTCAAGGAGTTCAGTTTATGTCTGCTTATTTTGTTTCTGGGAAAGTATTGGCTTCTACCTTAGCCATGGCTGCAGTTTTGGCATTAGGTTTGAGTGCTTGTGGGGGCGGAGATGAGCTTCAGGCTGGCCCCATCACCCCAACACAGCCAACGGGCACGCCCAGCACTGCACCAACCGTTGCGCCCATTGTTTGCAAAGACTACAACAACCAAGATGTGGTCTTTAAACCCAAAACCATCACAATTCGTAATAACTCTGACGGCCAAATCTACCCTGTGCTTGCCACCAGTACTAACGCGGTGAATCAATGGATGCAAGGCTGTCTGCGCACGACAGAGAACTACCCTACCGACGCTGTTTATAAGCTGTATGTCAATGAGGGCCAAGGGATCCCGCCCAACTCAGAAGTCACCATTACTTTGCCGCTGTACAGCACGCTGGCAGCAGGCAAATATGTCACCTGGTGGAACGGCGGACGCGTGCTGTTGGCCGACCGCAATAAACGGTTGCGCGGCGCTGAAGACAAAGCCGTGAGCACGCCAACAGATGTGAGCTGCCAAAGCCAAGGCACGAGCTGCACCTTGAGCACCTACAGCAGCCCTGTGCAGTTTCAAGAAGATGTGTTTGCGCAATTGTCGGAATACACCTTTGGCGATTCCATCATCCCTGCTGGGCAAAGTACGCGCCTGCTCAAGCCTGAGAATGTGGGCTACAACATCTCTTATGTCGATCATGTGTATATGCCAGTAGCTATCGGGGTGCGTAACAATCCCTATATTGGCTACAGCGGTTCAGCCAAACCGCTGGGTGAATTTCGCAATACCCTGCGCAGCTTCTTGCAAGCTGGTGGCTTAGGCGAAGGTTGGCCTGTCTACAACATGAGCGAGCTGCGACTGCCTGGCGGCTATAACATTTTTTCTCAGCGTGGTGGGTATTTAATTGAAGACCCTGAAGTGCCCGTCAAGCCTGCAGATGGCCAAAATCCGCCAGTGCTTACGGTGAAAAAATGTGTGGACAAAGATGCCTCCTGCAGCAGTCCTAGCGCACAGCGCAATATGCAGTGGGGGCAAGCCGTGCAAAACATGCAAGACCTGTGGGCTTCTTGCGTAGATTGGGGCGGCGAAGACTTGAGCGCCTACAGCAGCAAAAAGTATCCGCAAGATTGTCCTGCACCCCAAAAAATGCGCCAAGACATGGTGTTGGTTAAAGATTTCTTTGCCGAAAATCATCGTAAATACCTCAGCATGTACGACAACAAGCAGTGCACGGGCGAGCCTATCGGTTCAGGCAAACTGCCAGCGCATGTGGCGCAGTTCAAATTCTGGGAAGGCGTCAAACACATTTATGGCTGGGTGCCTTTTAACGAAGGTTGTGGTGCAGATGCCAATAAATTGTCTGATACCACAGTGCAGGGGCGTGACCACGCCTATGTGCAAACCCTCTATATCGAAGACCTGCAATACAACTACCGCAAGCCTGAGGTGCAAGCTCAGCCCCAATTGGTCTTTAACCCCTATGTCAAGCTGATTCACGACGATTTGGACATGAGTGCTTATGGCTTCTCTGTGGATGATGCTGTGGGTTTTATGAGCGAGTTGGGCGATGGTTTGGTGTTTACCGTAGGCGGCACTAAAGGACTGGAAAGTGAAAAATCCTTTAACTATGCCGATGGTTTTACCCTCAAAATTGGCGTGCCTCCCACTTTGGCGCCCCGCCAAAACTTGCCGCTGCTGAAAAAATATGGGGTTTGCGCTATCGGTGCGGATGCCACCGACTCCAACTGCGTGCAAGACAAACAAGATGTCATCATGCCCATCAACAGCCAGATCAGTGGCTTCCGTGTCGGCACTGTGCCCTCTTACCCCATCAAAGTGCGTTTTACTGACCTAGACGACAACCGTTACACAGTTGTGGTTAAAAAGTCTTTCCCCAAATGCACAAGCGCATTGGCGACCTGCCAAACCGACATCCAAACCAACCGCGATCAGATTGTGGACAAAGGGCAGTGCAGCGTACTCAAGCCCAATGGCGAAAAACACCCCAAATCTGACACTTGGTGCGGTGCCTTCACCCCCTATCAGCATCGTGAAAACGACCAAGCGGTGGTCAAAAACGATTTGATCTACCAAGACCCGGTGAACTACCTGCCTTAAGTGGAACGAGGTGGCCGCAAGACCACACGCCCACGCACGCTGCCCCTAGGCCTTAAGGCAGGGGCGCCGTGCATTCGCCAAAAAAGGAAATTCGTATGTATAAGCACAGCAAAAATTTGTCTAAATTGCCTATCGCCCTGACTTGTTTAGTCTTTCTTAGCAGCTGTGGAGGTGGTAGCGTTGGTATCTATCCCCAACCCCAACCAGATCAGCCAAACACCATGCGCTACCCAGCTTTGGCTGCGCATGCGGCGATGGACGAAGAGGATTTCCAGCGTTATTTGCTCACCGCCCGCCGTGGCACGGACATCACGCCCGAGAGCATCAAGTCGCTCTCGGTGGGTTCCAGCATCAACACAGCAGCCTCTACCTACAACTTGCGCCCGATTTTCAATCTGAGTCTTTTAGAAAAAGATGGGCGACTGAATGTAGATACCACGCGTTCACAACAAAAAACCACGCTGCGCGTGACCAGCAGCAAAGCTGCCAGCACAGCTGCTGACCAGTTCACCTTTGATGTTTCCGCCTCTGGTTCTATTGGTGGCGAATGGGGCGGCGCCAAAGCTTCGGCCGCCTATCACCATGCCAGCGCCAAACGCGAGACCAAATCTGACGGCAGCGTCAGCGTGCAAATGGTTTCGGCCAATACCAACAATATCGTTTCTATTTTGGGCAGCGGCTTTACGGGCAGCGAGGACTTTAGCCCCTATCTACTGGGCACCCAGCTGACCGACGAACAGTTGCGCAGCTATGTCGCCACCACCGAAAGTGCGCCTATGAGCAGCTGCGCTGGCAAACCCTACATCACCAAGGTGACGGTTAGCCGCTACAAATTCTCGGATGCTGACCCCCACGCAAACATTCAGATTCTCTCGCGCATGGAAAGCGTTTTTAGTGATCTGAAGTCGCAACACGAGCTGTGCGTCGATACGACCATTCAACCCGCACTGGTGCGCCAGATGAGGGATTTACGCGGCAAAATCGAAAGCGCTATTGCGGATTTCTACGCCGTCAACGGCGATGCCTTTATCTCGCAAACCACTTCGATGAACCAAGCCGTCGGCAATGGTCAACTGGCTTTTGAAAGTGCTGACGGCAATACCGAGTCGCAAAACGGCGGCTCGCTGTCGGCGCAGTACCAAGGCCTGACAGGCGGCGTAGGTGGCAGCAGCACGGTGCAGTTTTATAAGCAAAACGGCTGGGCCAAGGCGCTAACCAAAGTGCAAGTCTCGGCCGAGGCAAAACCCGCAGGGGTGGCCGATACCACGGCTTGGGTCAGTAGCATCCAGAATATGCTCAAAGACCAAGGCAGCTCTTTGGTGCCACCTATGGGCAATCTTCCTAAAGACCCGGGCGTGAAGTTGCCTGAACCCGTTGGCCATAAGCATGATGAGGATGAGCCGCCAGATGTGGCCTTCACCTCTTATGACCAGTGGAAGAAATACCTAGACGACAAGAAAAAAGCCGTCGATGACAAAAAAGAGCGCGGACGCGCGAAAAAACGCGTAGAAGAACAAAAGCTCAATGTCAATGACAATAAGCTGCTTTTGCAATCGGGGCAGGGCGGCGATGCTTACCAGCAGGTGATGGCTGAACTAGCTCAGCTCAAAGAGCGTGCTGGACAGTTGCAGCCGCCTAGCATGCCGCAAGCAGGCGCTGGCGACGGCAACCTCGTGCGTTTTGACAAGATGTTCGTTAATGGTTTTGAGACCATGCCCTACGATGCCGTCATCCCCCAACTGCGCCCTGACCTTGATATCCCGGGTGTGGAGGAAGCCATTGGCAGCTTCCCCAATATGATGGAAATCATGTTGATCAGTGACAAGCTCGGTAGGCTGGACTCTTACTTAACCTTCCTCTCTAGCGTCTCGGCCAGCAATGTCACGCCTCAGATGAGCGAGCGCTACCACCAGTTCTTCCAAAAGGCATCTTCTAACGCCTACGATCTGGTTAGCTTGGCCTTGAGCCAAGGCAGCGATGTGACGCCAGCTGTGCTAGCTGGCTATAAAAAAGCCATGTTCGGCAGCGACAGCACAAAAACGCAAAGCGAGCTGTATAAAAATCTGCAAGACATAGACTATTACAGCTATGTCATGGATACCTTGCTTGACCC
The DNA here is from genome assembly GCA_035906235.1 of Allobrachymonas sp. Lineage (GTDB taxonomy): Bacteria > Pseudomonadota > Gammaproteobacteria > Burkholderiales > Burkholderiaceae_C > JAMIFN01. The sequence continues at coordinate 1,149 of JAMIFN010000041.1, read as the reverse complement.
GGTTAAGGGCAAGGCTTGGTCGGTAGCGCCTGGCGGCTACCTTCCTATGCGCTGGAACCCCGACGGAAGTGGCGGCATGCAACTGGTGACCTGGAACGCGCTGGCACCTGTCAAGCAGGGTCAAACTAACAAAGAGGCTGTGGCGGCCATAGATTTCACCAACCCCAATGCCGACCCGCTGGCGCTTTACCGCGATGGCATGAAGTCCCTGCAAACGCCTTGGTACCCTGTTTATGTATTCAACCAAAAACAAGAGCCAACGCTGGTGTTTATGCAGTATTTTGGTGGCTATCAAGCTATCTATGGCCCGCGCTGGGTGACACGGCCTTACGATGGCGATACCCCTGTTTCGCCTCGCCTGGTGCCTTCGTGGTCAGACTATCAGGCCATGGCCAGTGGCAGCAATATGCATAAGGTGATGACAACGCCCAGCAACTCGTTTTTGGGCGAGTTCTCTGGCATGTCTTTTATGGACTGGAGCTTCTCGCTGCATTTCCCCAACTCCAGCGGTGACCCTGCGCGTTTGCTTAAGTACAACGCTTTGCTGCTGACCATGCCTGGTGACTATAAAGAAAGCGATGGGCAAACCATGTACACCGCTACGCATTCGGCAGCGGTGCGCGACTTCAGCAAAGCTGAATACGCCAGCGGTAAAAGAACGGATGCCACCTACAACGCCTTCAGGCTGCCTGCTGCGGAGCACTGGATGCGCAACACCAGCACCGGCAATTTAGAGGATACGGCAGGGCGCTGGAGCGGTACCAGAACCGCATTTGTATTGCTGCCCATCAACACCACGACCACGGGCGAGAGTTTGAAAGAATCCTTTAACTACGCCCCTGAACGAGCGACGGAGAGCATCATCGATAACAATAGTCTGGACTTGATCAACAAACACGCCTTTTTGCTCAAATAAAGCTGCGTAGCTTGTTCAAGCAATGAACCCGCCGCAAGGCGGGTTTTTTGTGCTCTTTGATAGCAATTTTAAGAGGGTTTTATGGGTTCTAGGCCGTAAAACCTGCCTGAGCAGCTATTGTTTTAGATGGTGGTTTGATGCTGAATATGGCAGGGCTAGACGCGGCGAAAAACACCCTGAGCCAAATCCTCTTTCAGCAGCTCGATTTGCATTTGCCCCGCACTGAAATGCAC
>JAMIFN010000040.1:0-9922 GCA_035906235.1 Allobrachymonas sp. | reverse complement strand
ATCGCCCCAGAGGTCTTCGGCGTTCTTCCAAATGAAGCTGGCCAATATCGTGTCACTGGGCTTGGTCGATGTTGTTGGGGTACTGTTTTGTAGTTCGTTTTCAGTTGCCATTGTGATTCAAATACCTTGTTTTCTTCGTTGTGAGCAGGTTGCTTGATTCGTAAGACAGTATCCTAAGCCATCAGCCTTGATACAAACGAGGCGTTAAAGATGAACCGCTGCGTAGCTCCAAACTTGAGTTGCTTGGATACCGACAAGAGCACTTACGAAGCAACTGATAAGGTAGAAGATCCAAAAACATCCAACCAACAGCAACTAAAGCCAACAAAAAATGGCATACCAGATGGCATACCGATGAGGTCAAAAAAGAAAAAAGCCTAAGTAAATCAATTACTTAGGCTTTCATTCTGGCGGAAGAGGTGAGATTCGAACTCACGGACCCTTGCGAGTCGACGGTTTTCAAGACCGTTGCAATAGACCACTCTGCCACTCTTCCAGTCTGTTCAAATTGTGCGCAACGGCCTAGTACCCTAGGGCTGCGAAGCGCCGTATTCTAATGCAAAAAATAAGCGCTTTGGGCGGGCAGTGCCGGCGTTTTCCGACTTTTTATTGCGACACGCTAAACAGCAGCCCCTCTACGCCGTAGATGGCAGCGAGCGTTTGCAAGCGCTCGGGCGCGCCGTGCAGCAGCATATTTTTTCCTGTGGCCTGCGCATGGCGGCGGCAGTCGAGCAAAACGGCCAGCGCCGATGAGTCAAATTGCGTCAGCGCCGAGGCGTCTATTTGCACGCTGGTTTGGGCGCCCTTGACCAAGTCCGCCAGCTGTTTTTGCAGCGGCGCGGCTTGGGCGTGGGTGAGCGTGGCGGGCAGGCTAAACATGGCGGGGCAAGACAAGGGTTTAGCTTTTTGCGGCGTTGGCTTTATTGCGCTCTTGCAGCTTGGCAATCAAGTTGTCGATGCCGCCCGCGTTGATAACGCTGCCAAAGTCGGCGCGATAGGTTTCGATCAGCCACACACCCATGACATTCATGTCGTACACGCGCCAGCCTTGGGCGGTTTTTTCGAGACGGTAATCTAGAGCAATGGGTTGCTGGCTGCCCGATTTCAGCTCAGACTTGACGACCACTTCGGTGTCGCTAGGGGCGGCACGCAGAGGTTTGACGGAAATCGTATGGTTGCGCACTTGGCTTAGCGCACCGGCGTAGGTACGCACCAGCAGGGTTTTGAATTCGGCCTGGATTTTGGCCTGTTGCTCAGGCGTGGCGCTGCGCCAGTTGCGGCCTACGGCCGAGGCGGTCATGCGCTGAAAATCCACATAGGGCATGATTTTTTGATCGACCAGGGTGGCAATTTTGCCCACATCGCCAGCTTGGATGGCTTTGTCATTTTTAATTTGCGCCAGCACATCGCTAGAGACAGTGTTAATCAGCGCATCTGGGGTCAAGGCGTTGGCGCTGGCGGCAGCTGGTGCAGCGGCAATCGCGGGGGCAGCAGCAGGGGCGGCTTGCGCTACGGCCGCGCTAGCCAAGTAAACGGCAGACAAGAGGGCAAAACGGAATTTCATATGGGTAACTTTCGTTTTTCAAAAGAAAATTGCCTGAGCCTAAAGGCAAACTAGGCGACATCAAGCGGGCTGCATCTTAAAACAAATGCCAGATGCCTGTCTGTCCTTTAAAATCCGCCCCTTTTTCCATGCTTTGGTTCGCAAAGGGTATGTCATGAGCGCAGCAGTGCAAATCGGGGTGGTGATGGGTTCGTCTTCAGATTGGGAGACGATGCAGCACGCCGTACAAATTTTGGCCGATTTTGGCGTGGCGCATGAAGCCAAGGTGGTTTCTGCGCACCGTATGCCCGATGAAATGTTTCGCTATGCCGAAGCTGCCGAGGGGCGCGGCCTAGTGGCCATCATCGCTGGAGCTGGCGGCGCGGCGCATCTGCCTGGCATGTTGGCCGCCAAAACCACGGTACCCGTGTTGGGCGTGCCTGTAGCTAGCCGCCATTTGCAGGGCGTGGATTCGCTGCACAGCATTGTGCAAATGCCCAAGGGTGTGCCTGTGGCCACCTTTGCCATCGGCCAGGCTGGTGCGGCTAACGCGGCGCTGTTTGCCGTGGCGCTGTTGGCTACGCATGATGCGGCCCTGCGCGCCAAATTGCAGGCCTTTCGCGCTGAGCAAACCCGTATCGCCAGCAGCAGCGTATTGCCACCAGTTTGATACTGGTGCCGTCATTTCCGCGTAGGCGGGAATCCATGCTTTTTCCCCTCCCCCTCTGGGGGAGGGTGAGGGTGGGGGCTGCAAGGTGCAAGAAAAGTTTTTAAGCCTCCATCCCAACCTTCCCCCCAAAGGGGGAAGGAGTGAATACATGGATTCCAACCTACGCGGGAATGACGAAAAACCGTGAAGACCGTGCCCAGCGTGCGATGCCATTTGATTCTTACGAACCCGACCATGCCACCCATCACCTTCCCCCCCGATTTGCCTGTTTCTGCACGGCGGGCGGAAATTGAAGCCGCATTCACCGCGCACCAGGTACTCATCGTCTGCGGCGAAACGGGTTCGGGCAAAACCACGCAGCTGCCCAAAATTGCGCTGAATTTAGGTCGCGCCGCGCAGCCCCAGCAGGCTGGCGGGCGGCGCAAGCTTATTGGCCACACGCAGCCGCGCCGTATTGCCGCTTCCAGCGTCGCCAGCCGCATTGCTGAGGAACTGCAAACCCCGCTGGGCGAGCTGGTAGGCTACAAAGTGCGTTTTCACGACCGCATCAGCCCCAGCACAGCGATTAAGCTGATGACGGACGGGATTTTGCTGGCAGAGACGCAAACCGACCCGCTGCTGAAAGCCTACGACACCCTCATCATTGACGAGGCGCACGAGCGCAGCCTGAACATCGATTTTTTGCTGGGCTATTTGCGCCAAATTCTGCCCAAGCGCCCCGATCTCAAAGTCATCGTCACCTCGGCCACCATCGATGCCGAGCGCTTTGCCCAACACTTTAAAGACGCGAAAAGCGGCCAACCCGCGCCTGTGCTTATGGTCTCGGGGCGCATGTTTCCTGTTGAGCAACGCTACCGCCCCTTTCAAGACAGCCGCGATTACGGCCTGAACGAGGCCATAGCCGATGCGGTGGATGAACTTTGGGCGGGCGGCAAAAGCGGCGATATTTTGGTGTTTTTGCCGGGCGAGCGCGAAATCCGCGACGCGGCTGAACATTTGCGCGGCCACCTCAGCCACAGCCCCGTGCTGCGCAGCGCCGAGGTCCTGCCCCTGTACGCAAGGCTGGCACAGGGCGAGCAAGACCGCATTTTTCACCCCAAGGGGCAGCGCCGCATTGTGCTGGCGACCAATGTGGCCGAGACCTCGCTCACCGTGCCCGGCATTCGTTATGTGGTGGATGCGGGCACGGCGCGGGTCAAGCGCTACAGCTACCGCCAAAAGGTGGAACAACTGCTGATAGAGCCAATTAGCCAGGCAGCGGCGAATCAACGCGCAGGGCGCTGCGGGCGCGTGGCCGATGGCATTTGCATCCGCCTGTATGACGAGGCCGACTTTGCCAAGCGCCCCGCCTTTACCGACCCCGAAATTTTGCGCTCCTCGCTGGCGGCGGTGATTTTGCGTATGCAATCGCTGCACTTGGGCGCGGTGGAAGATTTTCCGTTTTTGCAAGCGCCTTCAGGCCGCGCCATTGCCGACGGCTGGGATTTGCTGGCCGAGCTGGGCGCGGTAGATGAAGCCAAAACCCTGACCAAAAGCGGGCGCGAACTAGCCAAACTGCCGCTGGACCCACGCATAGGCCGCATGATTTTGGAGGCCAAAAACCGCCACGCCCTGCAAGAGGTGTTGGTGATAGCCGCCGCCCTGTCTGTGCCCGATGTGCGCGAACGCCCACGCGAGGCGCAGCAGCAAGCCGCGCAAGCCCACGCCGTGTTTGATGATGAGAAAAGCGAGTTTGTCAGCTGGCTGAAACTGTGGGATTGGTTGGAAAAAAGCAGGGGTGGGGCGCCTAGCGAAAGCCAAAAAGGCATGGATTCCCGCTTCCGCGGGAATGACGACTCCTCCTCTGGCAATACCGCGAGCCAATCGCCAAGCCAAGCCCCCACCCCTGCCCTCCCCCAAAGGGGGCGGGAGCAAGGCAGCGCCACGCACAAACTCAGCAATCGGCAATGGGAAGCGCTGCTACGCAAAAACTTCATCAGCATCCGCCGCGTGCGCGAATGGCGCGATGTCTATAGCCAGCTGCGCACCGTGGTGGCCGAGCAGCGCTGGCGCATGAACGAGCAGCCCGCCAGTTACGAGCAATTGCACATCAGCCTGCTGGCGGGTTTGCTGGGCAATATCGGTTTTAAGCTGGAAAACGAAGACGGCTATCTGGGCGCGCGCGGCATCAAATTTCACCCCAACCCTGGGCATCGCCTGAAGAAAAAATTGGGGCGCTGGATAGTCGCGGCCGAGCTGGTGGAAACCAGCCGCCTTTTTGCCCGTGGCCTGGCCAATATCGAGCCGCAGTGGTTAGAGCAAATCGCCGCCCATGTGCTGAAAAAACAGGTACTCGACGCCCGTTGGGAACAAAAACAAGCCTGCGCTGTGGCCAGCGAACGCGCCACGCTCTACGGCTTGGTGGTGTATTCAGGCCGCCGCGTGCAGTACGAACGCCTAGACCCAGCAGGCGCACGCGCCATCATGATCCGCGATGGCCTGCTGCCCGCCGCCTTTGGCGCCGATTGGCTGGGGCGTTTGCCGTTTGTGGCTGCCAACCAAAAAACCCTGGCGCAGGTGGAAGCGTTAGAACACAAATCGCGCCGCCAAGATGTGCTGGTCGATGATGCGCTGATTGTGGATTTTTATGATAGCCAAATCCCGACCGACATCAGCAACGCCACTGCATTGGCGGCTTGGTACAAAGATGCGGTGCGCGACACGCCGCAACTGCTGCGCTTAAGCCGCGAGGAGCTGATGCGGCACGAGGCCGCAGGCATCACCACCGAGGCCTTCCCCAAGCTCATCCGCCTGGGCGGGGTCGATTGCCCTGCGCACTATCTGCACGAACCCGGGCACGCACGCGATGGCCTATCGGTCGATGTGCCGCTGTTTGCCCTTAACCAAGTGGCCGAAGAGCGCGGCGATTGGCTGGTGCCCGGCATGCTGAAAGACAAGCTCTTGGCCCTGCTCAAAAGCCTGCCGCAAAAACCGCGCGCGCGCCTAGTGCCGCTGCCGCAAACAGCGACCGATTTTGCGGCCCAACTCAGCGAGGCTGCGGTTTTTGCCTCTGGCAGTTTGATGGATGCCCTGCGCCGCGCCGTGCGCGAGAAAACCGGCTTGGAAGTCAAAAGCACAGACTTCAAACAAGAGGTGCTGCAAGCCCACCACCTGATGCACCTGCGCGTACTGGGCGACGATGGCAGGCAACTGGGTGCAGGCCGCAGCTTGGCCGCGCTGAAAGCCGAATTGGGCAGCCAAGCACGCGGCGCATTTCAGGCGCTGGCGGCTTTGAAGCAAGCGATCCCTAGCACAAAAATAACAGGCAAATCGCCAGAAAACGCCGTAAATACTGCCCAAGCAGCTCCTGAAAATGAAGCAATCAAAACCTTGCCAGAAGGCCAAACCCAGATTTGGGAAGACGATGCCCGCTACAGCGCCTGGACTTTTGGCGAGCTGCCCGAGCTGCTAGAAATCCGCCGAGGCAAAGGCCGCCAGCAGCAAACCCTGATTGGTTTTCCCGCGCTCATCGACGCGGGCGACGCCGTCACCATTGAGGTTTTTGACGAGCCCGAAGTCGCCGCTGCCCAACACCAGGCTGGCCTGCGTAGGCTGGTGGCGCTGCAGCTCAAAGACGCGCTGAAATACTTGGAAAAAAACATCCCTGATTTGCAAAAAATGGCCGTAGCCTATATGCCCCTGGGCACGCAAGAAGAGCTGCGTGCGCAAATCATCGAAGTGGCGCTGAATCGCGCTTTTCTGGCCGAACCCCTACCCACCGATGCCAGCAGCTTTAAGCTGCGCGTGGAAGAAGGCAGAGGCCGTTTAACCTTAATCGCCAACGAAGTCGCGCGACTGGCGGGCACGGTGCTGGCCGAATACGCCGCCGCCAGCCGCAAAGCCAAAGACGCCCGCGCCTTTGCCGAGGCACAAAAAGACACGCAAGAGCAAATCGCCCGCCTGCTGCCGAAAAACTTTGTCACAACCACGCCCTGGCTCAGCCTGCAGCACCTGCCGCGCTACCTCAAAGCCATCACCATTCGCCTAGACAAAATCCGCGCTGACAGCGCCCGCGACGCGCAAAAGCTGGCCGAACTGCGCCCGCAAGAGCAGCGCTATCTGCGCCTTTTGGCTGAACGCAAGGGCCAACACGATGCCAGGCTGGAAGAAGTGCGTTGGCTGCTGCAAGAGCTGCGCGTGTCCTTCTTTGCGCAAGAGCTGCGCACGCCGCAACCCGTGTCGATCAAACGGCTAGAGAAAGTTTGGCAGGCGTTGCAGCATTAAGCAGGCGGGCATCAAGGTGTATTTCCCCCTCTCCCCGAGGGAGAGGGCTGGGGTGAGGGTTGATGCGGCAACAGCTATTTTTACTAGTCAAATCAGTAATTCAGGCCGCGAAACCTGCCTGAATAGCTCACTTTTCTATAGCTCCCTCCCTTTTGCCCAAGTACAGGGGTGCTGTTTGCGTGAGATTTATTCCGAACAGTCGTAAACCCACGCGGGCATGACGGGTGAGAATAGGCTGTATAGCAAGCAACGAGCTTAAGCCAGCTTCTTCAGCGCCAACTTGATGCCTTCGCTCACGCCCACATCTGCAGGCAAGGCTTTGAGGGTGGCTGCGGCTTCTTTTTCTGAATACCCCAAGGCCATCAGGGCTTGCAAAATATCGCTTTGGCTGTCACTGCTGCCCGCGCCTAGGCCACCTAAACCCACGCCAGCCAAATCGCTGCCCATCTTGCCTTTCAATTCCAGCAGCAAGCGCTCGGCGGTTTTTTTGCCTATGCCGGGGATTTTGACCAAGCGCCCGGCCTCTTGCGTGCTGATGGCGAGGGCTAAATCGCCCACTGACAGTCCACTCAAAATCGCCAAGGCGGTGCGTGGCCCCACGCCCGAGATTTTGACCAACTGGCGAAAGGCTTCGCGTTCGCCCGCCGTTTCAAAACCATAGAGCAGCTGCGCGTCTTCACGCACGATAAATTGCGTCAGCAGCGTCACCGTTTGCCCCACTGCGGGCAGGTTATAGATGCTGCTCATGGGCAGCAGAAGCTCATAGCCCACGCCAGCGCAATCGACCAGAATTTGCGGCGGGGCTTTGTCTATCAGGGTTCCGTGTATGCGTCCTATCATGGCGGGCATCATATCGGGCATATCGGACAAATGGGATACCAAACTGGCGTTTGGGCATGAAAAAACCCGCCAGGCAACACATGCCGTGGCGGGTATCAATACCTTGGAGATGGACAAGTGGGTAAAGGGTCTTGTCCAAGCACCCGTGAAGCACTTAGAAAGTGTGGCGGATACCTAGGCCGATATTGCGGATGTTAGGGTTGGCAGCGCCGCTGATTTTTGACTGGCCGGCACCTGCGTACACGGTAGTGCGTTTGCTCAGGGCGTAACGGCCTTCCAAACCAAAAGAATTGGTTTTGGCGCCGCCATTGCTGACTTTAGATTGACCGACTTGGGCCAAGAAGCTGAACGCGCCAGCGGGCACAAGCACGCCGAGGTTGTAGCTGTTTTCTTTAGGTGCAACATTGGATTTTTTGGCCATGTTGTAGCCCAAATTGACCTTGGCAACGCCAAAGTCGTAAGAACCAGCAATAACCGTATTGGTGGTGCGATTGATGGTGACGGGCAGGACTTGCGCGTCATCTTTTTGGTGAGCCAAACCAATGATCAAAGAACCATTGCTGTAGCGGGCGCTCAAGCTCCAAGTTTGGCGAGCACGCACGGTGGCGGCTTTATCCTCGCCCAAACCTAGGTGAACAGATGCCGTAAAACCATCAAAATTGGGGCTGTCGTAACGCACGCCGTTGTCGATGCGGGCAGTGTGGGTGTAGCCAGCGGCACGGCCGCCTTGCTTCATGCCCTCAAAAGCGCTGTCCATGGTATAGAAAGACTTGGTGTAGAAGTCTTCAAACGGCGTGGCTTGACGCCCCAGAGAAACTGAACCGAAATCGCCAGACAAACCGACCACATATTTGCGACCAGTGGCGCCTTTCGTGCCGTTGTCGAGGTTGATTTGGTCTTCGATCACTGCGAAAGCGCCCAAGCCATCGCCCAAATCTTCTTTGATGCTAAAGCCCAGGCGTGAAGTGGACAGGCCACCAGACTGAACCACGGTTTGTGTGGGGGCAGCGCCAGCTTTGGTTTGACCAAACCAAGAGTCAGCAACACCGTAAATGGTGACAGAATCAGCAGCAAAAGCACTAGCGGCAGAGAAAGCGGCCAAAGCCAAAATCGTTTTTTTCATCGAGAAAACTCCAAACTAAAAATGAGGGACTGAACCAAAACGCATCACGCTATGCAAAGGGTTTGCGTCGGAACAGGGACAAGTGTGCAAACCTTGTATGACAGTTCCATGAAGCCGCAAAAACCTGTTGTGAAAATACAAATTTAGCGAAAAAGCAAGGGCTGCACTTGCGCACTCTAGGGTAATTACTAGGTTTTGTGAACGAAGAAAAAATGCTGAGCTTATAGCACCGAGGCAAACCCTTTTTCGGGATGAAGGGCTGGCTTGGCTTTAGTCCTTGCAGGGGGGCTGCACTAGCGCGTCAAGCTAAACACCGCCGTATTGGCGCGCACATTGGGGCAAAAACGAATCGCGCTGGCATGAGCCAGATCAGGGCGGCTGAGCACACCAAAAGCGTCTTGCACCTGTACGCCGCTGCGTGCTGCCAAGGCCGCAAAATCGGCAAAAGTGCCGACGCGGATATTGGGCGTGTCATACCACTCATAGGGCAGGGTTTTGGTTACAGGCATACGCCCGCGCAGCACGGATAGGCGGTTAGGCCAATGCGCAAAATTGGGGAAGGCGACGATGCCTGTTTTACCCACGCGCACGGTTTCGCGCAGCATGGTTTGCGCATTGCGCAGGTGTTGCAGGGTATTGATTTGCAGCACCACATCGAAGCTGCCATCGGCAAACAGCGCCAAGCCGTCTTCTAAATTGAGCTGCAAAACGGGCAAGCCCTTGCCTATACAGGCTTGCACATTGGCGTCGTCCAATTCAATGCCGTAACCCGTGCAGTCCTTGGCACGCATCAAATGCGCCAGCAGGCTGCCATCGCCGCAGCCCAAATCCAGCACGCGGCTGCCTGCGGGCACCAAATCGGCTATCAGGGTGTGGAAGGGGCTGGGGCTGGTGGTCACGGCATGGTTCATAGCAGCACTCATACAGCGATATTGGCAAAGTAAGAGCGCACCGCGCCGTGGTAGCGTGGGTCGGTCAGCAAAAAGGCATCGTGGCCGTGGGGGGCGTCGATTTCGGCGTAAGTGACGCGGCGATTATTCGCCACCAGCGCGCGCACAATCTCGCGGCTGCGGGTGGGGGCAAAGCGCCAATCGGTGCTGAAGCTGGCGACAAAAAAATCCGCCTGTATTTTGGCAAAGGCGGCTTGCAAATCGCCGCCGTGCGCGGCTGCGGGGTCGAAATAATCCAGAGCGCGCGTAATCAGCAAATAGGTGTTGGCGTCAAAGTAATCGGCAAATTTGTCGCCCTGATAGCGCAAATAGCTCTCAATTTCAAACTCCACCTCTTGCGTGCTGAATTTGTAGCCACCATCGATCGCATCTCGAAGTGCGCGGCCGAATTTTTGGTTCATGACATCATCACTCAGATAAGTGATGTGTCCAATCATGCGGGCAATGCGCAGGCCGCGCTTGGGCACCACGCCATGCTGGTAAAAATGGCCGCCATGAAAATCGGGGTCGGTGGTGATGGCGCGGCGTGCCAC
>JAMIFN010000039.1:0-22190 GCA_035906235.1 Allobrachymonas sp. | reverse complement strand
TTTGGAGCTCGAGCACGAGCTGGGCGTGGATATTTTCTCGCGCCATGGCAAGCGCCTGCGTGCCATCACGCCTGCGGGCGAGCAATTGCTCAAAAGCGTCGAAATCGTGCTGCGCGAAGTGGGCAATATCAAAAGCATCGCCGCCGAGCACGCGCGCCAAGGCACGGGCACTTTCAGCATCGCCACCACGCACACGCAAGCGCGCTATGTGCTGCCCGCCCCCATTGCGCGCCTGCGGCAAGATTTTCCGCAGCTATCTATCAGCCTGCACCAGGGCACGCCCGATCAGGTAGCGCAGATGCTGCTGGAAGATGTGGCCGAAATCGGCATCGCCACCGAATCGCTCGGCAACTACCCCGATTTGCTCACCCTGCCCTGCTACGACTGGCAACACATGCTCATCATGCCCAAAGACCACCCTTTGGCCGCGCGCAAAAAACCCAGTTTGCAAGAAGTCGCGCAAGAGCCACTGATTACCTACCACCCCACTTTTACGGGGCGCACCCATATCGACCAAGCTTTTGCGGCGGCGCAGCTCAAACCCCATGTGGTGCTCGAAGCCATTGACTCTGATGTCATCAAAACCTATGTCCGCAGCGGCCTAGGCCTAGGCATCATTGCCGAAATGGCCGCTGCCAGCGACTTCCCCGATGGCCTGGTCGCCATTCCAGCTGGGCATTTGTTTGGCACCAACACCACGCGCATCGCCATCAAACGCGGCGTCTATCTGCGCAATTTTGTCTATGCCTTTGCGCACTACCTCAGCAGCAAACTGACGCAAAGCGCCATAGAGCGCGCCATGAAGGGCAGTTAAACGGGCAGGCAGGCAAAAAAGCCCGATAAACTGGCTGCCAAGCCCAACCGTGATATTTTCGATAGGTTTTTTGGAAATTTAGGCCGAAAAACCTGCCTGAGCAGCTATATTTATATGAGCATATAAAAGGAATCCCCATGAGCTACCGCGCCCCCGTTCAAGACATGTTGTTTGCCATGCAGCATTTGGCCCAGTTGGATGCGCTGGCGCAACTGCCAGGCTTGAGCGATGCCAATAGCGACACCGCCGCCGCTGTGCTGGATGAATGCGCGCGTTTTGCCGAAGGCGTGCTGGCACCGCTGAACCACAGCGCCGACCAAACGCCCAGCCGTTTTGACGCGGGCCAAGTTATCACCAGCTCGGGGTTTCAGGCTGCTTATGCCCAGCTGCGTGCAGGCGGCTGGCAGGGCTTGCAACATCCTGCTGAATTTGGCGGCCAGGGTCTGCCCAAAACCATAGGCGCGGCGTGTAGCGAAATGTTTTCCAGTGCCAACCTCAGCTTTTCGTTGGTCAGCTTGCTGACCGATGGTGCCACCGAAGCCCTGCTGACCGCAGGCAGCGCCGAGCTGCAAAACCGCTATCTACCCCAGCTCATCAGCGGGCAATGGGCGGGCACCATGAATTTGACCGAGCCGCAAGCGGGTTCTGATTTGGCCTTGATCCGCAGCCGCGCCGAGCCGCAAACCGATGGCAGCTACCGCGTGTTTGGCAGCAAGATTTTCATCACCTATGGCGAGCAAGACTTAAGCGAAAACATCATCCATCTGGTGCTGGCGCGCACGCCCGATGCGCCTGCTGGCATCAAAGGCATTTCGCTTTTTGTCGTGCCCAAATTTCTGCCGCAGGCCGATGGCAGCTTGGGCGCGCGCAACGATGTGCACTGCGTCGGCATCGAGCACAAACTGGGCATCAAAGCCTCGCCCACCTGCACCTTGCAATATGGCGACCATGGCGGCGCTATCGGCTATTTGGTCGGCGAAGAAAACCGTGGCCTGGAATACATGTTCATCATGATGAACGCCGCACGCTACAGCGTGGGCGTGCAAGGCATAGGCCTGGCCGAACGCGCCTACCAGCACGCCGTCGCTTTTGCCCGCGAGCGCGTGCAAAGCCGCCCTGTGGATGGCAGCAGCAAAGCCGCCGTCGCCATCATCGAGCACCCCGATGTGCGCCGCATGCTCATGACCATGCGCGCCCTGACGCAGGGCTGCCGCGCGCTCGCCGCCTTTGCCGCTGGCCAGCACGATTTAGCACAGCACCACCCCGACGCAGCCCTGCGCAACCAGGCGCAAACCCTGTACGAATTTTTGGTGCCCTTGGTCAAAGGCTATAGCACCGAAATGGTGCAAGAAGTCGCCCAGCTGGGCGTGCAGGTACACGGCGGCATGGGCTTTATTGAAGAAACAGGTGCGGCGCAATACCTGCGCGATGCCAAAATTTTGGCGATTTACGAGGGCACTACCGCTATTCAAGCCAATGACCTGATAGGCCGCAAAACCCTGCGTGACCAAGGCGCTTTTGCCCGCAGCCTGGCTGCCCAGATCGAAAAAACCGTGCAGCAGCTGCAGGCCACAGGCGATGTGGGCGCGGCGCGTATCGCCGGGCATGTGCATAGCGCTTGCACGGCCTTTACGCAAAGTGTGGGCTTTCTTTGCCACACGGCTGCAGCTGCGCCGAATGCGGCTTATGCAGGCTCTGTGCCCTTTTTGATGCTGGCGGGTAATGCCTTTGCGGGCTGGCAAATGGCGCAAAGCTGGTTGGCCGCGCACAGGCTAGGCAAAGAACAAGCAGCTTTTGCCTTGCAGAAAAAAATCACCTGCCAGTTTTATGCCGAGCACATCTTGCCGCGCTGCCAAGCGGCCGAGCAAGCCATCAGCCAGGGCGCAGGCAGTTGTTTAGCGCTAAGGGCTGAGGATTTTTAAGGCTTTAGCAATTCAGGGGCATTTAGGCCATTTAGGGCGTTTAGGCCGTAAAACCTGCCCGGATAGCTATCTTTTAAATAGCGATCAAGTGCTGACCTAATGCCTAAGGGCGCCTTGGCAGAGGTCGGGCTTTGCCCCCGCAAAAGGGCGAGGGGAAAACCAGCCCAGCCTCAATAACTGCGATAACCCAACACAAAAATCCATACATTCAGCCCCACCGCTGCCGCCCACACCGTGCTGCGCAGTGCGGCTTGATCAGCCACATACAACATGACATAGGCGCTGCGCAAGATCAACCACACCATGCACAGCAAATCCAGCGTGCCTTGGGGCGCATTCAGGTAATGCGCCAGCAACACGGCGGTAAAAAAGAAAGGCAGCGCCTCGTAAGTATTCATTTGCGCGGCGTTGGCGCGGGCTTGATAGCCCGTCTGTTTGGCCAGCCAAGCGCGAGGTTCGTGGTTATCGTAGCCGCCTTGCGCAGGCTTTTGTTTAAAGCCCGTCCACTTGGCAATGATGGAAGGCAATAGGGGTAAAAAAGCTGCTACCAATAAACACCACATGGCAACCGTAAAGGTGGGATGCTGCATCACAACTCCTGAAAAAAAAGAGGCCGCCAGTGTAATCTCAGCTACCGTTTAGCGCCCCCAGCGAACCCCAGATTTTTATCCCCAGCCTTTTATAATCGCCCCACTTCTAGCCCCGCCCCGCTTGCTGCTGGCGGGCTTTCTTTTTTTGCTTGCGGCCTATGCCGCCTTAAACCACCATGGACGCCGAACAAATCAACGCCACCACTGCCGCCTTGCAAGACCTCTCTGAGCGCGTGCAAGATCTCCGGAGCTATCTTTGACTGGGAGCACAAAGCCCGCCAGTTAGAAGATGTCAACGCCGCGCTAGAAGACCCCGCCGTTTGGAACGACCCCAAGCGCGCGCAAGAACTGGGCAAAGAGAAAAAACAACTCGAAGGCGTGGTGCTGGTGCTAGAGCGCCTAGGCAGTGGCCTGGCCGATAACGCCGAATTGTTTGAGATGAGCCGCGAAGAAGGCGACGACACAGGCATGCAAGCCATCGCCGCCGAGGTTGAAGAGATTGAGGCCGAAGTCAAACAGCTGGAATTTCGCCGCATGTTCAACCAGCCCGCCGACCCCAATAATGCCTTTTTGGATATCCAAGCCGGCGCGGGCGGCACCGAAGCCTGCGACTGGGCCAGCATCTTGCTGCGCCAATATTTGCGCTACGCCGAACGCAAAGGTTTTAAAGCCACGGTGGAAGACGAAACCGCAGGCGATGTGGCTGGCATACGCGGCGCCAGCATCAAAATTGAAGGCGACTACGCCTTTGGCCTGCTGCGCACCGAAACGGGCGTACACCGCCTGGTGCGCAAATCGCCCTTTGACAGCTCGGGCGGGCGCCACACCAGTTTTGCCAGCGTCTTTGTTTACCCCGAAATCGACGACAGCATTCAGGTCGATATCAACCCCGCCGATGTGCGCACCGACACCTACCGCGCCAGCGGCGCAGGCGGCCAGCACATCAACAAAACCGATTCCGCTGTGCGCCTGACCCACCTCCCCACCAATATCGTGGTGCAGTGCCAAGACAGCCGCAGCCAGCACAGCAACCGCGATGTCGCCTGGCAACGCCTGCGCAGCCGCTTGTACGACTACGAAATGCGCAAGCGCATGGAAGCGCAGCAAAAGCTAGAAGACAGCAAAACCGATGTGGGCTGGGGGCACCAAATCCGCAGTTATGTGCTGGACAACAGCCGCATCAAAGACCTGCGCACGGGCGTAGAGATCAGCGCCACGCAAAAAGTGCTGGATGGCGATTTAGACGCCTTCATCGAAGCGAGTTTGAAGCAAGGGGTGTAAGCTTTGAATACACCAACCTCGCCCAAGCTCACGCTAAGCGGCATTTAAAAAACGAAAAAACCATTAAAAAGCGTGAATAAATTCACAACTGTTATCAACTTACATTTCCACCACTAGCCCAATTGGCATAAGTTTTGCAGAATTCAAGCATCAGCAATATCCCGCTGAATGTTGTTTTTAAAAGGAATCGCTATGAAACTGCATAAACTCGCCGCCTTGATGGCTTTGACTGCCGCATTTGGTAGCGCCCAGGCTTTTACATCCACTGGCACCTTCAATGTGACGGTCAAAGTCACCCCAACCTGCCGTGCCGTCGCCACCAATACCGGGCAGGCTGCGGTCATCAGTAACGACACCCCCGCTCTGGCTGGCGCCGACATCAACTTCGGCACCCAAGTCGCAGACAATGCCAATGCCGCTATCAATGTGGGCAATACTGGCGGCGCCGCCAATACCGTCACCGTGCTATGCAGCAAAAAAACCCCTTACACCGTGGGTTTGACCCCAGGCAATGCCAGCCCCTCGGGTAGTGGCATCATGAATGGCGGTATTTTGGCTCTTGGTAATGCGGACACGGTTCCCTATCAGCTCTACCAACCCACCATTACGGCTGGCGTACCAGGCGCGCCTGCCACCGCTACCCAATGGGGCAATGTCACAGGAGCCGGTGCCAATGTGGTGACACTAGCGGGTAAGGGTTTGGCGGTCGCTAGTGCGGTCAAAATCCCCGTTTATGCCACGCTGCCAGCCAACTCGCTGGATGTCACGCCAGATCGCTATCAAGATCACGTGACCGTGACGCTGACTTGGTAATCCCAGTAGCAGCGTTCGGGCGCACGCCCTAGAATGAGCGAGGGCTTTTGTCCTCGCTTTTTTTTGCCCGTGGTTTGATGTTTTGTACGGGTTTTTTGTGGGGTTTAAGGGATTTCTCTCCTTAATCTACACCACTTCCATTTTTGTCATTGCTATGTCTTTGCCTACTTCCCCTTCTTCTACCACCCCCCATGCAGCCCTGCGCCTGTGGATCTTGCTCACTTTGGCATGCTGGCTGGGGCTGCTGGGTTTAAGCGCCCAAGCAGCAGGGCTAGAAGTTTCGCCTATAGGTCTGGTATTAGCCAGCGACGAGGCTGCCGGCAGCTTTACCTTTAGCAATGTAGAGGCGCGCCCCATCCATGCGCAAGCGCGCATTTTTCGCTGGACACAGGACGAGAAAGGCGAAGAGGTCTTAAGCCCCACACAGGACATTCTTGTCAGCCCCCCTATTTTGGCCATCGATCCGCGCGGCAGCCAAGAAATTCGCTTAATACGGCAGCAAACCGGAGGCAGCGAGGAGTTGCAGTACCGCCTCATCGTGGATGAAATCCCTGAGCCTGCCGCGCCAGTGGCGAAGCAGCAAATCCGGCTCGTACTGCGGTATTCGATTCCCATTTTCCTCAACGCTATCGAGCGTCCTGTGCCTACACTCCAGTGGCACGCGCAAAGCATGGGTAAGGACAGCACCCTGTTCACCATCAAAAACACGGGCAAAGTTCGGGCACAAATCGCCCAGACTTGGCTGCAATCTGGTAGCGAGGCCCAGGCCAAGACGGTAGCGAGCCTCAGCGATGGCTTGTGGGCTTATGTCCTCCCTGGGAAAACCATCCAGCGCAGCAGCCCTATCCCGTATGCTAAATTGGGGGCGGCAGGTGTAACACTCATATCTACCATCAACGGCCAAGAGACACCAGTAAGTCTAGAAAAATAAGTCCCATGGTTCACCGCCAGCCCCTTAACCCTGTCCCTCTATGGCTGCGCCGAAGCAGTTGGGCACTAGGTTTGCTACTACCCACATGGGCATACGCCGCACTGCCGCCCATCCCCGCGCCAGCAGCCTCGGCGCATGAGGCTGTTGCCCAGGCACTCCCGATCTACCCGCGTGTGCGCATCAATGGCAGGCTGCAAGAAAAACTTGTCAGGTTTTACCTGATTCAGAACCAAATCTATACCGAACGCGCCGCTTTAGGGGACTTGGGCATTCGCCTGCAAGACCCAGACTGCCTCGGCACTACTGCCCCCGATGTGTTGGCGCAACTGCCTGCGGGGTATTTTTCGCTGACCCAATGCGGATTTTTACAAAGCCACTATGCGCCAGCAACACAATTGCTGGATATACAGGTCCCTTTGGATAGATTGGATCTGCCGACGACGCTGCTGGGCAATAGGGCGTCTGATGCTGCCCCCGTGCTGAGTCGCCCCGATTTTTCTACCGTCCTCAATTACGACAGCAACATCACGGGCGGAACGGGGGGCAGCCGTAGCCTAGGCCTCTACACCCAGTGGCGCTGGGGTACGCCATGGGGCTATTTCGAAACCAACCATGTGCAAACCAATACCGCCGGCAATACCACCCATCAACGCCTAGACAGCTATTGGCGCAGCACCTGGCCCACCAAAGGGCTGAGCCTGACGGTAGGCGACACCACCACCAGCCAGCTG
This sequence comes from Allobrachymonas sp., assembly GCA_035906235.1. Lineage (GTDB taxonomy): Bacteria > Pseudomonadota > Gammaproteobacteria > Burkholderiales > Burkholderiaceae_C > JAMIFN01. The sequence goes on along the minus strand of JAMIFN010000039.1, from coordinate 15,108 downwards.
AGCAACAGCAGCGGTAGCCGCATGGCCGGTATTCAGCTCAGCAGTAGCTATAGCATCCAGCCGTGGTACCAAACTTTGCCGCAAAACCTGCTGCGCGGCAGCGTGCAATTGCCCAGCACCATAGACCTTTACCTGGATGGCGTTAAACGCTATAGCCAAACCATTGCGGCCGGCCCCTATGAACTGGCGCTTCCACCCAGTATTTCGCAAACAGGCCAGGCCCAAATCCTGACCCGTGATGTGTTGGGGCGCCAAACCGTTATAGACATCCCCTTGTACGACGGGACGGGTCTGTTGGCTGCAGGTTTGCAAGAGTGGTCTGTGGAAGCTGGTTATTTGCGTGATGCTTCTGGCTCCGGCTCTGGTTCGGTCTACGATCGTGATTTACTGTTTAGCGGTACTTGGCGCAAAGGCATTCATGACCGCCTGACGCTACAGCTGCATGGTGAAGCGAAAAACCAGTACCAGCAAACAGGGGTAGCGCTTTATGCCGCGGCTAAGCTACCTCAACAGATTGGCCTGCAACTGAGCAGCAGCCGCTATCGCGGTGTCAGTGGACAGCAGTGGGGGCTGTTCGCCCTGCAAAAAGGGACGAATTGGTCTATCGCCGCAGGCCTGAACAAGAATACGGCGCACTTCACCAGTTTAGGCGGCACACTAAACGGACGGATCGGAACACCCCCTTCAGTTGCTGCATCCAACGAACGCCGACAAGCCTATGTACAAGCAGGATGGGGTTTGCGCAATTGGGGCAATCTCAGCCTTGGGCGTATCCGCTCAGAGCAAAGCAGCCAAATACAAGATATTTGGAACCTGAACTGGAGCAAAACGCTGACGCCCAGCGCCAGCTTAAGCGCTAGCATGAACTACGATTTGCGCAACCCCAAAGAGCGCTCAGCCATGATTAGCCTGTCTATGCAGCTAGGCTCCAACCTCACTGCCAATGCCACCATTGAGCGACCAGACAATGGTGCAGCCTTTAGCTCACAAATTCAACGAAATGCCCAAGGTGTGGGTTCTTGGGGGTGGAGTCTGGGGATGCAGGGCGATAGCAGCCACCAGCAGCGCAATATGCAAGCCAGTGTTCAATACCTTGGTGCCTATGGCGACTGGAACGCCCAGTACTATCGTGCTAATCAGGGTTTGCAATCGTGGCAAAGCAACTGGCGTGGGGGCCTAGTGCTATTGGGGGGCAAACTGGCTGCGACACGCCCTGTTTCAGACAGTTTCGCACTAATATCAACTAACGGTGTCCCTGACATCCCGATTCGGGCACAAAACAATTTCGTTGGACGCAGCGACAGCCAGGGTTATCTATTCGTGCCCAATCTTTCGGCTTACCAAAGCAACCGAATTAGCATTGATACCGCGCGCCTGCCAGCCGATAGACGCATCGCCAACAGCAGCGGGACGATCGTGCCTTACGAAAAATCTGGCGCTCGCTTGCTGTTTAATGTTCAGCGTGTGCACGCATCGACAGCCAGCTTGACCACCCCAACAGGGCAGGCCATCCCAGCAGGCAGCAGCGTATTAGACGCATCAGGGCGGGTGCTGAGCGTGGTGGGGTTTGACGGTCGCGTCTATTTAGACAACGATGCTACGAGTGCTGGCACCCTGCACATCCGCAGCCAAAGTGCAACCGGACAAACGCAGCGCTGCCACTTCACCTTCAGCCTTACCCCACCAGACAAGCAAAAGAGCTTTGTCCACGACTACGGAGAAGTGATATGCCAACCCGATTAATGCCCCTACGCCTCGCGATGGTGCTGCTCCTAAGCACAGCCCCAACCCTAGGGGTGCAGGCGCTCATGAATTGCACCTTCACATCCCCCACTTTGAATTTTGGCGCCGTGGATGTACTCAACGGCACTTACCCCCAAACCAGCGTCAGCATGAGCGTGACTTGCACCAAAGGCGTGGCCAATATCGGCACCAACGGCTATCTGTGCCTGAATGTCGGCGATGGCAGCGCCGCAGACCCGGTGCGCGGCAGCCGCAATGCCTATCAACCCCGGCTATTGAGTACGCCCACTAACTATATGGGCTGGCAACTCTACCAAGACCCGTCTTACGCCACCTTCTGGGGCACCTACGCCCCAAATGGCAACCCTCTGCGGATGTATTTCAATTTTTCCGGCGGGAGAACGGTGACGCAAACCCTCACGCTCTACGGAAAATTGGCCGATATCACCCCCCCGGCACTGGGCGGCACAAGCACACTCAATACGGTTCGCCCTGGCAATTACAGCAGCAGCTTTGCAGGATCGCACACCCGCTGGGACAGCACCCTGCTAACCACCCAAACGCCAGACACCTACTGCAATCCCCGTCTGTATAACGCAAACGGAACCTTCCCCTTTAATGTGAGTGCCAGTGTGCCAGCCAATTGCAAGGTACAAGCCACCAATACCATCGATTTTGGCACTCAGCTGGCATCGGCCACCAATTTGCAAAATTCCGGTGCACTGCAAATTGCCTGCACCCGCACCACGCCCTACTTCATAGGCCTGCGCCCCAGTAATAACGACAATACCGGGGCTGGGGTCATGAGCGGAACCGGGGGCAATACCGACCAAATCCCGTATCAATTGCGCCAAGCTGCAGGGTTGAGCGCCACCATTTGGGGCAACACGGCCACCAGCGTTAGCGCAGGCAACGGCATCGGGGGCACAGGCACAGGTGTGGCGCAAGGCTATACCGTTTTTGCCACGGTGCCTGCCTTGGACTTCACCCCAGACACCTATACCGATACGGTAACGGTCACGGTGAATTATTAGCCATGATGAGCTGCCCTTTTAATGCCTGATTAGCCCCCGACACGCGGGTCAGGCAGATCCCTGCGCTCATAATTTCCAGTATCATCCCCCCAGCACTCTGGGGTGCTCTGGCTGCTAGGCTCTGGGCCCAAGCATGCAGGGCTGAGATGGCAGGACAGCTGCCAAACCCACAGAACTTGATCTGGCTCATACCAGCGGAAGAAGAGTTGCAGAGCAATGCTATTGTAAGAATAGCTGCTCAGGCAGGTTTTACGCGGGAAATGGCCAAAAACCCTTTAAAAGGACAGCCATGAGCGCCGTTTTTGAATCCCCCGCTGCCGCAAACGCAGCCACCAGCAAAATTGCGCCACAAAAGCGCAGCTTGGACGAAATCAACCAGATTACGCGCACGCCTTTTCCAGGTTCAAGCAAGGCGTATTTGCCAGGTTCGCGCCCCGATATTTTGGTGCCCGTGCGCGATATTGTGCTGACCAATGGCAAAACCGCCAGCGTGTACGACACCTCTGGCCCTTACACCGACCCCGCCGCTGCCATCAATGTGCGCCAAGGTTTGCCCGCCCTGCGCGCGCAGTGGATAGCCGAGCGCGGCGATACCGAAATCTACACAGGCCGCAGCGCCGCCCTGCTGGATGACGGTGGCAAAAACGAAGACACCGAAGCCGCCCGCATTGCGCAATTGCGCGCCGAGGCCGCCGCCCTGCAACGCCAGCCGCGCCGCGCGAAAGCTGGTGCCAATGTGACGCAAATGCACTATGCCCGGCGCGGCATCATCACGCCTGAGATGGAATACATCGCCCTGCGCGAAAACGGCAGGCTGGAATGGACGCGTGAGCATTTGGCGCAAGACAAGCGCGAAGCGCGCCGCCGTGGCAATGGCTTGGGCACGCAGTTGCCCGCCATCATCACGCCTGAATTTGTGCGTGACGAGGTTGCCCGTGGCCGCGCGATTATTCCCGCCAACATCAACCACCCCGAGGTGGAGCCCATGATTATTGGGCGCAATTTCCGCGTCAAGATTAACGCCAATATCGGCAATTCCGCCGTTACTTCTAGCATTGAAGAAGAGGTTGAAAAACTGGTCTGGTCGATTCGTTGGGGCGCAGACAATGTGATGGATTTGTCCACGGGGCGCAATATCCACACCACACGCGACTGGATCATGCGCAACTCGCCCGTGCCAATTGGCACCGTGCCGATTTATCAGGCCTTAGAAAAAGTCGGCGGCGTGGCCGAGGATTTGACTTGGGACATCTTCCGCGACACCCTGATTGAACAAGCCGAGCAAGGCGTGGACTACTTCACCATCCACGCGGGTGTGCGTCTGCCCTTTATTCACCTCACCGCCGACCGCGTGACGGGCATCGTCAGCCGTGGCGGCTCCATCATGGCCAAATGGTGCATGGCACACCATCAAGAGAGCTTTCTCTACACGCACTTTGAAGACATTTGCGAGATCATGAAAGCCTACGATGTGAGCTTTAGCCTGGGCGACGGCCTGCGCCCAGGTTGCGCCAGCGATGCCAATGACGAAGCCCAGTTTGCCGAGCTCAAAACCCTGGGCGAGCTGACGCAAATCGCCTGGAAGCACGATGTGCAAACCATGATTGAAGGCCCAGGCCATGTGCCCATGCACCTGATTCAAGAAAACATGGCCGAGCAGCTAAAACACTGTCACGAAGCGCCGTTTTACACCCTTGGCCCTTTGACCATTGATATTGCGCCGGGCTACGACCACATTGCCAGCGCTGTTGGCGCGGCCATGATAGGTTGGATGGGCACGGCCATGCTGTGCTATGTCACACCCAAAGAGCATTTGGGTCTGCCCGACCGCGATGATGTCAAGCAAGGCATCATGGCCTACAAAATTGCCGCCCACGCGGCTGATGTGGCCAAAGGCCACCCCACGGCGCGCGCCCGTGATGATGCAATTAGCAAAGCCCGTTTTGAATTCCGCTGGGAAGACCAGTTCAATCTGGGCCTGGACCCCGACACAGCACGCGAATACCACGACGAAACCTTGCCCAAAGATGCCAGCAAAACCGCCCACTTTTGCAGCATGTGCGGGCCGAAATTTTGCTCGATGAAAATCACGCAGGAAGTGCGCGAATTTGCAGCGGCTAAAGGCCTGAGCGAAAGCCAAGCACTGGAAGCCGGTATGGGGCAAAAGGCGGCGGAATTCACCGCGCAGGGTGGCGAGTTTTACATCCCCATTACCAAGGTCAATGCCTGATTCCTTGGCCTATGTGCGGTAGCGCATCAGTTGACCTCAGGAAATTGCCCGTCGATATAGCGCCAGCACCCGCTCTCGCGCACAAAGCGGCTGATTTCGTGCAGGCGCTGGGCGCGGCCGCTGCTGTCGCGGTAGCGTGCCACGAATTCGACCACGCCGGCGTCGCCGGCACTGCTGGCCGCTTTGACTTCCAGCCCTAGCCATTTCAGGGGCTGCAGCTCTAAATCGCCAGGCGCGGTGCTGGGGTGCCAAGTCGCTTGCAAATAATCGATCAACCCCAGCACATAGGCGCTGTAGCGCGAACGCATGAGCGCCTCGGGCGTAGGTGCGGCTGCGCCTGCGTGATAGGGCTGGCAGCACTGGGCATAGGGTAAATCGCTGTCGCAGGGGCAGAGGTGTGGCGGTTTTTTCATGGGGCAAATTCAGGGCGCTACTCAGGTGTTTGTCGATAGGGTTCGTAGGCGGGCAAAAAGTCTGCTTCGGCCCGGGCAGCGGCCACCCACGCCGCCACAGCAGGGTGGGTGCAGATGGCTTGGCGATAGCTCTCGGCGCTTGGGCTAAAAGGCAGGCCATAGGTTTGCAGGCGCAGCACGGCAGGGGCAAAGTAAGCATCTGCTACAAAAAAATCGCCCAGTAAATAGGCCCCACCGTGGCGTTGCTGTAGGCTAAAAATCTGATTCAAACGCGCCACATCGGCACGCACAGCGGCATGTTCGGCATAGATTTTTTGCCCTATTGCGTGTAAATCGGCCTCGATATTCATGCCGCAATGCGTGCGCAAATCGCCAAAGCCGCAGTGCATCTCGGCGCATAGGCTGCGACCTAAAGCACGCAAGGCGGGGTCTTGCGGCCACAGTTTTTTTTCGGGCAATTGCGCGGTCACATACTCGGCCAGATATTCAGCAATGGCCAAGCTATCCCAAATCTGCAGGCTGCCGTGGCGCAGCAGGGGCACTTTTGCCGGCGCTAATGGGCTGATGCCGTGCTGCTGCAAAGCTTGGGGTAAGTGTGCGCCCAGGCGGACAAACACCTCGTCGAAAGCCAGATCAAAAGCCTTGAGCAAAACCCAAGGCCGCATCGACCAAGGCGAATAATTGCGGTTGCCGATGAAAAGCTGCAAATGGTGGGACATGGAGGGTATTTACGCATCAAAAACTGTAGCTACTCAGGCAGGTTTTTCGGGCTTAATGCCCGAAAACAGCCTGAAAATGAAGGCGCAAAGCGCAAAGGGGATCGGGCACAGCCCGCAGCAGCTTGTCCCAGTGTACGCCTACAATCTTTGCCTTCTCTTTCTTGGGCGCGGCGCGCCTAACTTCCTTAGGGTCATCCATGTCCGCACAATTGATTCCAGCCACCATCCTTACGGGCTTTTTGGGCTCAGGCAAAACCACGCTTTTAAAACGCGTGCTTAGCGAAAACCACGGCCTGAAAATCGCCGTCATTGAAAACGAGTTTGGCGAAGAAAACATCGACAACGAGATTTTGGTCTCTGAAACCACCGAGCAAATCGTGCAGCTGTCCAACGGCTGCGTTTGCTGCACCATCCGCGAAGATTTGCGCAGCGCCTTGATGGAGCTGGCCGCCAAACGCAAAAGCGGCGAGCTGCAGTTTGACCGCGTGGTGATTGAAACCACAGGCGTGGCCGACCCCACCCCCGTGGCGCAAACCTTTTTTATGGATGACGACATTGCGGCGGCCTATATGCTGGACTCCGTCATCACCTTGGTCGATGCTGTCCACGCGCACCAACAGCTAGACAGCCGCCAAGAGGCGCGCAAACAAGTGGGCTTTGCCGACCAAATTTTCATCAGCAAATCTGACCTGATAGAAGCGGGCAAACTGCGCAGCGTGCAAGAGCGCATCTACGCCATGAACCCGCGCGCAGCGCAAACCGTGGTGCATTTTGGCCAAGTGCCGATAGCCCAGGTGCTGGATTTAAAAGGCTTTAACCTCAACGCCATTTTGGATGTGGAGCCAGAGTTTTTGAAAAACGATGGCCATGACCACGGGGATTGCGATCATGATCACGGCGATTGCAAGCATGACCATGACCATGACCATGCGCACCACCACCATGATCACGCGCATGAGCACAGCCACTGCGATCACGACCATGGCGACTGCAAACATGAGCACCACAAGCATCATGACCACGCCCACGAACACGCGCACCACCATGCGCACGACGATGATGTCAAAAGCTTTGTTTATCGCAGCACGAAGCAGTTAGACCCCGCCAAGTTAGAAGAGTTTTTGGGCGCCATCATCCAAGTCTATGGCCCCAAACTGCTGCGCTACAAAGGGGTGCTGGATATGAAAGGCGCGCCGAAAAAAGTGATTTTTCAGGGCGTGCATGAACTGATGGGCACCGATTTAGGCCCGGCTTGGCAGAAAAATGAGAAGCGTGAAAGCAAAATGGTGTTTATTGGCATCGACTTGCCGCAAGAGATTCTCAGTCAGGGCTTGGACAGGTGCACGGTTTAGGGTAGTATGCGTCGCTGATTCTTAGCCGCACTGGGCGCGATTGCAGCCGGGTGTGGCTGCAGTTGTATGACCAGGAAGGAGATTTTTGGCATGGCCAGCGTAAAAAAAATAGCAAAGCAAGCTACATCAAGTAAAAAAGCAGCTCCATTGGGGAAAGAGGGGAAGGCTGCCAGCAAAACTGTGACGCCCAAGAAGTCCCTCGCAAGCGCAACGGCCCCTACAAAAAAAATCAGTCCCAAAAAATCCGTGACACCAATATCTCCAAAAGCTCAAACTAAAGCGACTCCGAAAACGGGCATCTTAAAGGCCAGTAGCAAGACTCCAACCAAAAAAGCCATTCCGGCAAAGGTCGAGACGCCGACAAAAAAAATCACGCCTAAACCCAAAAGTCAAGCTGCAGTCAAGGCTAAGGACAGCACTACCCCAAAGGCCTCTGCCAAAAAAGCTCTGGTAAAAGCACCTGCAAAAACAATCGCCAAAGCGCCAAGCCCAAAGACCGCGTCCAAGTCAAACACCAAGACCCCCGCCAAAAAATCTGCAGCGCAACCTGCTGTGAGAGACTCAGCCAAAACAGCCATCAAAGCCGCCGCCCAAAAAAACCCTGCAGCCAAACCCGTCGTCAAGACTCCTGCAAAAAAAGGGATCTCCAAAACACCAAACAAAGCACTGCCGAGCAAAGCAGTCGTCAAAACGCCAGCCAAGACAGCTGCGTCCAAGCCACCCACTAAATCCCACGGAAAAGCCAGCGATACTGCCACGGCCAAGTCACCAGTCCCGTCAGCGCAAAAAAAATCCCCAGAAAAGGCCGCTACACTAGCGCCCCCTAAACTGGCAGCATCGGCCGCGCCGACGACCAGTAAGCCCAAGACAAAATCATCGGGCAATGGCAAACCGATAGTACCTAGCAGCACATTTGAAAACCCTCCGAAAATCGAGATGACGACAAGAAGTACCCTGGCAACCCCGATTCCGACTGCCATCAAAAAAAATCCCAAACTGGCCAATAACTGGAAAAACAAAAAACCGCACGAATTGAGTGATGACGAGATCATCGCCATGCCCGACGGTGAATACATGAATGAAGTGCAATTGGCCTTCTTCCGCCTGCGCCTCGTGGCTTTGAAAAACAATATCTTGGCCAATGCGGGTGAAACCACTGTTAATTTGAAAGAAGACAGCTCCATCGTGCCCGATCCAGCCGACCGTGCAACGATTGAAGAAGAGCACGCACTAGAGCTGCGCACACGCGACCGTGAACGCAAACTGCTCAAAAAAATCGAACAGTCCATTGCTCGCATTGATAACGACGACTACGGTTATTGCGATGAGACAGGTGAACCTATTGGTGTGCCGCGTTTACTGGCGCGTCCGACAGCATCTTTGTCACTAGAGGCGCAAACTCGCCGAGAATTGAAACAAAAAATGTTTGGCGATTAAGTTTGTTTTGTCTCAATGTTGGTACTTGGCCGTGTCCCGCTACGCGGGACAACCCTTGGAATCGATAGTTTTTGGAAGGATATGACCATGGCAGGTTCAGACTTCACCGGTAAAGGTGGCGGCTTCCTCTCCCGCGTCGCCAAATTGGTTAAAACAGGCTCAGACAAAGCCACCAACTGGGGTGACTTGGATCAACGCGTTGCGGCCAGTACCTTGGGTGGGGATGAACCGCAGCCGGATGTGGCCTATTCCAAGCAAGCCATCAAAGACATGATGGAGCGCAAACGCCACAACGACTTCGTCCGAAAACGCGAATTTGAAATGCTGCGCAAATTGCGTCGTCGCGCCCGCGGTTTGGAAGGCGACACCAGCCTACGCCCCTCCTTCTTTGTCAGTAGTATGAACTACACGCGCCCGTCTAACGAACGCGAACAGACGCTAAAAAAAATCAACGAGATCGAGGAGCAAATGTCACAACAGTGGTGGCAAGGCAAACATGGTAGCGCCCAGGGCACCCCCCCTCACGCACCGGGGTCACCGCAGTCCGCAGCGGCTGCCACAGTCGCACCGCAGCAGCAGCCGTCACCATCACCGGCCTATGCCCCAACCGAGCCGATAGGACTATCATCGCTGGCAGCAAAGCCCGCCCAAGCAACCCAAGCCCACCCCAGTTTGGATGAGGATTTCCCCATCAAACTGGAACTGCAGGGGAAAACCCACAGTTCGCCGCTGGAAATTCGCTCCAGCCAAGAAGCGGTTTCGCTCAATTTGGCCACGGGCGCTGCCCCTATCGTCAGCAATCTGAGCCCATCCGATTTTTCTCCATCGCGTGAATACTCTTTAGAAATCGAGGAAGTCATCCACGATCCAGAAATGGAAGAAGCCGCGATTTTGTTTGCCAACGGTGAGGACGACGCCACAGAGGATGCCCTACTAGCCTGCATCAGTGCGGCAGGTCCGAGGCAAACACACGAACCTTCTTGGCTTACTTTATTTGATTTCTACCGTGCTGTCGGCAACCAATCCCAATTTGAAGAGCTGTCCATCAATTTTGTGACGCGCTTTAACCGATCGGCACCGCAATGGTTCTCGATGCCAGAGATGTTGGGGATCAATGAGAAGCAACGCAGTCAGGCTGCCGCTGAAAAACCCTATGACTGGCGTTGCCCGGGTGTGCTGAGTGCGCAAAGCTTAACCACCATGCAAGTCGTTTTATCCAAGCTCCCCCAACCATGGCGGCTGGATTGGAGCGGCCTGAAAAAAATCGAAGATGGCGCCATTCCCGCACTACAAAAAATCGCCAGCGAATGGGTTGCACACCCGATTGAACTGCACTTTATTGGGATTGAGAACCTCAACAAAGCCCTAAGCGATGGAACTGAGAATACTCCCAAAGATGCCCCTCAAGACCGTTGGCAATTGCGTTTGCTGATGACCCGACTGATGCAGCGCGACGAGGATTTCGAAGGTTTGGCGCTAGAGTTTTGTATCGCTTTTGAAGTCTCGCCCCCCGCTTGGGAACGCACCAAAAATAAATTCAAATCCTTGGATGATGAAGAATGTGAGAACGATGTCATGGTCGGCCACACCATTATTGATTCGATGTTGATGGACGACGCCAGTTTGGCTGAAGTTCACGCCCCACGCGTGCTTGCGGGGGTTGAATTGGCTGGGCAAATTCATGGTGATACCAGTGCGCTATTGGCTACGCTAGACCAGCGTCGCCAGGGGCAAAATGTGTTGGTCATTGATTGCCATAAGCTCATGCGCATCGACTTTACGGCTGCAGGCACCATCCTCAACTGGGTCATTGAACAAAAGAACCATGGCGTCCATGTGCAATTTAGCCAAGTGCACCGCTTGGTCAGTGCCCTCTTTGATGCATTAGGTATCAGTGAACAGGCCCGCGTCGTGCTGCGCAGCAATTAAATTTTTCGCTTATGTTGTTATCTGCTGATCAGTCTCAATTGGTTTTGCTGGACTGGCAAAGCCTCAGCCTTAAAAACTTGGAACAAGCCGCAAATTTGCACAGCCGCCTGCGTGCCCTGCAAGAACTGGCTCGCATCTTTGCCTTACCCGTCTGCAGTGCGCAGTTGCCGCAGAATATCGCAGGCGCTTGGCTGGCCGAAACCTTGCCCGATGCCCAACGCCATATCGAGCGCAGCCGCTACAGTGCCGCTGGAGAAGACACTCCCTCCCTCTTGCCATTATTGCAAAGCACGGCAACGGCGCCAAAAGGCAATGCCCGTAGCATCCCTAAGCATCTGCAAAAACCTCCCGCTGATCCCCGCAGCGATATCGTGCTCGCTGGCTGCTATACCCATACAGCGGTGCTGCAAACGGCTTTAGATATGCTCGATCACGAAGATTTCAGTCTGATAGTGCTTGTCGACTGCTGCGCAAGCCCGCGAGCGCGTGACCATGACGCGGCCTTGGACAGACTCGCTGCGCAAGGCGCAGAATTGGTTACCTTAGAGATGCTGGCCTTGGAATGGCTGGCCGACACCCAGCACCGCAAAGCCCAGACTGTTTTTGATCTACTGGCCGCTACGACCTAGCCGCCCTTGACTGAGAGACCTCACCCCAAGTAAGACTTGGGCGCGGTGCGCATGCTCGCGTCCCCCACGCCAGCGTTCCTGCCCCTGCTTTTACCCTCCCCGCAGCCCTTTTCTATTCTGGCTATTTTCGCTGCCATGCTCAGCAACCACCCCGCTCACCGCCTGCAACGCCCATCTCCTGCCATCGTGTCGCAAGCGGCCATGTGGCGGCTGCCACGCTGGATGCTGTGGGGCTTATGCCTAATCTACACCTGCGCAGGTTTCGTTCTGCGTGATCCCTGGAAAAGTGCAGACATCATGGCCTTGGGCTGGATGCAAGCCATTGCAGAAGGGCGCAGCCCTTGGCTCAAGCCGGTTTTAGACCATGTTGCTGCACCCGCTTTTACTTGGCTACCGTATTGGGTGGGTGCACTCGGCATCAAACTAGGGGCTTGGGCTATGCCCTTAGATATGGCTGCCCGCCTGCCTTTTATGTTTTTGTTGTTGCTAAGCTTTGCTGCTGTTTGGTACGCCACCTATTGCCTGTGCCGTGAGCCAGAAGCGCAACCTTTACCCTTTGCCCTAGGTGGTGAGGCGCGCCCCGTCGACTATGCACGCAGCGTAGCAGATGGCAGCGTACTGGCTTTGATGGCAACCCTAGGCGTGGCGCAGTTGGGGCACGAAGCCACAGCAGTGCTCGCGCGTTTGGCTTTCAGCGCCCTCTGGCTATACGCTATCTCAGCGCAACGCCTATACCCTAGGAAAAGCTTGCTCGCTGCTGGCCTTGCGAGTTTTGGACTGGCCTTCTCTGGTGCCCCCGGCTTACTGTTACTTTTTGTTTTGGCTGTTTGCCTCGCACGCGCCTTGCAGCAAAACAGCCTGCCTATTGCAAATAAACGGACTCATCTCATACTTTGCGCACTCGCCTTTGTCGCCGCGCTACTGAGTTGGCTTTTGCAATGCGCAAACTATGGCATCAGCAACGCCAATCAGGACTGGTGGGCTGGGCTGTATACATCTGGACGCAGCTGGCAATCTTGGCTGCGCTTGTTTGGATGGTTTTTATGGCCCACAGGCTTGATGGCGCTGATTGCTTTGTGGGCTTGGCGTGCCTGGTGGCGCAGCCCGCCTATTTTATTGCCCCTCGGCGCAAGCCTGGCAGCATTGTCTTTGGTTTTTCTCAAAACCCCAGCGGATCGCCAATTGTTGCTCGTTACGCCCGCTATTGCGGTACTGGCCGCTATGTTATTACCCACGATGCGGCGCACGGTATCGGCTTTGGTTGATTGGTTTACTTTAATGTTCTTTAGTCTGTGTGCCTTAAGCATCTGGGTCGTCTGGCTGTCTTTAGAAACCGGCTGGCCAGCCCAGCCCGCACGCAATGCCGCCAAACTGTTGCCCGGGCTGCAATACCACAACCCCTGGTGGGCGGCCGCCATCGCACTATTCGTGACTTTGCTTTGGCTACGATCTATCGTCTGGCGTGTCGGACGCGACCGTTCCGCACTCTGGAAAAGTCTGGCCATCCCGGCAGGAGGAGCCGCAGTCTGCTGGATTTTGCTGCTCAGCCTTTGGTTTCCCCTGCTAAATTACGCACGCAGTTATGAAGGGGTAATGCAAAGCTTGCATGAGCAGACAGCTGCCACTAGCCTACCTAAAGGCTTACAGCCTTGTATATACAGTCACCAACTCAGCCCAGAACATACGGCGGCTTTGTATTTTTATCGCCCGTTGGCCAGCCATCCTTACGCACATTCCCGCACACAAAAAAACACGCCCACTTGCGCATGGTTATTGCTGGAGAAACAAGACATGGGGCATTTGCCCGATTTGATTGGCGAGCAATTGTGGGAATTGCACGGCTATATTCAGCGCCCATCCGATAACGACGAGGTCATGGCGCTGTATCAGCGTGCTGTGCCCTAAAGGTGCCCAACTCCAACCTCTGCATTCGGTAATGCAACAACGCCTCCTCCCATTCCGCCGCAGCATCCCTTATACACGCACTTGCACCAAGACGCGAAAACTGATGGTCCAAATGGGAGTTCAGTCCCCCTCACCAACGCCTCACCAACGCCTCACCAACGCCTCACCAACGCGTCCAAGCAATAACCCCCGCATCATCGGGGGTTATGTGTATGGTGCCATTACCCGCAGCGTAGATCCGCTGCGAATCATTTGACCCACTCTAAGATCGGGCATTCCCATCAAAGGGGAAGTTGATGGCGATGAGGTCTTTGCGCGTTTCCACCAAAATCAGGGGCTCGGTGCTTAGGTGCGGCAGCACAGGGCGTTCGCGTGGCACATGGACGAGCTTAGGCTCCGCGGCAATTTGCGCTTGTACCTGCGCCACTTTGGCCGCATCAGACTGCACCCATTGCAAACCCGCCGTAGTCGCCACATTGGCCAGCGCATCTAACGGCAGAGTGTAGCTGGCGATACTGGGCAAACCTCGCGAGGCTGCTAGCGCCGTGCTTGGTGTTGGTTCAGTTTGAGGGACAGCAGACACCGATACCGCGGCAGGCGCAGTCGCTAATGCAGCCACGGCTACAGCAGCTGTTTGCACCGCATCGGCCGCAGCGGGAGCTGGCACCACCACGTGCTGCTGGGGCTGGGTATCGACAAAGTCGCTATAGCCTGGCTCGGCACTGCTTTGGGGTGCAGCCGTAGCCGTTTGCTCGAGGGTTTCATCTGCGGCTGGGCGTTCGGCGCGATCAGCACGACCCCGGCGGTCGCGTCCGTAGCGATCACGGCTCTTGCGCTCGCGTGGCTCACGATGGCTCTGGCCTTCGCCCAATGGCGTAGCTGTTTGCTCGGTGCTAGGGGCATCGTGCATCGATGGCGCGTCAGATTCGCGGCGGGCTGCAGCGGCGTTGCCGAGGCCCGTGTCTTCTGGGCGTGCCGCGCTGCGCTCGCGGCGTGGCTCGCGCGCCACTTCACGGCCAGGTTCACGCGCAAACTCGCGGTTGCCATCGCGGTTTTCGTTGCGCGCTGGGCGCTTGGCCTCGCCTGCTGCCTTGCCTTCTGCGCCTTCACGCGGGCTGCGCTGTTCTGGACGCTCGGTCTTGTCGCCACGGGCAGGGCGGCTGTCGGCGCTGCGTTCGGGGCGCTCAGCTTTGTCTGCACGGGCTGGGCGTTGGCCGTTTTTGCCTTCGCGGTTTTCAGGTTTTTCAGGGCGCTCGCCACTGCGTTCTTGGCGTTCGCCGCGAGCGCGGCCGCCGCGGTTGCCGCCGCCTTGCGCACCACGGCCATGGCGGTTGCCTGAGGCGGATTTGGGTTTTTCAGCTTCGGTTGCTGCAGGCGCGGGTTCTGCGCTTTGGGCTGAAGTGAGGCCAAACAAGCCTTTGAGCCAAGCCATAAAACCGCTGCCGGCTTTTGCATTCGCTTCTTTTTTTGCAGCTGCCAGGGCAGGTTTTACGGCAAAAACTGCGGTTTTCTCTTCTGAAACAGGCAGTGGGGCTTCGGGCAAAAAGCCTTTGATGACGGGCTGTTGTTTATTTGTCGGCTCGTTGGCTTTGCGTGTGATTTCGGTGGGGTCCTCAATCTCTTCGGCCAGTTTGTAGCTGGCTTCTGTGCGCTCTAAACGCGGGTCATCGTGTTTCAGACGATCCAAACGGTAGTTGGGTGTTTCCAGCTGTTTATT
>JAMIFN010000038.1:0-3652 GCA_035906235.1 Allobrachymonas sp. | reverse complement strand
CCATGCTGCTGGCTGATATGGGTGCTGATGTCATCACCATTGAAACGCCCAGCAAAGGCGTGGTGGGGCAGCGCAATCCGCTCAATCGCGGCAAACGGTCTGTGGCGCTGAATCTGAAGAAAAAAGGCGATTGGCAAGCCGCTTTTGCGCTGGCTAGCGGCGCTGATGTGGTGTTAGAAGGTTACCGCCCTGGCGTGATGGAGCGCCTGGGCTTTGGCCCTGAAGCCTTGCACGCCGTGAACCCAAAGCTCGTGTTTGGCCGCATGACGGGCTGGGGGCAAACCGGCCCCATGGCCAAGATGGCGGGGCACGACATCAACTATGTGGCCCTCAGCGGCGCGCTGGCGCTGTCCACCCGCCCTGGGCAAGCGCCCATGATTCCACCCACGATAGTGGGCGATATCGGCGGCGCGCTGTATCTGGCCTTTGGCATCGTTTGCGCCCTGTTTGAATGCACCAAAAGCGGCAAAGGGCAGGTGATTGATGCGGCGATTGTCGATGGCGTAGCGCATATGCAAAGCCTGATTCATGCCTTTCGCGCCATGGGGCTGTGGAAGGATGAGCCTAGCCAAAACTTTTTTGCCAACACCTCGCATTTCTACGAAACCTTCCTCTGCGCCGATGGCAAGCACTTGGCCGTAGGCGCGATTGAAACGCCTTTCTATCTGGAGCTGATTACCAAGCTCGATTTGTTTGAAAAATTGGTCTCCAGCCAGCACCGTCCCGAAGAGTGGCCGGCGTTGAAAAAAATCGTCGCCGCCCGCATTGCTGAGCACAGCCAAGCGCATTGGATGGCAGTATTTGCAGGTTCCGACGCCTGTGCTGTACCTGTGCTCGATTGGCAAGCGGCGGCTGCGCACCCGCACAACCAAGCACGGGGCACTTTTATTGAAGTAAACGGCTTTGTGCAAGCCGCGCCTGCGCCGCGTTTCTCGCGCAGCGGCACGCGCAGCCCATCAGCAGGCGCGTATTTGGGCGAGCACACGGCCGAGGTGCTGGCTGAGCTGCAAACGCCAAGCCCAAGCCAAGCGCAGGTGGGCTGATGCCTTGCCGCCGCCGCCAACTGCTCCTCGCCTGCTGCGCACTGCCGCCGCTGAGCTTTCTTAGCCCGCTGGCCTGGGGGCAAACAGCGGCGAAGAAAGCCGAGCCGCCTGCCGCCTTTAGCCAGCCTAGCACTTGGCAATACCGCGTGAGCACGGCGTATTTTGGCGCTAGCATCACGCGCGCGCAGATGCAGTTTCAGCCCCTGGCCAAGCACGCCTACAAAGGCAGCTTAAGCGTTAGCGTGGCGGGGCAAACCCTGCTGCAGATGCAAACCCAGGGCTATCGTTTAGACGCGGGTTTATTGCCCAGCCGTTTTGACGAACGCGTGATGGGCAGCAGCAAATCCGTGCGCCAAGAAAACGGCCAAGCGTACTTTCCTAAAGAGCAGTTGCGCTTTGCCTTGCCCGCAGCCGCCACCGATAGCGTCAGCATCCATTACCAGATGCAGCAATGGTTGGCTAGCGGCGTTTTGCCTAGCACAGCCGGCGCTTACCGCGATGTTTGGCTGATGCGGCCTGAGGGCATTTTTCACTGGCGCTATGCGGTCAAGGGCATGCAAACACTCGACATCGCAGGCCTGGGCAAAGTGCCCGCGCTGCACATTGTGCCGCTGCCCTTGGGCAAGGGCACGGCCAAGTCTGAACTGTGGTTTGCCCCCAGTTTGGGCTGGGCGCCGGTGCGCATCAAGATGCAGCTTTTAGACAAAACTTGGGTCGAGATGGATTGGTTGGCGGTGAAATAAACTACCAAAAACCAGGTTTTTTAGGATTTATTTGATAGCTGATCAGGCAGGTTTTCTGGCGTTTTTTGCCAAAATGACTGCTAAAAATACCAATAAAAATAATAGCAATCACGCATTGTTCCAAATTTGGAACTAATCGGCCATATTTTGATGATTTTTGCCTTATTGTCCCAAATATACCAATGATTTAGCTGGCCGGGTAACTCAGGGCATTGCCTACCAGTTTGGCGGTGATATCGACTATTTGCACCATGCGCTCGTAGCGCATACGGGTCGGGCCAATCACGCCCAAGGTGCCGACGATATCGCCATTGACGGCATAGGGCGCGCTGACGATGGACAGCTCTTGCACCGGAATGCTGCTGCTTTCGCCCCCAATGAATATGCGCACGCCTTGGCCGTGCTCTGAGCTTTCCAACAACTGCATCAACTCGGCCTTGTGTTCAAACAATTCGTAGGCGCGGCGCAGCTGGCTGATGTTGCTGGAGAAATCGCTCACGCCCAGCAGTTTGCGCTCGCCCGCCAGCACCACTTGTTCGTCTTGCGCTGGGGGTTCGCTTGGGTGCAGCGCCGCTTGCATCAGCTGCGCGATTTCGCCCTGCAGCTGCGTGGCCTCGTGCGCCAGGCGGCTGCGCACATCGCCCAGCGCCAGGCCGCTGTAGTGGTGGTTGATGAAGTTGCTGGCCTCGATCAGCTCGCTTTGGCTGTAGTCTTTGGCGGTTAGCAGCACGCGGTTTTGCACATCGCCATCGGGGGCAACCGTAATCAGCAAAATACGGCGCTCGCCTAGGCGCAAAAATTCGAGATGCTGCAGCACCTGGGCTTTGCGCGGCGCGATAACAACGCCCACAAAGCTGGATAAATTCGACAGCATCTGCGCCGCATGGCTGATGATTTTTTGCGGCTGCGCGATGGGCAGCTGTGCATGCCCGAAATCGGCGGCGCCCAACTCTTGCCGCTTGGCCGTGAGCATGGTGTCCACAAACAGGCGGTAGCCGCGCACGGTGGGCACGCGCCCGGCCGAGGTGTGCGGGCTGGTGATGAGGCCGAGGTTTTCCAAATCGCTCATGACATGGCGGATGGTGGCGGCCGACAAATCCAAGCCCGAGGCCTGCGTCAGCGTGCGCGAGCCCACGGGCTGGCCGTCCTCGATATAGCGCTCTACCAGCGCCTTGAGCAAAATCTGCGCGCGTTCGTCTAACATAGAGGCAATTTAGCACTAAAAAATCTTGATGTGCTCGGCTTAGGCTTTTATGACCAGTAAATTTCGTACCGTGGCCTTGATTGGCAAATACCCCACAGCCCAGGGCGGCACGCCGCCTGATGTTTTGCGCGAGATCGGCCACTGCCTGGCGGCGCAAAATTGCCAGGTTTTGCTCGACGAGATGACGGCGCAGCACAGTGGCCTGTCAGACTGGCCGGTGCGCAATTTAGACCACCTCGCGCAAAACGCCGATTTAGCCGTGGTAGTGGGGGGCGATGGCACCATGCTGGCCAGTGCGCGGCAGCTGGCGCAAAACAACATCCCGCTGATCGGCATCAACCAAGGGCATTTGGGCTTTATCACCGACATTGCGCTGAGCGAGTGCACCCAGGTGCTGCCTGCCATGCTGGCGGGCGATTACACCGAAGACCGCCGCCCCCTGATTGCCGCCCGTGTGCTGCGCGATGGCGAGCTGATTTTTCAAACCACGGCCATGAATGAAGTCGTGGTTAACCGTGGCAGCCGCGCAGGATTGGTGGAGCTGCGGGTCGATATTGACGAGCATTTTGTCGCCAATTACCGCGCCGATGGCTTGATTGTGAGCACGCCCACGGGCTCAACGGCCTATTCGCTCTCGGCTGGTGGCCCGCTGATGCACCCCA
>JAMIFN010000037.1:0-10505 GCA_035906235.1 Allobrachymonas sp. | reverse complement strand
CGCCTCCAGCGATATCGACATCATTTTTGTGTACGAGGGCGAGGGACAGACCCACGGCAACAGCGCTGGACGCGAAATCATCAGCAACCAAGAATATTTCAACAAGCTGGTGCGCATCATCAGCACCACGATTGCCGAGGCGCAAGACCACGGGCAGGTCTTTCGCGTCGATTTGGCGCTGCGGCCCAACGGCAACTCGGGTCCAGCAGCGATTTCGCTGGCGGCACTGGAGGAATACTTTTTGTTGCAAGGCCGAGAATGGGAGCGCTTTGCCTGGCTGAAAAGCCGCGCTGCCTGGTGCTGGCCAGAACGCGACAAAACCCGCACCCAGGCGCTCACCGATGTGGTCATCCCCTTTGTTTTTCGCCGCCACCTTGATTACGGCGTGTTTGAAGCCCTGCGCCAATTGCATGCCCAAATCCGCAGCCAGGCTGCACAACGCAGCATTGGCAAAAGCGAACGCGAGTGCGATGTCAAAGTCGGGCAAGGCGGCATCCGCGAGATCGAATTCACCGCACAACTGCTGCAAGTCGTGCGTGGTGGCCAATTTGCCGAACTGCGCGTGCGTGCCACCCTACAGGCGCTGCCTGCCCTGCAACGCGCTGGGCTGATGCCCGATCACACCTGCCAAGCGCTGATGCAGGCTTACGGCTTTTTACGCCAGGTCGAGCACCGCATTCAGTATTTAGACGATGTGCAAACCCATACCTGCCCCAAAAGCGAGACCGATGCCCTGTGGATTGCCCAAAGCATGGGTTTTACCGATAGCGCAGCCTTTTTTGCCCAATTAGAGCAACACCGCCAACTTGTTGCAGCCGAGTTTGAACAACTTCTGGGCGGGGCGACAGGGCAAGAGCATAGTCAGGCGGGCAAACAAACCGCCCCCGAATGGGGCGAAATTCTGGCTTTGGTGGCTGATGCCGAGCGCAATGCACCCCATGTCCCCCCCGAGACCCGCGCCGCCTACAGCGCCTTAAGCTCCCAACTCAATACCTTTGCACAAAACCCCAAAGTCGAACACCTGCACGATGCTGCTCGCACCCGACTGCTGCGCATTTGCCAACGCACCGCCCACTGGCTGCAGAGCGGCAAAACTGAGGTGCTGGCAGTCTCTCGCTTTCTCGATTGGATCGTACTGCTGCTGCGCCACCCCAGCTATTTGGCGCTGCTGCAAGAGCGCCCCTCGGTGCTCGAGCGCCTGCTGCGCCTGCTGGGTGCGGCGCGCTGGCCGGCACGCTATCTGCAGCGCCACCCCGAGCTGATCGACGAGCTGGCTGGGCAAAACATGCTGCAACAGCGCTTTAACGCCCAGCAATTACAAAGCGATCTGCGCCGCCGCTACGAGGCCTTGCAGGCGGCAGGGCAAGACGACGAAGAAACCCTGCTTAATGTGTTGCGTCGCGCTCACCACGCTGAGGTTTTTCGCACCCTGGCACGCGATGTCGAGGGCGTTATCAGCGTGGAACAAGTGGCCGACGACCTCAGCCTTTTGGCTGACACTATCGTTGGCATCAGCATCGATTGGTGTTGGCGCAGCCTACGGCAAAAGCACCAAGAAACCCCTGCGCTGGGCATCATCGCCTACGGTAAATTGGGTGGCAAAGAGCTGGGCTATGGCAGCGACCTGGATATTGTGTTTGTCTATGACGACGGGCACGAACGCGCGGGCGAGATTTACGCCGCCTTCGTGCGCAAATTCATCAACTGGATGACCGCCAAAACTGCCGCTGGCGATTTATTTGAAATCGATATGGCGCTGCGCCCCAATGGCAGCTCAGGCCTGCTGATCACCGCTTTTTCCGCCTATGCCGACTACCAAGCCCAGCGCGGCAGCAACACCGCTTGGACTTGGGAGCACCAAGCCATGACGCGGGCACGCTTTATTTGGGGTAGCGTCGATTTGGCCGCGCAGTTTGAGGCCGTGCGCCAAACCGTACTCAGCGCCCCGCGCGATTTGCCCGCACTGCGCCAAGAAATCAGCCAGATGCGTCAGCGCATGGCACAGGCCAATAAAGCCCCGCCCGATGTGTTTGATGTCAAACACAGTGCGGGCGGCATGATTGACTGCGAATTTGCCGTGCAGTATTTAGTGCTGGCACACGCCAAAACCCAACCTGCCCTCATTCCCAACAGCGGCAATATCGCCCTGCTCTTAGCAGCGCAAAACGCCAGCCTATTGCCCGCACCCATGGGGCAATTGGCAGCTGATGCCTACCGCGAACTGCGCCGTTTTCAGCACAAAGCGCGTTTAGACGAACGCCCCACCCACATGCCCAAGGCGCAAATGGCCAGCGAACAAGCCGCCATCGCCGCACTATGGGCTTATGTATTTGAAGAAGGCACGGAAAAATAAGCAAGTTTTCGGCGTTTTAGGCCGCAAAACCTGCCTGAGAAGCTCATATTTTTGATGTGGCGATGCCGAGATTCCAGCTCAAAGGCTGTGGAATGACAAAACCCTTTATCCGTCATGCCAGCGGCCTGCTAGCGTAGCTAACCCCGCTGTTGCCCAGGCTTTGCAGTTTGACCTTGGGTGTTCGGCTGATGGATTCCCGCCTACGCGGGAATGACGAAGTAGTGGGGTCTGGTTGATTGGGCTTCGTCATTCCCGTGCAAACGGGAATCCATGCATTTTTAAGTACCAAATCTTCGTTTTATACCGCCAAACCTGCCCGAGCAGCTCCTTTTTTAAGAGCGCATCAATTGATGACGATGGGCGAGAACTCGGTGGTCGGGCCAAACATGCCTGCTGGCGAAGTGGGCGCTTTGCCATCGTCGTCGAGCAAACCATAGCGGCTAGCCAAATCGGCGGTGTAGAAAGCCTTGCCCGTTTCATCATGGCGGCCTGGGTCGGCATACAAAGCTGCCAAAACTTGGCCTTGTAACATGGCCGATTCGCTGATGCCGGCGACATTTTGGTACATATTGGGGTCGGCGGCTTTGAGCGCCTGCAGGCGCTCGGTGCGCACCACGCCTGGCCACAAACCCACAGCCGTCACGCTATGGGGCTTGAAATCATGCGCCATGTCGTGCGTCATTTTGTCGGTACCCGCTTTGCCTGCACCATAAGCGGGGCCGTGCATATAGCAACGGCTGCCTGGCGAGGAAATGCTGGCCATCATGCCTTGGTTTTTGATCAACAAAGGCGCGGCGTGATAGGCCATGACATAGTTAGAGCGCAAGCCCACGGTCAGCATATCCACTTGGGCAAAAGATTTTTCCCAAAAGGGGACGGGGCTGACGATGTCCTCAGGCAAGGCGATGGCGCAATTGACCAAGATATCCAAGCCGCCTTGCTCTTGGTTGAGGCGTTGGCACAGCGCGGCGATTTGCGCGTCATCGCCCATATCGCACACCACGCCGACGCCCTTGCCGCCCAAGGCGTCGATTTCGGCCACGGTCTGCTGCAAAGTACCAGGCAAATGCCCGCCCTGGGTTTGCGCGCCGCTGCGCGCCGTGACATACACGGTAGCGCCCGCTTGCGCCAAGCCCAAAGCGATGCCCTTGCCCACGCCACGGCTAGCGCCGGTGACCAAACAGATTTTTCCGTTCAATAAACCCATGTCTTGCTCCTGTTGATGCTGAAATTGATGCTTGAAGTGATACTTTGCGATCGACAAAAAGGATAGCCCCTAAAAATGCCAAACGCATGATAACCACCAGGAATGCTGCTTACACATTTTTTTGACACTGCCCTTACACTTGAGAGCCTTGCTGTTAATCCCGCCTTTTATCCTATTTCTATGTCTTCCTCTGTCCTTATTCGGCTTCAAGAGGTGCGCTTTGCTTATGACTCGCGCCCCATTTTGGATGGCATCAGCCTCACCGTACCCCGTGGCCAAGTCACGGCCATCATGGGTGCGTCTGGTGGTGGCAAAACCACGGTACTGCGTCTGCTCGGTGGTTTGATTCAAGCGGGTAGCGGCCATTATGAATTTGACGGCCAAGACATCACCTGGGCAGACACGGCGCGGCTCTACGCCACGCGCCGCCGTATGGGGATTTTGTTTCAGCACGGCGCCTTGTTTTCAGATTTGAGCGTGTTTGAAAATGTCGCCTTCCCGCTGCGCGAACTGACCGATTTGCCCGAGGCGCTGATCCGCGATATCGTGCTGATGAAGCTCAACGCCGTGGGGTTGCGCGGAGCACGAGATCTCAAACCCAGCGAAATTTCTGGCGGCATGGCCAGGCGCGTGGCGCTAGCGCGTGCCATTGCCCTCGACCCCGAGCTGGTGCTCTACGACGAACCTTTTGCGGGCTTAGACCCCATCTCTTTAGGCACGGCTGCACGCTTGATTCGCGACCTCAATGACAGCCTAGGACTGACCAGCATCGTCGTTAGTCATGATTTGGATGAGACCTTCGCTATTGCTGACCAAGTCATTATCTTGGCTAATGGCCGCATCGCCGCACAAGGCAGCCCCGCCGAGGTGCGTGCCAATGATGATCCGCTGGTACAGCAGTTCATCCACGCGCGAAGCGAGGGACCTGTGCATTTTCATTACCCCGCGCCCAGCGTGGCCGCAGATTTTGCATAAAGGCAAGGCATGAACTGGATACGCGATTTAGGCTTTACCACGCGCAATTGGCTGACTGGGCTGGGCTATGGGGCTCGCCTGTTTTTACAATTGCTGCGCCTTTTGCCAACGACCTTGAAACGCCCAGCGCTGCTGCGCGATCAGGTGCATTTTTTGGGCAATTATTCGCTGGCCATCATTGCCGTTAGCGGTTTGTTTGTGGGTTTTGTGCTGGCCTTGCAGGGCTACTACATCCTCTCGCGTTTTGGCGCCACCGAGGCCGTGGGCATGATGGTGGCGCTGAGCCTGCTGCGCGAGCTCGGCCCCGTAGTGACTGCGCTGCTGTTTGCCGGCCGCGCAGGCACCTCACTCACGGCGGAAATCGGCATGATGAAAAGCGACGAGGTGCTGGACTACATGGAGATGACGGCCGTCAACCCCATCGCCCGCGTGTTGGCACCGCGTTTTTGGGCTGGGGTTTTGGTTATGCCCCTGTTAGCAGCTATTTTTGGCGCGGTGGGTGTGCTGGGGGGGTGGTTGGTGGCGGTGCCTATGATAGGCATAGACCCAGGCGCATTTTGGAGCCAAATGCAAGGCGGAGTTGATGTTATCAGCGATGTGGGCAACGGTCTGATCAAGGCCAGTATTTTTGGCCTTGCCGTCACTTTTATTGCCGTGCTGCAAGGCTACCAGGCTGAGGCCACGCCAGAGGGCGTCTCGCGTGCCACCACGCGCACCGTGGTCATGGCATCGCTGACGGTGCTGGGGCTGGACTTCCTCCTCACGGCTTTGATGTTTTCCATTTAATTTCACGACACACACACCATGCAACGCTCTAAAAACGATATCTGGGTTGGCCTTTTCGTCCTCATCGGCGCGGTGGCTTTGGTCTTTTTGGCACTCAAAGCAGCCAATTTGCTGTCCTTCAATTTCAATCCCACCTATAGCGTCAGCGCCCGTTTTGACAATATTGGCGGCCTCAAAGCCAACGCCCCCGTCAAAAGTGCTGGCGTGGTGGTAGGGCGCGTCGCCAGCATCGGTTTTGACCAAAACACCTTTCAAGCCGATGTGCGCCTAGCCCTCAATAGTGACGCTACATTCCCCAAAGACAGCTCGCTGGCCATCCTCACCAGCGGTTTGCTGGGCGAGCAATACATCGGCATTACGGCAGGCTATGCCGATAAAAACTTGGTAGCGGGCGACCGCATTGGCAGTACCCAGTCTGCCGTCGTGCTCGAAAATCTGATTTCCCAATTTTTATTCAACAAAGCTGCAGATGGTGCCGACAAAAAGGACGGCGCAGGCACAACAACGACCAGCAACGCACGCTAAACGCATCATGAACACACGACTGCCCCGCCGCCTCTTGATCTGCGCATTGCTGAGCCTGGGTCTGCTGCTTACGGGCTGTGCTAGCCAAACACAGCGCAACCCCGAGGATCCCTTCGAGCCCTTTAACCGCAAGATGTTTGCCTTGAACGAGGGTTTGGATCGTGCAGTGGTCAAACCCGCAGCCCAAGGATATGAAGCCGTCACTCCCTACCCCGTGCGCCTGCATATCGGTAATTTTTTCAACAACTTAGAAGATGGCTGGACCGTGGTCAATAACGCCCTACAACTGCGTCCTGAGGCATTTTTGCAAAGCTTCTTCCGCTTTAGCGTCAATACTTTTTGGGGCATGGGCGGCATGGTCAATGTGGCGGACAGCGTGGGCTTCGAGCGCCAACCCCAAGACCTAGGCAAGACCTTGGGGCGCTGGGGCGTGGCGCCTGGCCCTTACCTGGTACTCCCTGTATGGGGGCCCAGCACTTTGCGCGACACGGCGGCCATGCCTGCCGAGCTGCATTACGACCTGATTAATCAAAAAGTCGATCACATCCCCAGTCGCAATAGTCTCTACACCTTAGAACTGGTGGACAAGCGCGCCAAGCTACTCGCCGCAGGCGATCTGCTGGACGAAGCTGCCCTCGATAAATACGCATTTACGCGCAATGCTTTCCTGCAAAAGCGCCAGTCAGAAATCGATGATTTGCACCCTAACAAAACGCCCGACGAGCAGCGCGATGACTGGCAAACTGAGCAAACCAGCCCAGCTGATGTGGCTACTGTCCCTACCATGTCGCAGCCTAAACCCGTGGATGCAAGCACGAGCGCTCCTGCCGCCGCCACGCCGACAAGCAGCGCGAATGAAGTACTTAAGGGAGCATTGATCGAGCAAAGCGCACCACTAAACGCACCCAGCGCAGCCAACCTCAGCCCTGCCGCCGTAGCCTCTTTATTGGCCTATCACGAGAAGCAAACTCTGCAACGCTAAACACCAAGCCCCCCAAAACGCCCAGCACATACGCATAAAAAAACCGCAGCAGCAGCTGCGGTTTTTTCGTTCAGGTGCCTTAGCTTATGCGGCTGTGGCGGGAGCTGCTTTGCGCACCAATTTTTCTTTGATGCGTGCAGATTTGCCACTGCGTTCACGCAGGTAATACAGCTTGGCGCGGCGAACATCGCCACGGCGTTTCACCTCAATACCAGCAATCAGCGGACTGTAGAGCTGGAATGTTCGTTCTACGCCTTCGCCGCTAGAGATTTTGCGCACGATGAAGTTGCTGTTCAGACCACGGTTGCGCTTGGCAATAACCACGCCTTCGTAAGCCTGTACGCGTTTACGCGTACCTTCCACCACATTCACACTAACGATCACGGTGTCGCCAGGGTTGAAATCAGGGATGGTTTTGCCCAAGCGGGCGATTTCTTCTTGTTCCAAAATTTGGATCAGATTCATAAAATTTCCTTTAATGTCATCGTGCGAGGGTCAGCAAAGCAAAGCTTGCAAGTGGTTTTCCCCATGAAAACCACGCCCATGGCGCAGAGGATGGCAGCCAAGCATTATAGCCGGTTCAAAACCCTGCCCGCTCACGAATGGCCGCGCCCAAATCCAGCACTGCCGTAGCGTAATAACTGCTTTGGTTGTAGCGTGTAACCGCGTAGAAATTATCCGTGCCTGCGTAATAGGTTTTGGTATTGCCCGCTTGAGCAGGGTCGCCGTTCAACAATTCAATCAAGGCCAAATTGCCTGGGTAGTTTTGTGCGCTTTCGGGCAATTTTGCACCCAAGGCCTGCATGCGTTTGGCGCTGAAGCTGGGCAAGATATCGGGCGCAAGCAATTCATCGAGCCTCGCATCGGATGCTAATTGCACCTCAAAAATCGCTTGCTGCCCGCGCTTCCAGCCATAGGCTTGAAAGTAGTGCGCCACTGAGCCTATGGCATCGACAGCTTGGCTCAAGTCGATAATCCCATCGCCATCGTAATCCACAGCAAAGTTGCTGATCGATGTGGGCATAAACTGCCCCATACCCATCGCGCCTGCGTAAGAGCCTTTGGGCTGCAGCGGATCGCGTTCGGCCTGCAATTGCTGCTGCAAAAACGCCGCCAACTCGTTTTGAAAAAACACACTGCGGTCGCGTTTGGCCGTTCTCGGAAAATCAAACGCCAGCGTCGCCAGCACATCGATCACGCGAAAACTGCCCATGTCTTTGCCGTAGAGCGTCTCCACCCCCAAAATCCCCAAAATCACCTCTTGCGGCACGCCGTATTGCGCCTCGGCGCGTTCTAAGGTTTCGCG
Source organism: Allobrachymonas sp. (assembly GCA_035906235.1). Taxonomy (GTDB): domain Bacteria; phylum Pseudomonadota; class Gammaproteobacteria; order Burkholderiales; family Burkholderiaceae_C; genus JAMIFN01. The sequence continues at coordinate 2,371 of JAMIFN010000037.1, read as the reverse complement.
GTTGCTTTGCCAAAACCGCAAGCCTGCGTTAATACGAATGGGCTCCACAAAACGACTGCGGTACACCCGCCAATTTTTAAAAAAACTGCTGTGCCCAGGGCGCATCAGGCGCTGCGCGGCGGGGCTAAAACGCGCCTGCCCCAAAATATTGCGCACCGCATCGGGCGGCAAATCGTCCTTGGCTGCCAGTTTGTCGGCAAAAGCCATGGCCTGCGGGCTGTTACTGTAATAACCGTTGGCGGGCGCTGTGGCGCTGGGTGTGTCGCCCAGGTCTTGCGCCGTCACTTGTTCTTGTGCCTGCGCAGCAGACCAGGGCAAAAATCCTGCCAGCAGCAGGGTAGAAAAACACAGAGATGGGCGCATAGATCTCGCAGTTAAAAATCGTTATGCCTTGCGGCACAATGCTTGGGCGGCAATTTTGCCACCGAAATCCCCCTGTATTTTTTGACCACCACCATGCATGACCAAAGCCAAGCCATAGCCGCCATTGCCACTGCCCCGGGGCGCGGCGCGGTGGGCATTGTGCGTGTCTCGGGCACGGGTTTGGCGGCCTTTGTACGCGCCTTATTGGGCAAAGATTTAAGCCCACGCATGGCCACTTACCTGCCTTTTCCTGATGCGGCGGGGCTGGCCATAGACCAGGGTTTGGCCATTTGGTTTCCCGCACCGCACTCCTACACGGGCGAAGATGTGCTAGAGCTGCAAGCCCACGGCGGCCCTGTGGTACTGCAAATGCTGCTGGATCGCTGCTTGACAGTAGGTGCTAACTTATCACCCCATTTACGCCTCGCCGAACCAGGGGAATTTAGCCAACGCGCATTTTTAAACGACAAAATCGATTTGGCACAGGCCGAGGGCATTAGCGATTTGATCAACGCCGCCACCGAAGGCGCGGCGCGTAGCGCGGCAAGGTCGCTTTCGGGCGAATTTTCTGCGGCGGTGAATCAGGTGCTCGAACGCCTGACGCATTTGCGCATGGTGCTGGAAGCCAACCTCGATTTTCCTGAAGAAGAGGATGTCGGCGGCCTAGAGCACTGGGGCGTGCCTGCGCAACTAAGCCAAGTACAAAACGCCGTAGCGCATATTTTCAGCACCGCCCGCCAAGGGCAGTTGCTGCGCGACGGCCTCAAAGTGGTGATTGCGGGGCAACCCAATGCGGGCAAAAGCTCGCTGCTCAACGCGCTGGCGCAGGCTGAGGTTGCCATCGTCACCCCCATTGCTGGCACCACGCGCGACAAAATCGAGCAAAGTATTCAGATTGAGGGCGTGCCCCTGCACATCATCGACACCGCAGGCCTGCGCGAAAGCAACGATGTGGTGGAACAAATCGGCGTAGAACGCGCCTGGCAAGCCATCGGCAGCGCCGATGTGCTTTTATTCGTCCATGACTTAGCCCGCAGCCAGCCAGCACACGCCGACCACAGCGCCTACAAAACCCAGGAGGCTGCGCTAGCCGCGCAATTGGCAGAGCAACTTCCCCCGCACACCCCCGTGCTGCATATTTGGAATAAAAGCGACTGCGTCGATGCTGCTGCGCAGCAGGCAGCTCTTACGCTTGCTCTGGGCGCACAGGCTGACAACGCCCTGCTGCTATCGACCAAAACCCAAGCGGGTTTAGAACAATTGCGCCAGCGCCTGCTGCAAATTGCGGGCTGGCAAAGCCTGCCAGAAGGCGTGTTTGCCGCACGCGAACGCCATCTGCAAGCCCTGCGCCTAGTGTCTGAGCATCTGCAAAACGCCAGCCTGCAACTGCAGTCGCCCCCCGTCATGCTCGACCTCATGGCCGAAGAGCTGCGCCTGGCGCAAAACGCCCTGTCCTCCATTACAGGCGCGTTCAGCGCCGATGACTTGCTGGGCGTGATTTTCAGCAGCTTTTGCATCGGCAAATAAGGCATCTTATGCGTTGGCTCTATCTGCTATTGGCCTATTTCTTCTTGGGGTTGGCGCTTTTGGGCGTGCTGCTCCCGATCTTGCCCACCGTGCCGTTTTTGCTATTGGCGGCGGCTTGCGCGGCCAAGGGTTCGCCGCGCCTGCACCGCTGGCTTTACGCCCAGCCTTATCTGGGCAAAGTGCTGCGCGATTGGGAGGAAAACCGCGCCGTCTCGCGCAAAAGCAAGCTGATGGCGATCAGCATGATGGCGCTCAGCTACGGCTTTACCTGCTGGCATGTGCGGCAATGGTGGATTTTGCTGCCCTTAGCCGCTGCACTGCTGGGGGTGAGCACCTACTTGATGACCCGCCCCGAGCCGCCGCTCATGCCTACGGCCAAATAAAAAAACCAATCATATGTTTTTAGAGGTGTTTTCAGAGTTTTAGCCCGAAAAACCTGCCTGAGCAGCTATAAAAATTTAAGCAGATGCTAAGGCATCAG
>JAMIFN010000036.1:0-57098 GCA_035906235.1 Allobrachymonas sp. | reverse complement strand
GGGGGTGGTGCACTATTGTCAAGGTGAACACGTAAGTCAGTATTTTCAACTTTTAACCAATCCGGAAATCCTTGCTTCCATACGGAGGTGCCGTGAGAAATAACGGAGGATTTTATGAATTGAACCATCTCGTTTTCTGAGACAGGACCTTTTCTCTGCCCATTCTCCTCATAGAACCAGTTGTTTTGTGTAGTTGACTGTGCTTCGCTCATTTGTACCCTCCTTTGGGCAGTGTGTTAAAACCTAACTAGAATTAGGCGACAAAGAACCGCCTGTTGGGTGCATCATAACGCAAGCTTTCTTCATCACCCCCTCCCAAGAAAACCCGCATAGCACTGCTATTTAGGCAAACCTAAAATTTGGCGGATGGAAAATATCCCCGCATCCAACGCAGCGCAGCCCACCGACGCGCAGCGCCAGCCCAAGTTGTTGGAGCGTATGCGCACCCATCTGCGCACGCGGCATTACAGTATTCGCACCGAAGAAGCCTACATTGACTGGGCGCGGCGCTTTATTTTGTTCCACGATAAGCGCCACCCGCAAGACATGGGGGCGGCAGAGGTAGAAACATTTTTGAGCCATTTGGCGGTGGATAGGCAGGTTTCGGCTTCTACCCAAAATCAGGCGAAGGCCGCATTGCTGTATTTATACAAGCAAGTGCTGGGCATAGAGTTGCCTTGGCTGGATGAGATCGTGCAGGCCAAGCGCCCCCAGCGCTTGCCCGTGGTACTAACCCCCAGCGAGGTGCGCGAGCTGCTGCTGCACATAGATGGCACTGCTGGGCTGGTGGCGCAATTGCTGTACGGCACGGGTATGCGCTTGATGGAAGCCTTGCGCCTGCGCGTGAAGGATGTGGAGTTTGCTAGGCGCGAGATCATCGTGCGCGAGGGCAAGGGCAATAAAGACCGCATAACGGTGCTGCCCGAGAACCTGATTGCGCCGCTGCAAGCGCAGTTGGCTAAAGCACGGGCGCTACACGAGAAGGATTTGGCCGCTGGCGTGGCAGGGGTCAATTTGCCGCATGCTCTAGCTGTGAAGTACCCCCATGCCGACAAAAGCTGGGCGTGGCAATGGGTTTTTCCTTCGCCCGTGCGTTCGCAAGACCCACGCCCCGACCCGCATACGGGTGAGATGCTGGAGCGGCGGCACCACATTTACCCCGAATCGGTGCAGCGGGCAGTACGCGAGGCGGCGCGGCGAACGCAGATTGCCAAGCCCGTCTCGCCTCATGTGCTGCGGCATTCGTTTGCCACGCATTTGCTGCAATCGGGCTACGACATTCGCACGGTGCAAGAGCTTCTAGGACATGCGGATGTAAGCACAACGATGATTTATACCCATGTGCTCAACAAGGGCGGGCGCGGCATACTCAGCCCACTAGATGCTTTGTGAACCCCCCTGAATTGCATCAAAAAAGTGAGCTACTCAGGCAGTTTTTACGGCCTAAGATTCGGATTTAGCACCGAAAAATGAGATTGCGAGCTATGCACGCTAGACACCTTGGTGCGCGTGGCGCAAGTGCTGGGTTTGGTGGGCGAATTACAGCCGCTGTTTGAACTGCAAGTGCAGTCCATTGCCCCAATGCAGCAAGCCACCGCACAAAAACTCAAGAACCCAGCAACTTCTTAATTTGATACAGCGCATCCAGCGCCTCGCGCGGGCTAAGCGCGTCGGGGTTGATGGCGGCAAGCGCAGCTTCGGCGGCGCTGGGCAGGGTTTGCGCTGCATCTTCAGCGTGGGCTGCCATAAATAAATCGACCTGCGGCGCAGCGTCTTGGCGGCGGTTTTGTAATTGGCCTAGGGTGTTTTGCGCTTGCTTGATAACGGCTGCGGGCACGCCCGCCAATTGCGCCACCGCTACGCCGTGGCTGCGGTCGGCGGGGCCGGCTTGCAGCTCGTGCAAAAAGGTGATGCCTTTGCCCTGCTGCACGGCGCTGAAGTGGTAGTTGCGCATCTGCGCGCAGCTGGCGGGCAGCTCGGTCAGCTCAAAATAATGCGTGGCAAATAGGGTGAGTGCCTGCACTTTGTGGTGCAGATGCGTGGCAATGGCGCTGGCCAAGGCCAGGCCGTCTTCGGTGGATGTGCCACGGCCTATCTCGTCCATCAGCACCAGCGATTGTTCGCTGGCGTGGCGCAAGATGTGCGCGGCTTCCACCATTTCCAGCATAAAGGTCGATTGCGCATTGGCCAAATCGTCAGCCGCGCCGATGCGGGTGTGGATGGCATCAATCGGCCCTATGCGGCAGGCGGCAGCGGGCACAAAGCTGCCCATGCAGGCCAAGAGCGCAATCAGCGCCACTTGGCGCATATAGGTGGATTTACCGCCCATATTGGGGCCGGTAATCAGAGTAAAGCGCTGTTTTCCGCCTAGGTTGCAGTCGTTGGCGAAAAAATCGCCTCGGTTGGTTTCGGCCAGCCGCGCTTGCACCACGGGGTGGCGGCCTGCGTCGATATAAATGCCGACTTCGGCGCTAAAACTGGGGCGGCACCAGCCTAGGGTGAGCGCGCGTTCAGCCAGGGCGCACAGCACATCGAGCTGCGCCAAACTGCGGGCGATGGCAGCCAAGGGCGGCACAAAGGGCTGCAGTTGCGCCAGCAATTGTTCGTACAGCCATTTTTCGCGTGCCAGGGCGCGCTCTTGGGCAGACAGGGCTTTGTCTTCAAAGGCTTTGAGTTCGGGCGTGATAAAGCGTTCGGCGTTTTTCAGGGTTTGGCGGCGGCGGTAGTGCTCGGGCACATGGGCCAGCTGGCCTTGGCTGATTTCGATATAAAAGCCGTGTACTTTATTGAACTGCACTTTCAGATTGGCAATGCCCGTGGCCTGCCTTTCTTGGGCTTCTAAGGCCAGCAAAAAGGCATCGGCATTGCTGCTGATGGCGCGCAGCTCGTCTAGCTCAGCATCTAGTCCGCTGGCTATCACACCGCCATCGCGTACATTCGCGGCCGCTTCAGGTGCTATGGCCGCTTGCAGCAGCGCCAAGCAAGCGGGCGGCGGCTCTAATGCGAGCGTTTTTAGGCATGTTTCTGACGTTTTTTGCCGTAAAACCTGACTGAGTAGCTCTGTTTTTTGTAGCGATTGCAAGAGCGCCAGCAGCTCACGGGGGCGGATTTGTTGCAGGCCGATGCGGGCGGAAAGGCGTTCCACATCGTTGATGCCACGCAAATGCTCGCGCAGGGCGGCAGCCGTATCGCCCTGGCGCAGTGCGTCTATGGCATCTAGGCGCTCGCTGGCAAGGGTGCGCTCGCGTGGCGGCTCTAACAGCCAGCTCTTCAATAGGCGGCTGCCCATGCCTGTCATGCAGGTGTCGAGCAGGCTGAGCAGGGTGGGGCCGTCTTCGCCGTTCAAAGTTTGCGTTAGCTCTAAATTGCGCCGCGTGGCTAGGGGCAGTTGCACCACGCTGTCGCTGCGCTCGGCACGCACGCCATCCAGATAGGCCAAGGCCTGGCCCTGCGTGTGCTCGGCATACAGCAGCAGGGCGCTGGCAGCAGCGTGGGCGGCGGGCAGGTCTTGCGCGCCAAAGGCGTGCAGGCTTTGCGTGCCTAGGCGTTGGCATAAATTGTTCAGCCCCAGCGCGGCATCAAATTGGTAGGCAGGGCGCAGCGCCAGCGCAAAACCCGCCTGCTGCTTGGCCTGCGCCAGTTGATTTTCTAGCGCAGGGGTAATGTCGCTGGCATAGACCAATTCGCTGGGCGCAATGCGTGCCAGCCAAGTGGGCAGCTCTTCGCCGCTGCATTCGGCCAGATGCACCGTGCCCTGGCTCAGCACCAGCCAAGCCAGGCCTAAGCGATTGCGCGGCGCTTGCTGCAGCGCCAGCAGGGTAGAGCTGCGTTTGTCGCCTATCAGCGCGGCGTCGGTCAGGGTGCCGGGCGTGATCACGCGCACCACTTTGCGTTCGACCGGGCCTTTGCTTGCGCCCACCTCGCCCACTTGTTCGCAAATGGCCACCGATTCGCCCAGCGCAATCAGCTTGGCTAAATACGCATCGGCAGCGTGGAAGGGCACGCCTGCCATCTCTATGGGCCGCCCCGCCGACTGCCCGCGCGTGGTCAGGGTGATGCCCAAGAGCCGCGCGGCTTGGATGGCATCGGCAAAAAACAGCTCGTAAAAATCGCCCATGCGGTAGAACACCAGGGTGTCTGGGTACTCGGCCTTGATGCCCAAATACTGAGCCATCATGGGCGTGTGGGCAGACAAATCGGGGCTGGTGGCAGACATGGGCGCGTAAGGGTAAAGGCAAAGCGGGCATTGTAGAAGCCTACCGCCCCGGAATGAATGCCTGACAATACGCCCTTGATTCCACGCCTGCCCCTAAGAACGCGCCAAAAGCCATGAGCGAGCCTATTGATCCAGCTGCTAACCCCGTCACTGCCCCAGCCACTTACCAAACTACTTGGCACAACGAAGCCGACACCGAGCACTTTGCCGCGCAACTGGCGCAGGCGCTGCAACAACTGCTGCCCTGCACGGGCGGCATCAGCATCAGTTTGCAAGGCGATTTGGGCGCGGGCAAAACCACGCTGGTGCGCTATTTGCTGCGGGCGCTGGGCATAGACGGGCGCATCAAAAGCCCCAGTTACGCCATCGTGGAGAGCTACGAAGCTGCGGCATTTGGCATCTGGCATTTTGATTTTTATCGCCTAGGCAGCGCTGAGGAATGGGAGGATGCGGGTTTTCGCGATATTTTTAGCAATGCCGGCTTGCGCTTGGTGGAGTGGCCGGAGCAAATGCCTGCGGGCCTGGTGCGCTATGACTTGCAGATGCAGTGGGTGCTGGGCACCGATGATCTGCGCCAGATCAGCCTGCAGGCAGGCAGCCCTGCTGGACTACAATTGCTGCGAAATTCAGAGCATGAAAGATAAGCTATACAACGCCGATTCAACCCACATGCAGCGCCGCAGCGTGCTGCGCTGGGGCGCGCTCAGCCTGCTTTTGGGGCAGGCGCAAATCGCTTGGGGCGCCAGCATCGTCGCCGTGCGCCTATGGCCAGCCGAGGAGTACACGCGCCTGACCATAGAAAGCGATAGCCTGCTGAACTTCACGCAAGATGTGCTGAATAACCCGCCCCGCGTGATTGTCGATATTTTGGGGCTAGAGCTAGACGCCAAGCTGCAAGACATTGTGGGGCGCGTGCGCAGCGATGACCCCTATATCAGCAAGGTGCGCGTGGGGCAAAACCGCCCTGGCGTGGTGCGCTTGGTGCTGGATTTAAAACAAGCCGTCAAACCCCAAGTTTTTACCCTGCCCCCAGTCGCGGCCTATGGCAACCGCTTGGTGCTTGACCTCTACCCCACACAGGCTGCAGACCCGCTGGAGGCGCTGGTGGCCAGTTACGCTGAGGAAAAAACGCCCCAGGTGAGCCAAGCGCAGCTGGGCGATGAAATTGCCCGCCTGCTGGCGCAGCAAAAACACAGCGAGGCCACCCCGCGTTACACCCCCAGCCCGGTCGAGCGCCAAGGCGATTTGCTCAGTGATTTTTTGCGCGAAAAAAATATGCAAAGTGCGCAGCAAGCCCCAGCAAAAATGCCTGCCGCGCGCAAAACGCCTGAACCCGGAGCCGAGCCGCCACGGGTGACACAAAACAACAAAGGCGGACAAGGCGGCAAAGGTGCGCAACGCCTGATCATTGTGGCGCTAGACCCAGGTCATGGCGGTGAGGATCCGGGCGCCATAGGGCCAGCGGGCACGCGCGAGAAAGACATCGTGCTGCAAATCGCGCGCCGCCTAGAGGCGCGCATCAATAACGCCAGCGCTGGCGGCAACCCGATGCGAGCCTATCTAACGCGCGACGGAGATTATTTTGTACCGCTGGGCAAGCGCGTGGAAAAAGCCCGCAGCGTAGGCGCCGATTTATTCATCAGCATCCACGCTGATGCCTTTACCACGCCAGCCGCCCGTGGCGCCAGCGTTTTTGCGCTGAGCGAACGCGGGGGCTCTAGCGCCGCCGCCCGCTGGCTGGCGGGCACACAAAACCAAGCTGATGCTATTGGCGGCCTCAACATCAAAGCCGATAAAAGCGTGCAGAACATCTTGGCCGCCATGAGCGTGAGCGCGCAAATCCGCGATAGCCTCAAACTCGGCCACCATATGCTGGGCGCTATCGGCAGCTTTGCCAAACTGCACAAACCCAAGGTAGAGCAAGCCAGTTTTGCCGTCTTGAAAGCACCAGAAATCCCCAGCGTTTTGGTAGAAACGGCCTTTATCAGCAACCCTGAAGAAGAGCAAAACTTGCGCTCCGAACGCTATCAAGAGCGCCTAGCCGATGGCCTGATGCGCGGCATTACGCAATACTTCGCCGCCAACCCACCGCAAGCGCGGGGCAAAGCCGTATGAGCGCGCCCAGCAGCCAAGCCGCAGCTGTCCGCCACGGGGTGATATTGGCCTTTATGGGGGCTGCCGCCTTTAGCCTCAAGGCCATTTTTGCCAAACTGGCCTACCGCTACCCTGGGGTTGATGCCATTATTTTGCTGATGTACCGCATGCTTTTCGCCTTGCCCTTTTTTATTGGCATGGGCTGGCAGGCCAGCCGTGGGCAAACACCGCTGTCGCGGCGCGATTGGGTGATTGTTTTTTTGATGGCATTTCTTGGCTACTATGTCTCGAGCTTCACCGACTTTTTGGGGCTGCAATACATCAGCGCCAGCTTAGAGCGTTTGATTCTTTACCTCTACCCCACCATGGTGTTGCTGATGGGCTGGTTTTTCTTCCAGCAGCGCATGAGCCGCCCACAAATCGTCGGCATGTGCGTCAGCTATCTGGGCGTCATAGCGGTGTTTTCGCAAGAATTGGAAATAGCCGGCAGCCATGTCGCACTGGGCACCAGTTTGGTGTTGATTAGCGCCTTCAGCTATGCCGCCTATTTGGTCGTCAGTGGCCGCATCGTGGCGCGCATAGGCTCCTTGCGCTTGGTCAGCTACGCCACCAGCATTGCGGCCTTGCTTTCCATTGGGCAATTTTTGCTGCTTAAACCCTTGCAGGCCGCTGTAGTGCCCTGGCCTGTGATTGGCTTATCGGTACTCAATGGTGTGGTGTGCACGGTCATCCCCGTAACCTTAACCATGCTGGCGATTGAGCGCATAGGCTCAGCTCGGGTTTCACAAATCGGCATGGTTGGGCCTTTGTCCACCATCGCGCTTAGCGTGCTGTGGCTGGATGAACCCTTTACCCTGTGGCTGTTGGCGGGTACCAGCTTGGTGCTCTGCGGCATTTACATCACCAATCGGCGGCGCGCATAAAAAAACCGCCGGGATGAGGGGCGGTTTTGCTAGGGATTGCTGGTCTAAGAGCTAGGCGTAATCAGACCGCAGCTTGCTGCTCATCCTCTTGCGCAGCCGCCAGCCAATACCCCGCATTGAAGGGGCTGGACATCCGCAACGCCAAGGGTGAAATATCGATAAGCTTATCCGTAGGCATTTTCTCTTCCACGCTGCCACTGCCATCGTTAGCGCGGGCAACAGAATATGAATAAAAGCAGCGGAAGGCGATTTTGCGATCGCCCCAGTACTCGGCCACATCGCGGAAGATGTCGAGCAGTTGCTCACGCGCCTCTTTGTCAAATTTGGCATTGCAAGGGATGTGCTCAAGCACAACCACAAAGCCTTGTTGCGCACCAGATTTGTAAATCACATCGGTCATGCAATCGTGCAGTGCATCAAAATTTTTGCTAAAAGTACCCGTGAGTTTGAATTGCTCGCCTAGGCTGTCCAAAACATCTTGCTTTTGCTGCGCCTTGGCCAAACTTGCATAGAAGAAACGGTGCCCCGCATCTGTAGCCGCGTCCTGCAAATCGGCCACGCGGTGGGCACGAATCGATTGAACCAAATTGCTTTTCATGGTGCGAAAGTTAGCCATGGGTGAGGACTCCGAATAAACAATGACATCAAAAAGGGTTAGCGAGCCATGGGTGCTACCGAACGCTGTTGCAAGCGCTCGCTTGGACGCAAGGCTGGGGGGGCAATACGCAGAAAGCTTTTGTAGTGATCAGGGCTGTAGTAGCAGGCATCAGGTTGACTTGGTTGCTGCCCACCACACACGATGCGACGCGGACCACGGCTGCGCGAAGTCGCGTTGTAGCGCACGGTGTACTCGCGGTAATAACCACGCGCCTGACGCGGCAAGATGCGTTCGTAATTGCCAAACATCGAGCCATCTTTGTTAAATGCGAAAGGCCCGCCTTGGTGGATTTGTGCATACACGGCCTGCCCTTGGAGGGGCAGATTTTCCAGCGCGATTTGCCCATCCGCAGCCGTGTTCACAGTCTCCCCCATCGCCACGCCGCCTGCCAGCGACCTTGCCCCAGCTGCACTGGGCAGACCGATGCCCAGCACTGCCGCAAAAACGACTGGCGCAACAGTATGTCCACTTAGCTGCGCTGCGCGGGTCAAAAGACGAGCAAAAGGACGGGGCAAAAAGCGGCCAAATGACATGGTGAGGGAGAATGGGAGCAAACGCGCAATCGGGTCATTAGCTTATGCGATTGACCCCCTGCCGCCCTAGAATACCTAAGGGATTGTGGAAAGGAGGGAGTGTGGCACAAAGCCCCCACTGGCGCAAACACCAAAACCAGAAAGTACAGGGCGCCCACAGGTTTTGCGCTTGACAACCGCTGGGTATTGGTTAGTGGGTGAGTGTCCGCGCGCCAAGAATTTACCGGGAATTAATTTTTCCCCGTTGGCCGCCATGCGCTACGCGCTGCGCTCACATGGGCGATAGCTTTTTGCAGTTCTGTGCCGCTATCGGTATTGAGCATGATTTCAAACTGATGCAAGGCGCGTTGAAAGTGGCGCGACTGCTCCACCAGCGCCGCTTTATTGGCCAGCAACACATCGCGCCAGAGTTTAGGTTCGGATGCCGCAATACGGGTGAAGTCTTGAAAGCCCGACCCAGCCAATGCCAGCAACTGATCTGGCGATTCTTGCCCCAAAAGTCCATGCATATAGGCAAAAGCAATCAGGTGTGGCAGATGGCTGACAGCCGCAAAAGCGGCATCGTGCGTCTGCGGTGACATCAGACTGACGGGGCAGCCCAATGCCTGCCAAAGGCCACGCGCACGCTCGACATGCGCGACGCTCGTCAGCTCTGTGGGGGTCATGATGACTTGTTTGCCTGCGTACAAATCAGCGCGTGCACTCTGCACCCCAGATTGCTCGCTCCCTGCGATAGGATGGCAAGGCACAAAGGTACCCACATGCTGCCCAAGCGCAGCTTGTGCTGCAGTCACGACATCTTGTTTGGTCGAACCCACATCGATGAACAAAGTTTTGGGCGACACCAGATGGCGAATCGCTTTAAAGGTGGCGGCCATCGCCCCTACAGGCACAGCCAGTATCACCACATCGGCGCCTGATACGGCCAGCAGTGCTGATGGCGCTTCGACATCAATGACCCCCATTTGCAGGGCACGCTGCGTGGTAGATGGCGATTTGCTATAACCAACTACGCGCTTGACCAAACCCGCACGCTTCATCGCCAAGGCAAACGAGCCACCCATCAAACCGCAGCCAATCACGCCCAACTGCTCGAAGCCCTGAAAACCCGCTGTTGGCAACGCCCCTTTAGGGGCACCTGTAAATAAAGAGTATTTGGATTTAGGTTCAGCCATGGTGTTCGTCTTTACACGCTCGCGGGATAAGCCCCAAGGAGCTTGTAAAAGGCACACAGCTGCCGCAGCTCGGCCAATACCAATTGGACGGCAGGCTCGCTAGGGTGGCCTTGCAAATCAATATAAAAATAGTATTCCCATTGTCCCGTTTTCGCGGGGCGCGATTCAAAGCGCGTCATGGAAACACCGTGTTTTTTCAAAGGCACCAATAAATCATGCATCGCACCGGGCTTATTGGGCACACTGATGATCAAACTGGTGCGGTCATTGCCTGTGGGCTCGGGCGCTTGCAGGGTTTGCGGCAGGCAAATCACGACAAAACGGGTTTTGTTATGCGCCTCGTCTTGCACCGCGTGTGCCACGATGTGCAAGCCCTGCGCCGCTGCTGCGCGTTCGCTGCCCAGCGCGACCCAGTTGGGGTTGTCTTTGGCCAAACGCGCACCTTCGGCATTGCTGCTGACGGCGCGGCGTTCAGCCTGGGGCAGGTGTTCACTGATCCAGTCTTGGCATTGCGCCAGTGCTTGCGGGTGCGCGGCCACCACTTGCACGCCATCCAAACCTTGCACACTGCGCAAAACATGGTGGCGCACCAAAAGGCTGACCTCGCCGACGATTTGCAGGGGCGAATGCAAAAACAAATCGAGCGAACGCGTGACCGGCCCTTCGGTCGAGTTTTCGACCGCCACCACGCCAAACTGGCTGCTGCCCGCCGCCGTGGCATGAAAAACTTCGTCAAAATTATTGCAATGCGTCAGTTCCACGCTGGAGCCAAAAAACTCCAGCGCCGCTTGTTCGGTAAAAGTGCCAGCGGGTCCCAGCACGGCCACGCGCTGCGGCGCTTCCAGGCTGCGGCAGGCTGACATGACCTCGCGCCAAATATGCGCAATATTGCCTGCCTCTAAGGGGCCAGGATTGGCCGCTTGCAAGCTGGCAATCACTTGCGCCTCGCGCTCGGGGCGGTACACCGGCGAGCCTTCCGCATGCTTGATCACACCCACCTCATGCGCCAAATTCGCGCGTTGGTTGAGCAGCGCCAGCAGCTCTTGATCCAGCGTATCGATCTCGACGCGCAAATCGGCCAATGTTTTGCTCATGCTTAACCCTTGTAATGCTGCGCTTCAAAAGCCTGCATCAAGTCCACCAGCTTTTGCACACCTGCCAGTGGCATGGCGTTGTAGATAGAAGCGCGCATGCCGCCGACCATTTTGTGCCCCTTCAAACCCAGCAAGCCTGCGCTCTTAGCCGCCTCTAGAAAGGCCGGATTCAGGCTTTCATCGCGCAAAAAGAAGGGCACATTCATGCGCGAGCGGCAGTTTTTCGCCACGCGGTTTTCGTACAGCGCAGAGCCGTCAATCGCGCCATACAGCAACTCGGCTTTGGCGCTGTTTTGCTGCTCCATCGCCGCTACGCCACCTTGTTGTTTGAGCCAATCAAACACCAGCCCAGCAATGTAAATGCTGTAGGTGGGCGGGGTGTTGAGCATGGAGTCGTTTTTGGCCTGCGCGGCAAAATCAAAGACTTCGGGGCAAATGGCCTGCGCCGACCCTAGCAAATCTTCGCGCACCAGCACCAAGGTCAGGCCGGCTGCGCCGATGTTTTTTTGCGCCCCGCCAAAAGCCAGCCCCACGCGCGACCAATCCATGCGGCGCGAGAGCACATTCGAGGAAAAATCCACCACCAAGGGCGCGTCGCTGCCTAGGGCACGCAGATCGGGCAAGTCTTGGAACTCGACGCCACAAACGGTTTCGTTGCTGCAAATATGGGTGTAGGCCGCGCCCGCTTCGAGCTGCCAAGTGGCAGCATCAGGGATGCTGGTGTAGGGCTGGGCTTGGGCTGCAATATGGCTGCGGCAGTATTTGCCCGCTTCTTTGGCGCTGCCCTCGCTCCAATTGCCAGTCAGCACAAAATTGGCCGCCTGATCAGGGCGCGCCAAATTCATGGGAATAAAGGCGTTATGCCCTTTGCCACCGCCTTGCATAAACAAAATTTTGAACTCGGGCGGCAGCGCCATCAGCTCGCGCAAATCGGCCTGGGCTTTTTCGTAAATGCTGAGGAAATGCGGCGCGCGATGGCTCATCTCCATCACGCTCATACCGCTGCCTTGCCAGTCCAACATATCGGCAGCGGCTTGTTGCAGCACACTTTCGGGCAATGTGGCTGGGCCGGGGTTGAAGTTATAAGGACGCATTTTAAGAGTGTTTTTGGTATTTCAGGCCGTAAAACCTGCCTGAGCAGCTATTAATTTAGGAGTTATTCAGCATCACCCGTTCCGGCTTCGCTTGGGCTGTTTGCGCCAGCTTCGGCATCAGTCAGCGCGTCGCTTTCAGCATCGCTTTCGGCATCGTTTTCAGCTATGCGTTGCAGGCCCGAGAGCTTGGCGCCCGCGTCCAGATTGATCAGGGTCACACCCTGGGTGGCACGGCCTAGCTCGCGGATCTCAGCCACGCGGGTACGCACCAGCACGCCGGTGTCGGTAATCAGCATGATCTCGTCATTGGCACGCACCAAGGTGGCGCCCACGACTTTGCCATTGCGTTCAGATTGCTGAATGGCAATCATGCCCTTGGTGCCGCGCCCGTGACGGGTGTATTCGGCAATCGCCGTGCGTTTGCCATAGCCGTTTTCTGTGGCTGTGAGCACGCTTTGCGTTTCGTCTTCGGCCACCAGCATGGCGATGACGCTTTGGCCGTCTTCCAGCATCATGCCGCGCACGCCACGGGCGGTACGCCCCATAGCGCGGACATCGTTTTCGTCAAAACGCACGGCTTTACCGCCATCGCTAAAGAGCATGACATCGTGTTGGCCATCGGTGAGCGCTGCGCCGACCAAAATATCGCCTTCGTCCAAATCTACGGCAATGATGCCCGCCTTGCGCGGGTTGGAAAAATCGGCCAAAGCCGTTTTTTTCACCGTCCCCATGCGGGTGGACATAAAAAGGTAGTGCGTATCAGGGAAGCTGCGCATATCGCCCGTGAGCGCGACCACGACATTGATTTTTTCGCCGTCTTGCAAGGGGAACATATTGACGATGGGGCGGCCACGGCTACCACGGCTGCCCGATGGCACTTCCCACACCTTGAGCCAATACAGGCGCCCACGGTTGCTCAGGCACAGCAGCCAGTCGTGCGTGTTGGCGATAAAGAGCTGGTCGATCCAGTCGTCTTCTTTGGTGGCGGTGGCTTGCTTGCCCCGACCGCCGCGTTTTTGCGCGCGGTATTCGCTCAAAGGCTGGCTTTTGATATAGCCCGAGTGACTGAGCGTGACCACCATGTCCACAGGCGTGATCAAGTCTTCGGTGGACATGTCTTGCGCGTTGTGTTCGATCTCGCTGCGGCGCGTCGCCAGCTTTTTGGTGTCTTTGCCTTCGCCAAATTCGTTTTTGATGGTGCGCAGCTCATCATCAATGATGGCGGTCACGCGCGCGGGCTTGGCCAGAATGTCGAGGTAATCCTCGATCTCGGCCATGACCTCTTTGTATTCGGCAATGATTTTGTCTTGCTCCAGCCCCGTTAGGCGCTGCAGGCGCATTTGCAAAATCTCTGACGCTTGCGTGTCTGATAGACGGTAGAGGCCGTTTTCTTGCAGGCCATATTCGACCTCAAGACCCAAGGGACGGTAATCATCGGCGCTGATATGGCTGCCGTCCTCGCGGCTGCGCGTCAGCATCTCGCGCACCATTTGGCTGTCCCAAGCCTGGGCCATCAGCGCTTTTTGCGCCGCTGGTGGATTGGGCGCCTCACGGATGATGCGGATGAAGTCATCAATATTGGCCAACGCTACAGCCAAGCCTTCGAGTACATGGCCACGGTCGCGGGCTTTGCGCAGATTAAAGATGGTGCGGCGCGTCACCACTTCGCGGCGATGCTGCAAAAACACCTCGACCAAATCGCGCAAATTGCACAGCTTGGGCTGGCCATCGATCAGCGCCACCATATTGATACCAAAGGTGTCTTGCAGCTGCGTTTGTTTGTACAGATTGTTCAGCACCACCTCTGGCACTTCGCCGCGCTTCAATTCAATCACCACGCGCATGCCCGATTTATCGGATTCGTCTTGGATATGGCTGATGCCTTCAAGCTTTTTGTCCGTCACCAGCTCGGCCATGCGCTCGATCAGGCTCTTTTTATTCACCTGATAGGGCAGCTCATCAATGATGATGGACTGGCGTTGCCCACGGTCTATGTCTTCAAAATGGCATTTGGCGCGCATGATGACTTTGCCGCGCCCGGTGCGATAGCCTTCGCGCACGCCTGAGAGACCGTAGATGATGCCGCCCGTGGGGAAATCGGGCGCGGGGATCAACTCCATCAAATCCTCAACCGAGGCCTCGGGCTTGTCCAGCATCAGCAAGCAGGCATCGATTACCTCGTTCAAATTGTGCGGCGGAATGTTGGTGGCCATGCCCACCGCAATACCCGCCGAGCCATTGATCAGCAAATTGGGCAGGCGTGTGGGCAGCACCAGCGGCTCTTTCAAGCTGCCGTCGTAGTTGGGGCCGAAATCCACGGTTTCTTTGTCCAGATCGGCCAGCAATTCATCGGCAATTTTGGCCAAACGGATTTCCGTATAACGCATAGCCGCTGCGCTATCGCCATCAATCGAGCCGAAGTTACCCTGGCCATCAATCAACATATGGCGCAGGCTGAAAGGCTGCGCCATGCGCACGATGGTGTCGTAAATCGCCAAATCGCCGTGCGGGTGGTATTTACCCATGGTCTCACCCACGGCCTGCGCACTCTTGCGGTACTTAGACTTATAGGTGTTGCCCATCTCATTCATGGCAAACAGCACGCGGCGATGCACGGGCTTTAAGCCATCGCGCGCATCGGGCAGGGCACGCCCCACGATCACGCTCATGGCGTAATCGAGGTAGGACCGACGCATTTCTTCTTCAAGGCTGATGGGCAGCGTTTCTTTGGCAAATTCGGTCATGGCACTCACTGATTTTGTCTGAATAAATTGGCACTGATGCAGCGCGCGCAAAGCCGCGCACGCCTCAGGCTAAGCGAGCCATTTTAGCCCCTAGTCTGCGCCCCAAAGCCCCGCCTCAGCTTGTCGCCCAAGCGCAACAAAATCCACGCGCTCATGCAATATGCCCACTGTTACGCGCTAGCACGCTGGTCGACTGTGGCAGAATGCTAGCCTACGGGTTATCCATAGCTGGACCCTGGGCAGCTTGCGGCACCGTAGGCTGAAGTTCACTCACGAGGAATATCATGACTAAGTTGAATAAAGTAACTGTTCTGTTGGCTTCTGTAGCCTTTGCTGGTGCCGTTTTCGCTGCACCTTCTACTACTGCCAGCGACAACTGGCGCAATGGCCACGGCAATCTGCAGTGGAAAGACACATCAGGCGACTGCTGGCGCAATAGCGTTTGGACGCCTGCTACTGCCGCTGAAGGCTGCGGCAAGCCTGTAGCTGCTGTTGCTAAAGCTGCTGAGCCAGTATCAGAAGCTAAACCCGTTGTTGCTGCTGAAAAAATCACGCTGCAAGCTGACGCTTACTTCGACTTCGACAAATCCACTCTGAAAGCTGAAGGCAAAGCCAAGTTGGACGAGCTGGCTGGCAAACTGGGCATGGTTAATGTTGAAACCATCGTTGCTACGGGTCACACTGACTCTGTAGGCGCTGACGCTTACAACCAATCCCTGTCTGTTCGCCGCGCCAACGCGGTTAAAGCCTACTTGGTTTCTAAAGGCGTAGCTGCTGAGCGCGTTCTGGTTGAAGGCAAAGGCGAAGCTCAGCCCGTAGCTGACAACAAAACCAAAGCTGGCCGCGCACAAAACCGCCGCGTAGTGGTTGAAGTGGTTGGCGTTAAGAAGTAATTCTTAGCCCTTACGCCTACCCAACCCGCCGTAAGGCGGGTTTTTTCTTGCCCACTGCCGCGCCCAAGGTAGAGGTTTTTTAGCCTACCGCCGCCAAGGTGGGGGGGTTTCTTCAGCGGCAACCCCCGCCTAGCTTTGCTTGTGTTTTGCAGCGTTTTCAGGGTGTTTTTGCCAATTCAGGCCGAAAAACCTGCCTGGGCAGCTATACTTTCTGACACATCCATTGCTGCATTCAGGCTCAATATGAACCGCGACACCGCTGAAATCGAGAAATTTTCCGCCCTCGCCCACCAGTGGTGGGACGAAAACGGCGAACTACGCACCCTGCACCAACTCAACCCCCTGCGCCTGGCCTGGATCGCGCAGCAGGCGGGCGGCTTGGCTGGCAAAAACATCCTCGACATTGGCTGTGGCGGCGGCATTTTGACCGAAAGCCTGGCGCAACAAGGTGCGGCGCAAGTCCTGGGCATCGATTTGGCGGACAAATCCATCAAAGTCGCCAAACTGCATGCGCTGGAGGGCAGCCTCAAAAACCTCAGCTACCAAAGCATCGCCGCTGAAGATTTGGCCTCGCAGCAGCCTGCTGGCTTTGATGTCGTCACCTGCATGGAGATGCTGGAACATGTGCCCGATCCGGCCAGCATCGTGCGCGCTGTGGCACAGGCCTTGCGCCCAGGTGGTGTGGCGGTGTTTTCCAGCATCAACCGCAATGCCAGAGCTTGGGGCATGGCCATCGTCGCTGCCGAATACCTGCTGCGCCTCGTACCGCGCGGCACCCACCATTACGACAAGCTGGTGCGCCCCAGCGAATTGGCACTGTGGGCACGCGAAGCGGGTTTAGCGCTAACCGCCAGCAGCGGCGTCACCTACCACCCACTTACCCGCCGCATGGCACTCACCGCTGATGCCCGCGTGAACTATATGTTGGCCTTTGAAAAACAAGTGTGATGCAACGCCACCCCATGCCCCCCGCTGTTTTTTTTGATTTAGACGGCACCTTGGTCGATTCCGCCCCCGATTTGGGCGCCGCTTGCGACTATTTGCGCGGCCAGCGCGACCTGCCACCGCTAGGCACAGCCGCTTATCGTCCCGCCGCCAGTGCGGGCGCTCGGGGGCTGCTGCAAGTCGCTTTTGGCGTGCAGCCCACTGATGCCGAATTTGAAGCCCTGCGCCTGGCCTTTTTGCAGCGCTACGAGGCGCATTTGGCCGACAACACCTACGCCTTTGACGGCGTAGCCGAGCTGCTGGCTGGCCTGCAAGCGCGGGGCATGGCCTGGGGCATCATCACCAACAAATCCATCGAGCTGACCCGTGTGCTGGTTAGCCGCATGCCGCTGCTGCAAAGCGCTGCAGCCGTGGTAGGCGGCAATAGCGCCGCCGCACCCAAACCCGACGCCGCCCCCATGCACTTAGCTGGGCAGCTGGCAGGGGTCGATATCCGCCAGTGCTGGTTTGTGGGCGATGACCTGCGCGATATGCAGGCCGCACGCAATGCGAACATGGCCTTGGCCATAGCCGCAGGCTGGGGCTACGCGCCCGCTGCCGAGGTGGATAACTGGCAGGCCGATGCGGTTTTGCAGCAGCCACAAGCCATATTGGAGTTGTTGGCATAGGCCATATGCAAGGGCGCGCTGCGCCCTGAGGCTTCTACAATGCCCTCAGCAAAAGGCCAACAGGCCTAGGCTTTAAGGAGTTTTGTCTCATGTCCCCGATCAAGATGTACACCACCGGCTACTGCCCTTATTGCGTGCGCGCGAAAATGCTGCTCAAGTCCAAGGGGGTCGAGCACATCGAAGAAATTCGCATCGACAGCGACCCCGTCCAGCGCGAGGAGATGATGCGCATCACGGGCAAACGCACGGTGCCACAAATTTTCATCGGCAGCACCCATGTTGGCGGTTGCGACGATTTAGTCGCTCTCGACAAAAGCGGCGGCCTGCTCCCCTTGCTGGCGGCCGCCTAAACCGCGCGCGCAAGCTGCTGTCGTGGCATTTTTGATGCCACACAAATACCGCATAATTGCCCTTCGTTTTTTAACCTCTGAAAAGATACCTCATGGCCGATCAAGCTGTTAACACCACCGCCGCTGAACCCGTTTTCAACATCCAGCGCATGTACCTCAAAGACATGTCGATGGAGCAGCCCAACTCGCCCCAAATCTTGCTCGAACAAGAGCAACCCGCGGTCGATATCAATATCGGCATCGAGCAAGTGCAGCTAGCCGACAGCGTGTTTGAAGTAGCCGTTACCGGCACCATCACGGCCAAAATCCAAGACAAAACCCTGTTTTTGGTGGAATGCAAACAAGCGGGTATTTTTGAAATCAACGGCTTCCCCGCTGAGCAAGTCGGCTCCATCTTGGGCGTGAACTGCCCACAAATGATCTACCCCTATCTGCGCGCGCAATTGTCTGACTTGATCGTGCGCGGCGGCTTCCCGCCCGTGGTGCTGAACGAGATCAACTTCCCCGCCATCTACGCGGCGCAGTTAGAGCAACAAGCCCAAGGCACCCCTACCCCCAACTAATGGGGCGATTGCGCTCAGTGCCTAGGTTTTGTGATGATTTTGCGGCAATCTTGCTGCCGTCTTGTAAGGGGGCTTGCCAGCCCCTTTTTCATCAGCATTTAGCCCATTTCCCGCATAAAACCTGCCTGAGCAGCTCACAAATATGAAGCGCGGTTTCTACACCATCATGGCCGCGCAGTTTTGCTCTTCGCTGGCCGATAACGCCTTGTTTGTGGCCGCCGTCGAGCTGCTGCGCGATACCGACGCCCCCAAGTGGACGGGCGCAGCCTTGGTGCCGATTTTTGCCCTGTTTTATGTGATTTTGGCGCCCTGGCTGGGCGCTTTTGCCGACCGCCTGCCCAAGGGCCGCGTCATGTTCATCAGCAATATGTTGAAGATGACGGGCTGCGCCCTGATTTTGCTTTTCCCCCATCCCTACTGGGTGCTGGCCTGTTACGCCCTGGTGGGCTTGGGTGCGGCGGCGTATTCGCCCGCCAAGTACGGCATTTTGACTGAGCTGCTGCCGCCCTCGCAATTGGTCAAAGCCAATGGCTGGATTGAGGGCCTGACCATCGCCTCCATCTTGCTTGGCGTGCTGTTGGGCGGCGCCTTGGTGGGGCAGAGCTTTAGCAACTATATTTTTGCCGACAGCTTCGTCATCGACTTTGCGCGCTGGGGCATCGTCTTTAGCTCAGAAGCCGCCATCGCCCTCTTGACCCTGGTGTATTTGCTCGCCGCCGTCATCAATTTGCGCATCCCGCACACGGGCGTGGCCATGCGCCGCATGCGCAGTTTTGCCCTGCGCGAATTCATGGTCTGCAACCG
Organism: Allobrachymonas sp.; assembly: GCA_035906235.1. GTDB lineage: Bacteria > Pseudomonadota > Gammaproteobacteria > Burkholderiales > Burkholderiaceae_C > JAMIFN01. The sequence goes on along the minus strand of JAMIFN010000036.1, from coordinate 38,344 downwards.
CCGCCTGTGGCGCGACCGCCTGGGGCAAATCAGCCTAGCCGTCACCACCTTGTTTTGGGGCGTGAGCGGCAATTTGAAATATGTGGTGCTGGCCTGGGCCGCGCTGGTACTGAGCTACAACACCTCGCAAGCCACCAGTTTGCTAGGCGTGGTCGCCATCGGCACGGCGATAGGCGCTACTTGGGCATCTTTCAAAGCCCGGCTCGACACCGCGCATAAAGTCATCTCCCTGGGTGTCATCATGGGCGTGCTGGTCATCGTCATGAATGGGCTGTATTACATCCCGCGCGAGCCTGTCGATCTGCGCCTTTATCTGTCTTGGGGCTTTTTGTTCGTGCTGGGCATGGTGGGGGGCTATTTGGTCGTGCCCATGAATGCCCTGCTACAGCACCGTGGCCACAGCCTAATGGGTGCAGGGCGCAGCATAGCGGTGCAAAACTTCAATGAACAAGCCTGCATTTTGCTGCTGGGCGGCCTGTATGTGGGCATGCAATGGCTGGGCTGGAGCGCAGCACTGTCCATCATCAGCTTCGGCCTGATTGTGGTGGTGGTCATGACGGCCGTGCGCCTGTGGTATGCCCGCAATCTGCGCCAGCACCCGCAAGTCATGGCACACCTGCTGCAGCAAGCCCGCGAACACGAAACCCACCCCCATTAAAGCTCTGCCATGTCTGACATTCTGCAAAAAATCTGCGCCACCAAACACGAAGAAATCGCTGCTGCGCTGCGCAAAACCAGCCGCGCCGATATGCGCCGTGACGCCGAAAGCCGCATCTTGACGCGCGATTTTGTCGCCGCTCTGCGCACCAAGCACACCGCCGGGCAGGCCGCCGTGATTGCCGAGGTCAAAAAAGCCTCGCCCAGCAAAGGCATTATTCGCGCCGATTTTGAACCCGCCGACATCGCCCAAAGCTATGCCGAATATGGTGCAGCCTGCCTATCCGTACTCACCGACCGCCAATACTTCCAAGGCAGCACCGATTACCTCAAACAAGCCCGCGCCAGCTGCCCGCTGCCCGTGCTGCGCAAAGACTTTATGGTCGATGCCTTTCAAATCGACGAAGCCCGCGCCATGGGCGCCGACTGCATTTTGCTGATTGCCGCCTGCCTAGATGATGCCCAGCTGCGCGACTTTGAAGCGCAAGCCATGCACCTGAATATGGCCGTGCTGGTGGAAGTGCATGACGAGCGCGAAATGGAACGCGCCTTGGCACTCAAAACCCCACTCATCGGCGTGAACAACCGCAATCTGCGCACCTTTGAGGTGGACATCACCACCACCACCCGCCTGCGGCAAATGGTGGATGCCAGCCGCATCATCGTGGCCGAAAGCGGCATCTCCAGCCCCACGGAAGTTGCCACCCTGCGCGGCCAAGGCGTGCATACTTTTCTGGTGGGCGAAGCCTTTATGCGCGCGCCCGAGCCAGGCTTGGCACTGCAGCAGTTGTTTGCGTAAAACCAAAGTTGCATTCTTCCCCTGGGATAGGGGGGGGCACCGAAATTCATGCAGAGCTTCCTTAATTACCTTCAGGTAAAAAAAGCCCTTGCAGTTCGCTCAAAAAATCCAGGCCGCGCGTGGTGGGGGCTATGCGTTGCCAGTCGCGGGTAATCAGGCCCTTGGCTTCGGCCTGTTGCAGGGGTTTTTCGATAGCCGTGAGCGCCAGCCCGGTGCGATCAGCAAAGTCTTGTACGGCAAAGCCATCGACCAAGCGCAGGGCGTTCAGCATAAATTCAAAGGGCAGCTCGGCGCGGGCGATTTCATTTTCTTGCGCGACAAATTGGCCGCGTTCGGCTTGTTTCAGGTATTCCTCGGGGCGCGTGTAGCGCACTTGGCGCAGCACGCGGTGCGGAAAGCTGATTTTGCCGTGCGCGCCCGCACCTATGCCTAAATAATCGCCAAACTGCCAGTAGTTGCGGTTGTGGCGGCATTGCTGGCCTGCGCCCCGCGCAAAGGCCGAGACTTCGTAGCGCGCTAGGCCTGCGGTTTGCGTGGCTGCGGTGATGGCATCCAGCATTTGCCAGGCTACATCTTCATCGGGCAGGGCGGGCGGAAATTTGGCGAAGTAGGTGTTGGGCTCAAGCGTGAGGTGGTAGATGGACAAATGCGGCGGCGCAAAACTCAGCGCGGTTTGCACATCGGCCTGCAACTGCGCCAAATCTTGCCCGGGCAGGGCGTACATCAAATCGAGGTTGAAGTGTTCAAAATGCTGCGCGGCTTCGGCCAGCGCTGCGCGGGCTTGGGCGGCGTTGTGTACGCGCCCTATGGCTTGCAGTTTGGCATCGTCAAACGATTGCACGCCGACGGAAAGCCGCGTCACGCCCGCGGCGCGGTAGGCGGCAAAGCGGTCGGTTTCAAAAGTGCCGGGGTTGGCTTCTAGGGTGATTTCGCAATCGGCGGTGAGGGGAAAGCGCGCCCGTAGCGCCGCAATCAGGCGTTCAATTTGCGCCGGCGCAAACAGCGATGGCGTGCCGCCGCCCATAAAAATGCTGTGGATGGGGCGACCCCAGACCAAGGGCAAAGCGGATTCGGCATCGGCCACCAGCGCGTCGATATAGCGGCTTTGCAGCGCGTCTTCTAGCTTGCCCGCTGTGCGTACCTCGTGCGAGTTGAAGTCGCAATAGGGGCATTTTTTCAAACACCAGGGCAGATGCACATAGATGGAAAGCGGCGGCAGCGCAGGCAGCATCAGGCTGCCGGGGCGCAGGTAATTCAAGGCGGCTTGGGCGGTGTTTGGGGCGCTCATGCTGGGGTCTGGTTAGCCAGCCAGTTGGCGGCGATGAGTTGGCGCAATTGCGCGACGGCGCGACCTCGGTGGCTGAGTTGGTTTTTCAGCGCAGCAGGCATTTGTGCAAAAGTTTGCTCGTGTTCAGGCAGGTAAAAAATCGGATCCACGCCAAAACCGCCCGTGCCTATGCGTTCGGTCGTCAGTTGCCCCGCCACACGGCCTATGGCGATCAGGGGTTCGGGGTCATCAGCGTGGCGCAGGGCGACCAGCACGCTGACCATGGCGGCGCTGCGATTAGTCTCACCTTCCATGGCGCGCAAGATGGCGCTGGCATTGTTGTCATTGCCGCCTTCGTCTTGCCCGCGCGGGATGCCGTAGCGCTGTTGGCTGAACAGGGCGGTATCGACCCCGGGCAGGCCGCCCCAAGCGTCTATGCACAGCCCCGCATCGTCAGCCAGCGCGGGCAGGCCGCTGATGCGGGCGGCGTGGCGGGCTTTGGCCAGGGCGTTTTCGACAAAGGTGTGGTGCGGCTCCTCGGCTTCGCCCACGCCCAGCTCGCTTTGGCGCACCAAGGTGATGGGCAGGCCAGCGAGCATGGCTTGCAGTTCGGCGAGTTTGCCAGCGTTGTTGGAGGCGAGGACGAGTTGCATGGGGGTACTATCAATAAAGGAGCTGCTCAGGCAGGTTTTACGGCCTGATAAGCCGATTTGTCTTCTATTTTACGCGTGGCGAATCGTCCGACATACGGCGGACAGATTGCGGTCCGAGCGAAGCTACTGCACTTGCCGGGGCAGATACTCAATCCAACAAATCGGGCGATTTATTGGGTGCCAGCAGACCCAGATGCCGCCAGGCCGCTTGCGTGGCCACGCGCCCACGGGGGGTGCGCTGCAAAAAGCCTTGTTGAATCAAATACGGCTCAATCACATCTTCAATCGTGCCGGCCTCTTCGCCTATGCTGGCGGCGATGTTGTCCAGCCCCACGGGGCCGCCGTCAAAGCGGTGAATCACGGCTTCAAGCAGCTTGCGGTCCATCAGATCAAAGCCTTGCGGATCGACATCGAGCATGGCCAAGGCTTGCTGCGCCATATCCAGGGTGATGCTGCCGCTGCCTTTGACATCGGCAAAGTCGCGCACGCGGCGCAGCAGGCGGTTGGCAATGCGCGGCGTGCCCCGGCTGCGGCGGGCGATTTCAAAGCTGCCGGCTTCGTCTATGGGCACTTGCAGCAGGCCAGCTGAGCGCGTGACGATGCGTTGCAGCTCGGCCGGCGTATAAAACTCCAGCCGCGCGACGATGCCAAAGCGGTCGCGCAGGGGGTTGGTCAGCATGCCCGCACGGGTGGTGGCGCCCACCAGGGTGAAGGGTTGCAAATCGAGCTTGATGCTGCGCGCAGACGGCCCTTCACCGATCATGATGTCGATTTGGTAGTCTTCCAGCGCGGGGTAGAGGATTTCTTCCACCACGGGGCTAAGGCGGTGGATTTCGTCAATAAACAGCACATCGCCCGCTTCTAAATTGGTCAGCAGGGCGGCCAGGTCTTTGGGTTTTTCCAGCACCGGGCCGCTGGTTTGGCGCAAGTTAACGCCTAGCTCTTGCGCGACGATGTGGGAAAGCGTGGTTTTGCCCAGACCTGGCGGGCCAAATAGCAGCACATGGTCGAGCGCTTCTTGGCGTTTTTTGGCTGCGCCGATAAAAATTTCGAGCTGTTCGCGCACTTTTTGCTGGCCCACATAGTCGTGCAGCAGCTTGGGGCGCAGGGCGCGTTCTAGCGCTTCTTCGCGCGGGTTGGCGCTGTGGGCGGAGACGGCGCGGGGCGCAGCAGCGCCCGTGCCAGCGCCTGAAAAATCATCGACCTGTAAGCTCATACGCCACCTTTATCAGCGCCTTTAGGGGCAAGGGGTGAATTCTTGCCCCTGCAGCGCGGGGCGCATTTTGGCCAGTTGCACGCGCATGGCTTCGGTGGCTTGGTCGATGCGGATGTACACGCCTTCTACCGCAGGTTTGAGGGTGATGATTTGCGCGCTGCGTGCCCCCCGTGTTTGTAGTTGCGCCAGCGTGGTTTGTGCTAGCGCGGGGTTGTCAAAATACCCCAAGGAGAGGCCGGGCTGGTAGTCGGGCGGTGCGGCCTCGATATTGCCGATGCGCAGGCGTTCTAGCTCTTGTCGTTTTTTGACCAGCACAGCCTCGTTGGGATAGCGCCCCATGTAAATCATCCACTGCCCGGGGGTGTTGATGGGCAGGCTTTGCCAGCTATCCTCGGACAAAGTTTGGGTGGCCAAGGCTTCGAGGGTTTGCGCGGTTTGCGCATTCAGCAAGGGGGAAATCAGGCATTGCGTCGGATTGTCTCGCTGCGCTTGTTGGCGCTGCTTTTGGTCTTGGCGCAGTTGCAGGGTTTCGGGGCGGACCTGGGTTTTGAGGTATTCCTGCTCGTGCACCGCCTTGGGGACCAAGCCCCACCAAGCCAAATAGCCCTGACCCCACAGCGCATACAGCGCATTAGCCACCAGCAAAAAAAACACCAACAAACGCAGTTTCATAAAACCCAAACTCAAACAAACTAGGCCCCAGCGGGGCGTAAAGAAATTTCGGCACTGTGGATGCCGTGTACGCGGCCATCGGCCAGGCGCAGCTGGTAGCTGCCATCTGCCGCCACCCCCAAGGCCTGCCCTTGCAAGGCGGGCTGGCCGTCGCTGTGCGTGGTCACGCTATGCCCCAGCAGCACATCGCGCGCGGCAAAATCTGCCGCGAAAGGGGCAAAACCCCGCGCTTCAAAACGCAGTACGGCTTGCAAAATCGCCAGCACCAAACGGCTGCACAAGGCGGGGACATCGGCCAAAAAATCTGCCGCCTGCGCCCCAGGCAAGGCCGTCACCAAATCCACAGCCGGGGCGCGCAAATCGGCCGCAGCGGGCACGCCTTGCAGATTCAAACCCAAGCCGATAACCAGCCAGCGCTCGGTGCCTGTTTGCAGCGAGGGCAGGGCTTGCGTTTCAAGCAAGATGCCGCCCAATTTGGCATAGCCGCCAGCGGCCTGACGCAGGCATAAATCATTCGGCCACTTCAGCCCTATGCCCGTGCCCAAAACCTGCGCGGCGGCCAGGCCAACAACCAGGGACAGACCCGACCAGTCTGGTGGCGCCAAGGTCAGGCCGATGGAAAAGCTCAGGCTGCGGCGCGGTGTTGCTGCTGCACTGTTGTCACCCCCCGCTTGCGCCTGGGCGTCCTGCCACACCCGCCCCATGCGGCCACGGCCTGCGGTTTGGCTATCTGCCCACAAAATTTGCGGCGCGGTGTCGCCCGCTTGCGCTTGGCGTAGCAGGGCGCTGTTGGTGGAGTCGATGCTGGCCACGCGCTCGGCACGCAGCTGCGCAAAGCGCTGCCCGCCCAGGGCGTAGGCATCGCGTTCTAGCGCTTGAGACCAGGGCAGCATACTAAGGGTTTTGGCGTGTTTTTAGCGTTTCAGGCCAGAAAGCCTGCCTGAGTAGCTATGATTTTTGAGGTAATGGGCGGCGTCGAGAAATCGTCGCCAAGGGCAAAAATGACCATGTAACCGTTTCTGCTAGACATGGCTTACCCGTTTTCTGGCGCTTGGCGCATTTCAATATAGGCGCGGGTGCGCACGCCCTCGGCCCAGTTGCGGTAGTTTTCTTCGCCCTTTTCTTGCTGCAGGGCGCGGCGTGCCAGATCGCGTTGCTGCTGAGGATCCACGCGCACACGCTCACGGTTTTGCACCTGAATCAGGTGGACACCAAAACGGCTGACAATAGGATCGGACACCTGACCGGCTGGCAGGCGGTTCATGGCGCTTTCAAATTCGGGAACAAACTGCCCAGGTTCAGACCAGCCTAGGCTACCGCCTTTGAGGGCAGAGCCGTCTTGCGAGTATTTGCGCGCAGCTTCTTCAAAGCCGATTTTGCCGCTTTGGATGTCGCGTTTGATGTTGCGCATTTGCGCCAGTACTTGCTCGTCGCTTTCGCTGGCGCCGGATTTGATGATGATGTGGCGCACCAGAGTTTGCACGACGGTGTTGGCGGTCGATGGGTTGGTGCGTTGCAGCAGTTTGAGGATGTGGAACCCCGCTTCGGAGCGAATAGGGCTAGACGCCTGCCCGGGTTTGAGCTGAGCTGCCGCCTTGGCGAACACATCGGGGTACTCGCTGACAGGACGCAAGCCCATAGCACCAGCATTGGCCTTTTGGGCATTGGAGTATTTGACCAAAACCGCAAAGTCCTCGTGCTGCGCACGCTGGGCCAGATCCTCGGCTTTTTTGCGCAACTCGGCCACTTTGGCCTCGTTAGCGCCCTCAGGCACGGCAATCAGCAACTGTGCGAGGTTGATGTTTTCGTTATCCGGTTCGTCAGTCGTTTGTTTTTGCGCGGCGATAAAGGCGTCTAGGTCGCTATCGGCTACTTTGACTTGGCTGATTTGGTATTCATGGATTTTGTCCAGCAGCAACTCATCCCGCAAATCGTTGCGCAACTGTGCCAACGACACGCCATCTGCACGCAATTTTTCTAGCAGCTGCGTGTCGGTAAGTTGGCTTTGCGCGGCCATGTTTTGCAGCGCCGATTGCACACTGGCCTCGTCGATGCGCAAGCCCATGGCTTTGGCCTCTTGCACCTGGGCGCGATCGTCGATCATTTTTTGCAGGAGCTGTTTTTCCAGCTCATCACGCTCAGGCAGTGCCTGTCCCGCGCGTTGCAGTTGCAATTCAATGCGTATCACCCGGGCTTGCATTTCTTGGTAGGTGATGGGTTCGCTATTGACCAGGGCGATGATCCAGTCACTGGCTTTTTGCTTATGGGGATCGCGCGCCTGATAGCTAGCTAAAGAAAGGCTGCTGTGTAGCCCCGTTTGCGCTTTGCTAGAGGCCGATGGGGCGTTAGCGGCTTTGGCCTGAGGGGTGGCTGCCGCTTTAGCGGCAAAGGCTGGGCTAAGGATCAGGCTTAAAGCCAAACCAGCGCCCCAACGGTAAGGGTATTTCATCCAGACTCCCATGATGGATTTTCCTAGGCTATTAGCGGTATTCATTGGCGTTATTCGGTATCAAACTGCAGTTTGGGACGCGGCTGCGTGCCATCGTACTCCCGCAGCAATTGGTAGCGGGGCACATTTTCTTGCAGGGTTTTAAGAGGGCTGGCACCGATTTTGGAAAAGCCCACGAACTCTAACTGAAACAGAATGCGTTTGGCTGATTGGCTGGCGGTGTTGGACCGACGCTCTAGCGCGATGCGCCCAATCCAGCAGCCGCCATCGTATTCCAGCCCAGCCAAGGCATCGATGATTTTGTTTTCTGGCAGGCTGTAGTTCACCCGCCCGACGGCGTACCAGCGCTGGGCACCCAAACCTTGGCCACGCGCCAAAGGGGCAGCATTGCCTCCCAAATTGACCGCTGTACCAGAACCCAGCGGCCATTGCCACCCGAGATCCAGCAACTCGCTCTGCCCGCGTTGGTAGCGATAGGCTGCCGACACCGTGCGGTAGGGGCCAGGGTGGTAGCGTAGCCCCAAGGTGCTGCGTTCAGATCGGCTGATTTTGGGGTTGTATTGCACGATACCGTTAGCACTCCAACGAGGGTCGATTTGCACCTGGGCGCCAAACAACATGTCGGAAAAACGCGCGGTGTCGGGTGTGCCGCCAGGCAGCACGATGCGTTGGTCGGCGTAGCGCAGGCGCTGGGCATAGGCCAGGCGCAGCAGCTCGGCGCCGTCACGCGGATTGATCAGGCGCGATTGCACGCCCAAGGTCAGCAGATTGTTATTGGCCACGCGGTCAGCGCCGTTGAAAGCGTTGTCGCTGTAGATGCTGGTGAAGTTGAAATCGTTTTGCCCACTGTCGTAATTGGGCAAATCGTTTTGCTCGCGCCAGGGGGTGTAGGTGTAGAAGGCGCGGGGTTCCAAGGTTTGGACAAAATTGCGGCCAAAAAACTGGGTCTGGCGTTCAAAAATCAAACCCGCATCCAGACTAAGCGTAGGCACACTTAAGCTGCGATGGCGTTGACCGTTGGCCAAGGGCGTATCAAATTGGTAATCCCGCCACTGGAAGCGCGCTTTGGGCTCAATAAACCAACCCGGCTGACGCAGGGCGTAAGAGACCTCCGCCTTGCCCACGGCGCGTTTGGCATTGGGTTGACCCGTGAGCGCGGGGTCGGCTTCAAACTTGGTGTGGTTGAACTCGACGCGGTAATTAAAGCCGTGCACGCCGCCGCCAGCCCAGCCTGCTGTGAGCGAGGGCAGGCGATCGTAAGGCGGCACGATGATGGATTCGGGCACTTGCTGGGTCTGCCACTTTAGGCTACGCAATTTGGCATAAAAACCATCTCCCGTCCAATCGAGCTGCGCATCGGTGGGCAGCATGCGCTGCTCTAACGCAGCAACATCGCTGAAGTCGCGCCAGTAATTGCCGTCGCTGACGCGGTTGAGGGTCAAGCGCCACTGCAAACGCTCACGCGGGCCTCTTTGTAGCCAGGGGCTTAGGTCTTGTTGGTAATCACCAGACACTCCCCAGCGATCCCGATGGCGCAATCTGTCGCTAGGCATGATGGAGGCGCGCAGTAGCCCTTGCTCATGGCTGCCTAGATAGCGGTATTCCTGTCCCAAGGCCAGGCCGCGTTTAGTTTTGAGGCTGGGCGAAAAAGTCGCATCCCAGTTGGGCGCGGCATTCCAATAAATCGGTTGGGTGTATTCAAAACCGCTGGCACTGTCGAGCGCGATGGAGGGAGGTAGAAGGCCGCTTTTCCGCTTATCAGTCAGCGGAAAGCTCAGCGCCGGTGCCGCCAAAATCGGCACATCCATAAAGCGCAGCTGCACATTGGTGGCATCGCCCGTTTCGGCCAGATTGTCAAACGACACCTTGTCGGCGCGCAGCTCCCAGGCGGGTTTGCCGCTGTCGGTGCATGAGCTGCTGCCAGCAGCAACATCTGCAGCCCCCTCTTTGCTGCAAACGCAGGTGGTGTAGTTGGCCTGGGTAACGGTGGCTTCGTTTTTGTTTTTAAAGTCGATGCGCTCGGCGCGCCCGCCGCCATTGCTGCGCGCAAATTGGTAGCTGGGCTGGGTCATATAGCCTTGCATGGTGTCGGGGTCGATATTGACCTCGTCGCCTGCAAACACATTGCCGTCTTTAAAAATGCGCACATGGCCGCGTGCCAGGGCGCGGTTTTCGGCTTGGCGAAACTCCAGCGCATCGGCCTTGACAATAGCGCTGCTGCTGCGCAATTGGGCGCTGCCAGAAAGCACCACATTCTCCCCCACGGCACCTTCTAGGCTATCGGCTTCTAGGTGAACCATGGACGCGGGCGCGGTACCTTGCGGCGCGCTGCCATGCTGGCGCCCCATGCTCCCCACATCCATTTGCAGTTGCACCCCTTCGTCAGCCGCATTGGCTGTCACAATTGCGGCGGTCGCGTCTAGGGTTTGCGCATAGCCCGCCCAGGATGCGCACAACAAAAATGCGGCCCAAGCTGCTGGGCTGGGACGCAAAATGCGGCGCGAAAGAATGGCTGGCTCTAAAGGCATGGTGCAGATCGTTAAACTCGGGCTATGGGACAAGGGCAGCATGAGCGCCATGGGGTTTGCATCCACCTCCGCACCCTCCCCCGTCTTTTTATTTCACCGCACATTATCCATGAGCCTAGCCTCTCCACCCTTAGCCCAAACCGCCACCCCTGTGATTTGGGACGATGCCCAGCGTCAAGCGGCTTTTGCCCATTGGCTGGCAGCCACTGCGCCCACCCAAGCCTTGTTGCCCGCCACGCTGCGCATCGCCTCGGCCGATGCCTCGTTTCGGCGCTATTTGCGCATAGACACAGCGGCGGGCGCCAGCCGCATCATCATGGATGCGCCACCCGAGAAAGAAAACTCCGAACCCTTTGTGCGCATTGCCCAATTGTTCGGCGCAGCAGGCCTGGCCGTGCCTGAAATTTTGGCTTGGGACGAGGCCCAGGGCTTTATGTTGCTCAGCGATTTGGGCGCAGACACCATGATGACGGCGCTGAACCCCGAGCAGCCCGAAGCCGCCCTGCCCCTGTTTCAGCAAGCCATAGACGCGCTGGTGAAATTGCAACTGGCCGCGCACAGCGCCGCACAAGCTGCCGCCGCCCTGCCCCCCTATGACGAAGCGCTGCTGCGGCGCGAGCTGCAGCTCTTCCCCGATTGGTATATCGCCCAGCACAAGGGGCAGAGCTTGGACGACAAGCAGCAGGCCACCTTAGCAACGGCCTTTGAGCGCATCGTGGCGGAGGTCTTAAAAGCGCCTGCCGTTTTTGTGCACCGCGACTTTATGCCGCGCAATTTGATGCTGCCCGTGCAAGCGGGTGCGCCCTTGGGCGTGTTGGATTTTCAAGACGCGGTGTACGGCCCCATCACCTATGACATCGCCAGCCTGATGCGCGATGCCTTTATCAGCTGGCCCGAGGATTTTGTGCTGGATGTGACGGTGCGCTATTGGCAAACGGCGCGCGCTGCGGGTCTGCCCGTATCTGAAGACTTTGGCGAATTTTGGCGTGCGGTGGAATGGATGGGGCTGCAGCGCCATTTAAAAGTCGCTGGCATTTTCGCCCGCCTGACCCTGCGCGACGGCAAGGCCAAATACCTGGCCGATGCGCCGCGCTTTATCGCCTACATCCGCCACACCTGCAGCCGCTATATCGAACTCAAACCCCTGCTGCGCTTGGTCGAGCAGATAGAAGGCATTGCCGAACAAAACGCCTACGCCTTTGGGCGGGTGTGAAGCCCCGCTTTTATACTTGTGATTTTTGGGACAATCAAGGTGAATTTTAAAAAAAAGCTTTGATTAACCCACCAGTGGAACAATAAGCCATTAAACAGGGTCAATCGCGTGTTTTTAAGTGCCTTTTATGGATTTTAGCCCGAGAAACCTGCCAATCTAGCTATCATATTCATAGTATCTGGAAAGGCTTTAGCCCCCCGTTTTATGCCCAGCAAGCCCAGCGTTACCCTATTGGCGGCCAAGCGCCGTGCCCATCGTTGGCTGGCTGCGGCTTTTGGTGTTTTCGCAGTCTCGCTATTTTTGCCCGCAGGCTGGTGGCAGGGCGCGCTCAGAGCCTGCGCCGAAGCCGCGCTGGTGGGCGGCTTGGCTGATTGGTTTGCGGTATCGGCTTTGTTTCGGCGCATCCCCATCCCCTACATCAGCCGCGAAACCGATATCTTGCGCCGCCAGCAAAGCCGCATTGCCGACAATCTGGGGCAGTTTGTGCGCCAACACTTTTTTGACCGACCAGCTTTGCACAGCCTGCTGCAAGAGCGCGATATGGCCGCCATTGCCGCCCTGTGGTTGCGTGATGATGTCCAGCGCGAAAAATTTTGCCAACACCTGCAGTTGGCCCTGTGCAAGCTGGTGCAAAGCCTGGACGACGCCCCCATCCAGCGCCTGCTGCTGCAAGGGGTTCAGGGTGCTTTTGCGCAAATCGATATGCGCGGCGCACTGGCCAATTTGCTCGCCAGCTTGATGCGCCAAGGCCGCCACCAACAGTTATTGAACGACACCTTGACCCATCTGGCTACCTATTTGGCGCAGCCCCATATTCACAGCCATTTTGCTGAAAATCTGGCGCAGTGGCTGCAGCGCGAATACCCCAAGCTGCAACTGGTCTTGCCCACAGAAAAACTGGGCAAAAAAGGCGCAGACCTGCTGAGCAAATTGCTGCAAGACTTTTTTAGCGATATCCAAAATGACCCTGGCCATTTTGTGCGCCTAGAAATGCAGGCCAGTCTGCAGCGCCTGCAGGCAGAAATCCCCAGCAGGCCCATCTGGCAGCAGCGCCTGCAGCAATTTCAAAGCGATTTGGCGCACAAGCCGCAATTGCATACCTTGGTGCGAGGCATGGCGGGCGATCTGCGTGTCTGGCTATTAGCTGATTTGCAGGCCGAACATTCCCAGATTCGCCAACTGCTCGATCAGGCCGGCAGCTGGCTGGCCGAGGCGCTGCTGGCCGATGACAGCCTGCGCAGCAGCTTGAACGCCCGTTTAGAAAACGCCGTACTCAGCCTAGCACCCGATATCGGCGCGTTCTTGCAAACCCATATCAGCCGCACCCTAGGGCAATGGGATAGTGCGCAAATGGTGCAACAAATCGAAGCGCAAGTGGGCAGCCAACTGCAAAGCATCCGCATCAATGGCACGGTGTTGGGGGGCGTGATAGGCCTGCTCTTGTGGGGGCTTGGCCTGCTGGCGCAGCAGCTGCCCAGCCTGCACTAAACTTGTCCCTATGTTCGCCGATTGAGTCCTTTGGTTTACCATCAAAAACGAGAGCTGCTCAGGCAGGTTTTTCGGCCTAAAACCCCCAAAACACCCTTAAAAATCATGGAATTTACCGCCCAACTAGCCCTGCAACGCATCACCGAAAACCGCGAGATTTTTCACGATGAAATGCTGACCCTGATGCGCCAGATCATGGGCGGCGAAGTCAGCCCCACCTTAACCGCAGCCATCATTGCCGGCCTGCGCGTGCGCAAAGAAACCGTGGGCGAAATCACCGCCGCCGCCCAGGTGATGCGCGAATTTGCCACCAAGGTCGATATCGCTGACAAGACCCATTTGCTGGATATCGTCGGCACGGGTGGCGATGGCGCGCACAGTTTCAATGTCTCGACCACCTGCATGTTTGTGGCGGCGGCGGCGGGCGCTAAAGTCAGCAAACATGGCGGGCGATCCGTCAGCAGCAAATGCGGCAGCGCCGATCTGATGGCGCATTTGGGCGTGAATTTAGAACTGAATCCTGCGCAAATCGCGCAATGCCTGGCAGAAACTGGCATGGGTTTTATGTTTGCCCCTAACCACCACCCCGCCATGAAGAATGTCGCCGCCGTGCGCAAAGAACTGGGCATCCGCAGCATCTTCAACATCTTGGGGCCGCTGACCAACCCCGCTGGGGCACCGAATATTTTGCTGGGTGTGTTTCACCCCGATTTGGTGGGTATTTTGGTGCGCGTGCTGCAACGCTTGGGGGCGCAACACGCCCTGGTGGTGTGGGGGCGCGACGGCATGGATGAAATCAGCCTGGGCGCAGCCACTTATGTGGGTGAATTAAGAGATGGGGTGGTGACGGAATACGACATCCACCCCGAAGACTTTGGCATCGCCATGCACTCAGGCCGCAGCCTGAAGGTCGGGGACGCAGGCGACTCGGCCGAAATGATGCAATCGGTCTTGCAAGGCCATCCTGGTGCCGCCCGCGATATTGTCTTACTCAATAGCGGCGCAGCGCTTTACGCTGCCGATGTGGCGGGCAGCATCGCCGAGGGTATAGAGTTGGCGCGACAGGCTATAGACAGCGGCGCAGCGCTGGCTAAACGCGAGGCTTTGGTGGCGGTGAGTCAGCGTTTGGGGCAGTGCGCACCAAGGACCTAGCCAGTCAACTTACTTAACCTCAGCACCCACGCTGCCCGCTGCCGGCTGCCATGCTGCACAGCGGTGACGCTGGGCAAAGTCTAGGCTAGGCACACTGCCCTTGGCTTGCAATTGCAGTACCGCAGGCTGCGCCGCCGTGTAAGCTGGCCAAGCTGCGGCGCCTTTGCGTTGCGCTTGCGGTGCATGCCCACGCGCAAAGCTCGCCCAATAGTCCTTCATATCCTCGGCCAATTGCGCTTGCACGGGTGTCAAGTTGAAGAATGGGTAGTAAAACAAGCTGGCAAATTCCGCCCCGTGGTAGGCACCTTGCACCACGCCGCTTTGGTCGTTTTTGATCAAACTGCCGGGCGGCGCTTCGGCAAATTCATAGCCATACACCGCCACGCCATGTCGGCTTAAATCTTGGCGCATCTGCTCGGCGCTGCAGGCAAACAAGCCATCCGTCAGCATGGCGCTAAAGGCCAAGCGCGTATCTCCCGCAAAATCCTTGGGGGGGTAGTGCGCTTGCAGCGCGGCGGTGACTGCGCGGCGAAAGTAGGTTTGCAATTGCGCAGGCTGCATCGCCTGTGTGGCAGCTTGCCCTTGCTGAATGGCTTGGTTGATTTCCAGCGCCACCAGCATCCTGCCCTCATCGCGCGTGCTGCCCACCATCACGGGCACGCGGTGGAAGTGTCCGCTGGCAAAAGCCGCATCTGGTGCTTCGGGCAACACGGTGCTGCCATAGACGGGGCGCAGCGGCACTTCAGATGTTGCCCCCACCTTGCCCAGCAGGGGCAGCAGTTTTGCCACCGGCTGCGCACGCAGGCAGGCGGCGATGTCTCTGCCCTGGCCCTGGCAGCCCACTTGCTGCGCCAATTTTTCGCCCAACTGCAGGGCATCAGGCATGCTTTGCATCAACTGCGTGCTGCACACCCCGCTTTGCACAATCGCCGCCTGAAATTTGCCCGCCATGGCGGGCGACATCAGCTGCGCGCACACACTGCTGCCGCCTGCCGATTGCCCAAATAGGGTGATGTTGCGTGGATCGCCGCCAAAAGCCGCTGCATTGCGCCCCACCCAGTCGATAGCCATCTGCTGATCCAGCAGGCCGTAATTGCCCACAGCTCGGCCGTCTTCTGCGCCCAGCGCAGGGTGCGCCAAAAAGCCCAGCACGCCCAAGCGGTAATTGATGGCCACCACCAGCACCTGACCGCGCTGCGCCAGCTCGCCCGCCAGGGTGAAATTGCCGCTGCCAATCACAAAGCCGCCGCCGTGCAGCCACAGCATCACGGGCAGGGGTTTGCCCGTGTGGTTAACGGGTTTAAAGATGTTCAGCCCCAGGCAGTCTTCAGCCGTGCTTTGCGGCACACGCAGCTCGGGCACGGCAGGCTGGGCGCAACTGGGTTTGGGCAGCAGCGCCTGCTGCGTACCGCCCCAGGCCACAGCAGGCTGAGGCGCGGCAAAGCGCAAAGCACCCACAGGCGCTTGCGCATAAGGAATGCCGACAAACACACTGTGCCCGGGCAAGCGCCAGCCCTGCACCCAGCCGTTGCTGGTGTGCGCCAGCGCTTCATTGTTTAAGTGCTTGCGCCCCAGCTCGGTTTGCAGCAGCGCCCCGTACAACAACACCAACAACAGTACGAGGACAAGGCCTGCGCCTGCATACAGCAAGGCTTTTTTCAGGCGGCGCAGCATGGGCATGGCATCTTCCTCGCTTAATGCGTATTTTTAGGCGTATTTTCAGGGTGTTTTTGGGCTTTTAGGCCGTAAAACCTGCCTGAGCAGCTCACTTTTTAATAGTGCTATTTCAGGCAAACTGCTTCAAAAAGCGCACATCATTGTCGAAAAACTGGCGCAAATCGTTCACGCCATAGCGCAGCATAGCCAGGCGGTCTATGCCCGAGCCAAAGGCAAAGCCGATAAAGCGTTCAGGGTCTAGCCCCATGTTTTTGATGACCTCGGGGTGTACCTGGCCACTGCCCGCCACCTCTAGCCAGCGCCCAGCCAGTGGCCCTGTGCTAAAGGCAATGTCGATCTCGGCGCTAGGCTCGGTAAAGGGGAAATAGCTAGGGCGAAAGCGCAGTTGCAAATCGTCGCTTTCAAAAAAAGCGCGGCAAAAATCCAAATACACCGCCTTCAAATCGCGAAAACTCACGCCCGCGCCCGCCTGCGTATCCCCCAGCCACAAGCCTTCAACCTGGTGGAACATGGGCGAATGCGTCGCGTCTGAATCCACGCGATAAGTGCGCCCGGGCGCAATCACCCGCAGCTCGGCCAGCTCGCCCGCTTTCAGCTTGGGCAACTGCTCTTCGGCAAAAGCGCGCGCATAGCGAATCTGCATGGGGCTGGTGTGCGTGCGCAGGCAATAGGGCTGGCCGTCTGCGCCCTGCATATCCACATAAAAAGTGTCTTGCATCGAGCGCGCAGGGTGATTGGGCGGATTGTTCAGCGCCGTAAAGTTGAACCAGTCGGTTTCAATTTCGGGGCCATCGGCCACATCAAAACCCATGCTGCCAAAAATCTGCTCAATGCGCTGCCACGCCAGGCTAATGGGGTGCAAGCTGCCCTGGTGGCGGCTGCGCCCGGGCAGGCTCACATCCAGCGCCTGCGCTTTAAGCTGCGCCTGCATAACGGCATCGGCCAGGGCCTGGCGGCGCTCGCCCAGCGCCGCTTCAATCGCTTGCTTGGCCTTGTTGATCTCGGCGCCACGGGTCTTTTTTTCTTCCACGCTGAGCGCGCCCATGCCCTTCATCAGCTCGGTAATGCTGCCCGTTTTGCCCAAAAACAAAGCCTTGGCGTTTTCTAAATCAGCGGGGGTGGCGGCGTGGGCAAAAGCCGTTTGCGCTTGGGCAATCAGGGCGGCAAGATCAGACATGGGGCATCAACTCAAAACACAAAAAAATCAACAGCCTGCAGCCACCAGCAAACACCAGCGGCGGCAGGCGGCGTAAGGCCAGAAAAACTGCGGCGATTTTACAGTGCCGCTTCAATGTCTTTGGCCAGCGAAACGGGCTTGTCTGTGGGGGCATAGCGGCCTATCACCTGGCCGTTTTTATCCAGCAAAAACTTGGTGAAATTCCACTTAATGCCCTCGGTGCCCAAAATGCCGGGCTTCTCGCCCTTAAGCCATTGATAAATCGGATGCGCGTTGGCGCCATTGACCTCAATCTTGCCCATCATCAAAAAATCCACGCCGTAATTCATCTGGCAAAACTGCGCAATCTCTTCATTCGCTTTAGGGTCTTGCCCGCCAAACTGGTTGCAAGGAAAACCCAGCACCACCAAACCCCGATCTTTGTACTGCTGGTGCAGCGCCTCTAACCCCGCAAACTGCGGCGTAAAACCGCAGGCGCTGGCGGTGTTGATAATCAGCACGGGCTTGCCGCGAAACTGGGCAAAATCCACCACATTGCCGGCGATATCGGGGGCAGAGAAATCATAAATACTGGTGCTCATGGCGCTAACCCTAGGAGTTGATGGTGGCGCAAATTATGCGCTGAGGGACGAGCCTACTGTGCGCCAAGCAAACTGCGGCGATGGCGCTTGCGTAAAGTTGCTTGGTGCACGCGGGCACGGGCGGTAAATGCCGGTAAAGCCGTGTAAAACGAGGTGTGATGGGACACGCACCTAGGCGCTTGGCCTAATAGGGGAGGGCGTGCTTGCGCTACCATGCCCCATTCTTCACAGAGTAGTAGGTATATTGATGAAATCGCGTCGCCTTTGGTTCACCCTGATCGCTGGCTTGTCGCTGCTGGCGGCGCTGCTGTATTACCGCAGCGCACAAAGCCAAAAGCAAGCCACGCCCGATGTGCTGACTGCGCCCGTAGAACGCGGCACGCTGGAAGACGCAGTGCTGGCTTCGGGCACGATAGAGGCGGCTAAGCTGATCAATGTGGGGGCGCAGGTTTCAGGCCAAGTCAAACACTTGTATGTGAAGCTGGGGGATGCGGTAAAGCTGGGGCAATTGGTGGCTGAAATCGATTCGGCCACACAAAGCAATGCCGTCAAAGACGCAGAGGCACAATTGGCCGCAGCTAAAGCTGCATTGGCATCTAAACAAGCCTCTTTAGCTAAAGCACAGCGCGATTTAGCGCAGCAACAAACGCTCGCCAAACAAGGTTTTATTGCCCAAAGCGCCTTGGTGCAATTTCAAACCAGTTTGGATACCGCGCAAGCCGATGTAGAGGCCGCGAAAGCACAAATCGAGCAATACACCGTGCGCGCCCAAACTGCGCACACCAATTTGGGCTACACCCGCATCACCGCACCCATGGATGGGGTAGTGGTAGCCATCGTCACCGACGAGGGCATGACGCTCAACGCCAACCAAACCGCGCCCACCATCATCAAACTGGCCGATTTATCCACCATGACGATAGAGGCGCAAGTCTCTGAAGCCGATGTGCCGCGCGTGCACCCCGGCATGGCGGCGACTTTCACCCTGCTGGGCGAGCCTGACAAACGCTATAGCGCCAGCCTGCGCGCGATTGAGCCAGGCCCGGTGGATATGGCCACCAGCACAGGGCAAGCCGCCAGCAGTGGCAACACCAATGCCATTTATTACAACGGCTTATTAGATGTACCCAACCCCGATGGCAAGCTGCGCATCTCCATGACGGCGCAGGTTTCTATCACCCTGCAAAAAGTGGACAACGCTTTGCTTATCCCCGCTGGCGTGCTGGGGCGCCGCGCCAAGGACGGCAGCTACACCGTGCGCGTGGCTACAGGCGAAAAAGGCCGGCAGCAAATCAGCGAACGAAAAATTCACATTGGCCTGAATAACCGCATCCAAGCGCAAGTTTTGGACGGACTCAAAGAAGGCGAACAACTGGTGGTGGGTGACGCAGCGCAAGGCAGCGGCGCGGGCAATAACAATCGCCGTGGCATGCGGATGTTTTAAGGCGCCCGCATGAACACCCAAACCCCAACTGCTTTGCTGCAAGTGCGCGGCCTAGTGCGCGAGTTTCCTGCGGGTGACGAAGTGGTGGCGGTGCTCAAAGGCATCGATTTAGACATCCATGCGGGCGAGATGGTGGCCATCATCGGCGCATCGGGTTCGGGCAAATCCACCCTGATGAATATCTTGGGCTGCCTAGACAACCCCACGCGCGGCAGCTACCTGGTGGCGGGCAAAGAAACCCGCAGCATGGCAGCCGATGAACTGGCATGCCTGCGGCGCGAGCATTTTGGCTTTATCTTCCAGCGTTATCACCTCATGGGCGATTTAAACGCGGTGGGCAATGTCGAGATTCCTGCCATTTACGCGGGCACTGCACCCGAACAGCGCCACAGCCGCGCGCAAGCGCTGCTCACGCGCCTGGGGTTGGCTGAAAAACTGGGCAACAAACCTGGGCAGTTGTCTGGCGGGCAGCAGCAGCGCGTCTCGATCGCACGGGCGCTGATGAATGGCGGCGATGTGATTTTGGCCGACGAACCGACGGGCGCGCTCGACAGCAGCAGCGGCGAAGAGGTGATGCGCATCTTGCAAGAGCTGCACGCCGAAGGCCACACCATCATTTTGGTCACGCACGATGCCAAGGTGGCGGCGCACGCGCAGCGCATCATCGAAATTGCTGATGGGCGCATCATTTTAGATAAGAAATCTCGATTTGAGGCCGAAAAACCTGCCCAAGCAGCTACGCAAACCATAGCAAAAAAAGCCGGCACTCGCAGCCCTTGGCTGGCGGCCTTGGGGCGCTTGCATGAGTCCTTTGGTATGGCCGTGCGCGCCATGGTGGCGCACAAATTGCGCACCCTGCTGACCATGCTGGGCATCATCATTGGTATTGCGTCGGTGGTGTCGGTGGTGGCGCTAGGGCAAGGCTCGCGCGAACGCATCTTGGCCGACATCAGCGGCATGGGCACCAACACCATAGACATCCGCCCGGGCGCAGGCTTTGGCGACCGCACGGCTAGCCGCATCCAAACTCTGGTGCCTAGTGATGCCAAAGCCTTGGAATCGCTGCCCTATCTAGAGGCCGTCAGTCCAGGGGTGCAAACCAGTCGCACAGCGCGTTATCGCAATGCCGAAAAAACTGCCAATATCAACGGCGTAGGGCAGGCCTATTTCCGCGCCATGGCTTATGAAATAGCCAATGGCATAGCTTTTGATGAGCGCAGTGTGCGCCAACAAGCGCAAGACGCGGTGATAGACCCCAACACCCAAGCAGCTTTGTTTGAAAACGGCGAAAACCCCGTGGGCAAAGTGCTGTTGCTGGGGGGCGTGCCCGTGCGAATTATTGGCGTGACCGCGCCTAAAGACAGCCCCTTTGGCAACCCCGATGCGCTCAATATCTGGCTGCCTTACACCACCGTCATGTCGCGCATCTTGGGCACGAGCACTTTGCGCAGCATCACCGTGCGGGTCAAAGACGGGCAATCCAACCCCGCCGCCGACGCTGCCATTACCGAAATGCTGAGCCAGCGCCACGGCAGCAAAGACTTTTTCACCATGAGTAGCGACTCCATCAAGCAAACGGTGGAAAAAACCACCGCCACCATGACGCTGCTGATTTCGGCCATTGCCGTGATTTCGCTGGTGGTGGGCGGCATAGGCGTGATGAATATCATGTTGGTCAGCGTGACCGAACGCACGCAGGAAATTGGCGTGCGCATGGCTGTAGGTGCAAGGCAAAGCGACATCTTGCAGCAGTTTTTGATTGAAGCCGTTTTGGTCTGTTTGCTGGGCGGCTTGCTCGGCATAGCCCTGGCGCTGGGCATAGGCGCACTGTTTGACCAAGTTAGCGGCGGCAACTTCCGCATGAGTTTCTCCAGCACTTCCATCGTGGCGGCCTTTGCCAGCTCGACCTTGATCGGCGTGGTGTTTGGCTTTTTGCCAGCCCGCAGCGCGGCCAAACTCAACCCTGTGGATGCGTTGGCTAGGCAGTAAGCGGCCGTCCGTGAAAGTGCCTTGCATAAGGGCAGCTTCGCTACAATTTCAGCTTTCGTTTTTGGAGACCGTTTTGCGTTTAGTTCTCGCTATTTTTCTGCCCTTTTTGGCCTTTTTCACCATAGGTCGCCCCTTGGCGGGCATCATGTGTTTGATTTTGCAAATCACCCTGATCGGGTGGCTGCCAGCGGCGATTTGGGCGGTTTATGCGCTGAGCCAGTACAAAACCGACCAAAAAATCGAGAAGGCTTTGGCACAACGCTAAGCCCTAAGCCACCTACCCTAGCCTCAGCCCCCTGCCGCTTTGTTTGCCCACTATGCCTCGCCAGATTCAAGCCCAGATCCATCCAGCACACCTGACGCACAATTTGCAGCGTGTGCGCACCGCTAGTGGCGATGCCAAGGTCTGGGCCACCATCAAGGCCGACGCCTACGGCCACGGCATAACCCATGCTTTTGAGGCACTGCGCGGCGCCGACGGCTTTGCCCTGCTGGAATTGCACGAAGCACAAACCCTGCGCGATTTGGGCTGGCGCGGTCCGATTTTGCTGATTGAGGGCGTGTTTGAGCCGCGTGATTTAGAACAGTGTTCGCGCCTAAAACTCTGGCATGTCATTCACTGCAGCGAGCAGATCGACATGTTGGCCGCGCACAAAACGCACGAGCCGCACCGCGTTTTCCTCAAAATGAATAGCGGCATGAACCGCCTAGGCTTTACGCCCGCCGCCTTTCGCAGCGCCTACACCCGCTTGGCCGCCCTGCCACAGGTGGATGAAATCAGCTTGATGACGCATTTGAGCGATGCCGATGGCCAGCGTTTGGGCGCTGATGGGCAGATGCACGAAGGCGCAGACTATCAAGTGCAAACTTTTCTGCAAACAACGCGCGATTTAAGCGGCGAAGTCAGCCTAGCCAATAGCGCCGCCCTGCTGCGCTACCCGCAGCTAGGCGCCGACTGGGTGCGCGCGGGCATTGCGCTGTATGGATCAACGCCAGACGCCGCCAGCCACAGCGCCGCCGATTGGGGCCTGCTGCCCGCCATGAGTTTGCACAGCCGCATCATTGCGGTACAAAACCTGCAGGCGGGCGATACCGTGGGCTATGGCTCCGTCTTTACCGCCGATCGCGCCATGCGCATAGGCATCGTCGCCTGCGGCTATGCCGACGGCTACCCACGCACCACACCCACAGGTACGCCGATTTTGGTGGATGGTCTGCCCAGCCGCACCTTGGGGCGCGTCAGCATGGACATGCTGGCGGTGGATTTGAGCGAGCTGCCCACTGCGGGCTATGGCAGCGCCGTCACCCTATGGGGGCAGGCCGACAATGGCGCCATCGTTTCCATAGACACCATCG
The DNA here is from genome assembly GCA_035906235.1 of Allobrachymonas sp. GTDB lineage: Bacteria > Pseudomonadota > Gammaproteobacteria > Burkholderiales > Burkholderiaceae_C > JAMIFN01. The sequence continues at coordinate 16,026 of JAMIFN010000036.1, read as the reverse complement.
CCGCCGCCTCGGGCACCTTGGGTTATGAGCTGATGTGCGGGCTGAACCGCCGTGTGCCTGTGCAGGTGGTTTAGTCCGACCCGCCAGCAGGACGGGCACCAGAAAATGCCATTCCAGCAGCCGTCATTCCAGCAGCAGTCATTCCTGCCCTCGTCATTCCCGCGCAGAGCCTTCCCCTGCGAAGGCAGGGGCGGGAGTCCATGTCTTGCCCCTCTCCCCTCGTGGGAAAGGGCTGAGGGTTAAAGCCTATCAAAACAGCCAAAAATCTCATCAAAAACAGAAGCTGCTCAGGCAGGTTTTACGGAATAAAACCTCAAAAATCCTGCTGAAAATCAGCTATTTATTGATAGCAAACGATTTTTAGCGGCTATTGTTCCAAAAATCGCATTAATTACAGCGAATTTTGCAAAAACACCCACCATTGTCCCATTCTGAATAAAGAAAACCACAATCACCGTTTACGGCATCCCCAACTGCGGTAGCGTCAAAAAAGCCCGCGTCTGGCTGGTTGAAAACGGCCACACCTACCAATTCCACGACTTTAAAAAACAAGGCGAGCCTGAAAGCCAACTCGACGCTTGGCTAGCAAAACTGGGCTGGGAGGCTGTGCTGAACAAACAAGGCACAACTTGGAAGAAATTGCCCGATGAGGTAAAGCTAAGCGTGGTAGATGCCGCCAGCGCCAAAGCGGTGCTGCTGGCTAACAGCAGCTGCATCAAGCGATCTGTGGTCGACTGGGGTGACGGGCGGGTGACGGTGGGCTACTATCCCGAGACTTGAGGCTAGACAAAACCCAGTGAATGGACTGAGTTTCAATGAAGCTCTGCAAAACCCAAAATGCGTCTCATGCGAGCGTAGTAATCCGCACTGCCAATAAAATCAATAACTTATGGATTTTTGTGTCGTGTGGCTCCTCGCACGAGGCGAGGTTTTGCAGAAGCCGCATCAACTCTGGGTCAGCCGCTCCAGCGCTTCTTGGTATTTGGCCACGGTGCCGGCTATCACCTCGGGCGGCAGGGTGGGCGGGGGCGCAACTTTGCCCCAGGGTTTGCCATCGACCTGCGCGGTTTCCAGCCAGTCGCGCAAAAACTGTTTGTCAAAGCTGGGCGGGTTTTTGCCCGCTTCAAAGGCGGCTGCATAGCTGTCCGCGGGCCAAAAGCGGGATGAATCGGGCGTGAGCACTTCGTCCATCAGGGTCAGCGTGCCGTTTTCGTCCAGACCAAATTCAAATTTGGTGTCGGCAATGATGATGCCGCGTGTGGCGGCGTAGTCAGCAGCGGCTTTGTAAATGGCGATGCTGGTGGCCTTGATTTGCTCGGCTAAGTCGGCGCCTATCATGCCCACCATTTTGTCAAAGCTGATGTTTTCATCGTGCTCGCCTACTTCGGCCTTGGCTGCGGGGGTAAAAATGGGTTCGGGCAGTTTGGCGGCATTGCGCAAACCAGCGGGCAGGGGCACGCCGCAGACGCTCTGGCTTTGTTGGTATTCGGCCCAGCCGCTGCCAGCCAAATAGCCGCGCACCACGGCTTCTACGGGGATGGGCTTGAGGCGTTTGACTAGCATAGAGCGCCCGCCTGTGACTTGGGGTTTTTCGGCCTCGGTCACCACGCCCTCGGGCGCATCGCCCGTTAAATGGTTGGGGCAAATGCCCTTGAGCTTGTCAAACCAAAACAGCGCCATTTGCGTGAGGATGATGCCTTTGCCCGTGATGGGCTGGTCCATGATGACATCGAAGGCGCTGAGGCGGTCAGACGCAATCATCAAAATGCGATCGCTGCCCACGGCGTAGTTGTCGCGGACTTTGCCACGCGCAAGCAAGGGCAGGCTGGTGAGGGTGGAGGTGTGCAGGGCGTTGTTCATAAGGGCAGATTTTAGGCAAAACGCAAGCTTAATTGCTATGAATTTAAGAGCTGCTCAGGCAGGTTTTACGGCTTAAAGTGCCAAAAATGCATAAAGAAAGTGCTGAACACCTCTTTTTTGGTGTTGGCGCTCCGCGATCAAGATGGGATACGAGGCGGAAAGGCGAGCCATAGCGGGCGTTCTGGTGAGTTTTTCTAACGAGGCAGCCCGCTTGATGGGGAGATGCCAGCGCCGAAAGGAGGGGTGTGCAGCGCTTTCCTAGATATCGACTTTGGCGCCCAGCTCGACCACGGCATTGCTGGGCAGGTGCATAAATTCGGCGGCGGTAGAGGCGTTGTGGTGCATATGCGCAAAGAGCTTTTTGCGCCAGCCCATCATGCCGGGCGTGGCGCTGGGGGCGACGACCTCGCGCGAGACAAAGTAGCTGGTGCGCATGGGTTCAAACTCAAAGCCGTGGCCTTTGAGATGGGCTAGGGCTTCGGGCACATCGATTTGGTTTTTAAAGCCGTAGTTCAGTGTGACTTTCCAGCAGTTATGCCCTAGGGCGTCGATTTGCAGGCGTTGCGATAGGCCGATCCAAGGGGTTTCGTGGCTGCGCACGCCGACAAATAAGTTGATGTCGTGCAGCACTTTATTGTGCTTGAGGTTGTGCAGCAGGGCGCTGGGCACGATGTCGTCTTCAGGGCAGAGGAAGACCGCCGTGCCATCCACGCGCTGGGGCGGGCTGATGAACACACCGTCTAAAAAGGTACGCAAATCCAGCGCGTCTTGCTTGCGTGCGTCCGAGAGGCGTTGGCGCCCGTCTTTCCAAGTCAGCAAAAGGGTAAAGACAAACGCGCCAATGGCAATGGGGAACCAACCGCCGTGAAAAAACTTCAGCAAATTGGATGACCAAAAGGCAAAGTCAATCCAAAAGAAAAACCCCGTCGCAAACAAGGTGAGCGCCAGCGGCATCTTCCAGGCAAAGCGCAAGACGAAAAAGGTCAAGATGGTGGTGATCAGCATATCGGTAGTCACCGCGATGCCATAGGCGGCCGCCAGGGCGCTAGAGCTTTTGAAGATCATCACCGCCAGCACAATGGCGGCAAACAGCGTCCAGTTGACAAAGGGCATGTAGATTTGCCCCAGCTCGCGCACATTGGTATAGACCACGCGCATACGGGGCAAATAGCCCAGCTGCACCACTTGCTTGGTGATGCTAAAGGCGCCCGTAATCAGGGCCTGCGAAGCAATGGCGGTGGCTGCAGTCGCCAGTGCCACCAGGGCAAATTGGGGCGTGTCGCCCCAAGACGGCGGGATCAGCATAAAGAAAGGGTTGGTCTTGGCGCTGGGGTTGGCCAGCAGCAAAGCGCCTTGGCCAAAATAATTCAAAATCAGGGCAGGCATGACGACGCAAAACCAGGCCATGCGAATCGGCTTTTTGCCAAAATGCCCCATGTCGGCGTACAGCGCCTCGGCGCCCGTGACGCACAACACCACCGCGCCCAAGATGATGAAGGCTGTGGTCGGCGCCTCCACAATAAAGTGCAGGGCGTAGAGCGGGCTGAGCGCCTTGAGCACGGCGGGGTTTTGCACGATATGCCACAGCCCCAAAGCCGCTAAGGTGATGAACCACAGCAAGGTAATGGGGCCAAAGGCTTTGCCTATGCCCGTGGTGCCGTAGCGCTGCACAAAAAACAGGGCTGCCAAAATGCCCAAGGTCATGGGCAGCACATATTCTTGAAATTCGTGGTTGATGACGGTCAGGCCCTCCATGGCCGAGAGCACCGAGATGGCCGGCGTAATCACGCCATCACCATAAAACAAACAGGTGCCAAACACCCCCATTAACATGATCCAGCGGTGGCGGCGCGGATTGTCTTTCACCGCATTCGAGGCCAGGGCGAGCATGGCGATCAAGCCACCCTCGCCCTTGTTGTCGGCGCGCAGCACCAGGCTGACATACTTCAGGCTGACGATCAGGGTAATGGTCCAGACGAAGAGCGAGAGCACGCCATAGACATTGTCAGGTGTGAAGTTGACATGGCCAGTGCCAAAAACTTCCTTCATCGCATACAGAACTGAGGTTCCAATATCGCCGTACACCACGCCAAGAGCGCCCAAAGTCAGGGCAGATAAGCTAGATTTATGAGTGGATTGCATAAAAAGGCCAGATAACATTGCTAGGGGGCTAGCTTCTGGCTGCACGGTGAAGAAGGTAATATTGTCCAGCCTTTTCCGGCGTGCTAAATGACCAAATGGGGTACGCGGCAAGGCAACCGCCAGGCGGGGTGAAAAAAATTTGGCATAGACTAAATTATTGTTGTACAATCCGCCTTCCTTCATGCAAATGGTTGCATGCAGGTTCATCGTTTCTCTCAACAGTAGATTTTCGAATCTGCTACGAGGCCAAGACTGTTTGGTTGCTGCGCTAAGCGCAGAAGCTGGGCAAGTTGGAAAGCAAAAAAATGATCCAGACCGAATCTCGACTAGAGGTTGCTGACAACACGGGTGCCAAATCGCTTTTGTGCATCAAAGTGCTCGGCGGCTCTAAGCGTCGCTACGCCTCAGTGGGCGACATTATTAAAGTCAGCGTTAAAGAAGCTGCCCCTCGTGCTCGCGTCAAAAAAGGCGATGTGTACAGTGCGGTAGTTGTTCGTACCGCTAAAGGCATCCGCCGCCCTGACGGTTCACTCGTCAAGTTTGACGGCAATGCGGCAGTGTTGCTTAACAGCAAAATGGAGCCTATTGGCACCCGTATCTTTGGCCCAGTGACGCGTGAACTGCGTACTGAGCGCTTCATGAAGATCGTGTCCTTGGCTCCTGAAGTCTTGTAAGAGGTTTTTGCCATGAACAAACTTATTAAAGGTGACGAGGTAATCGTTATCGCTGGGCGTGACAAAGGTAAGCGCGGCAAGATTGCTGCGCGCACTGGCGCTGAGCATCTCATCGTTGAGGGCATTAACTTGGTGAAAAAACACGCCAAGCCTAATCCTATGAAAAACGAAGAGGGCGGCATCATCACTAAAGAGATGCCTATTCATCAATCCAATATTGCAATCTTCAATGCTGCTGCAGGCAAGGCAGATCGCGTTGGTATCAAGCAAGTCGAAGGCGGCAAACGCGTGCGCGTGTTCAAGTCTAACGGCGCGCAAGTTGCGTAAAGGGGTAAAAGATGTCTCGTTTACAACAACAATATCGCGAAAAAATTGCTGCTGAGCTGACGAAAAAATTCGGCTACAAGTCCACTATGGAGGTGCCGCGCATCACCAAAATCACCTTGAATATGGGTGTGGGCGAAGCGGTTGCTGATAAAAAAGTCATGGACCACGCGGTTTCTGATTTGACCAAAATTGCCGGTCAAAAACCTGTGGTTACCAAGGCTAAAAAGCCGATTGCAGGTTTCAAGATCCGCGAGCAACAACCCATCGGCTGCATGGTGACTTTGCGCGGCGTGCAAATGTACGAATTCTTGGATCGCTTTGTGAATATCGCTCTGCCCCGCGTGCGCGATTTCCGTGGTATCTCTGGCCGTTCATTTGATGGTCGTGGCAACTACAACATCGGCGTGAAAGAGCAAATCATTTTCCCCGAAATTGAATACGACAAAGTGGACGCGTTGCGTGGTTTGAATATCAGCATCACCACCACCGCCAAAAATGACGAAGAAGCTAAAGCGCTGCTGCAAGCTTTCCGTTTCCCCTTTAAAAACTAAGAGTGCAACATGGCTAAACAAGCATTGATTCAGCGCGAGCTAAAGCGTGAAAAGCTCGTTGCAAAATTCGCCAAAAAATACGCCGAACTGCAAGACATCGCTAACGATGCTGGCAAATCTGACCAAGAGCGTATGTTGGCTCGTTATGCCCTGCAAAAACTGCCCCGCAATGCTAACCCCACGCGTTTGCGTGCGCGTTGCGCGGTAACAGGCCGCCCACGCGGTACTTTCCGTCAATTCGGCTTGGGTCGCATCAAAGTGCGTGAAATGGCTTTTGATGGTCGTATCCCTGGCGTTATCAAAGCCAGCTGGTAAGGAGTAGCAATTATGAGCATGAGTGATCCTATTGCTGACCTGCTGACGCGCATTCGTAACGCGCAAATGGTCGCCAAGAAAACGGTGTTGATTCCTTCTTCTAAGATCAAAGTGGCGATTGCCCAAGTGTTGCAAGATGAAGGTTATATCGATGGTTTCCAAGTGAAAACCGAAGATGGCAAAGCCACTTTGGAGATCGCTTTGAAATACTATGCAGGCCGTCCTGTGATTGAGCGCATCGAGCGCGTCAGCCGCCCAGGTCTGCGCGTATACAAAGGTCGCGATCAAATCCCTCAAGTCATGAATGGCTTGGGCGTGGCGATTGTGACTACCCCTCAAGGCGTCATGACTGACCGCAAAGCGCGCGCTACTGGCGTGGGCGGCGAAGTCTTGTGCTATGTCGCTTAATCGGGAAGGAGTGCAAACATGTCCCGCGTAGGTAAAGCAAGTATTACTGTGCCAGCTGGTGTTGAATTCAGCCAAGCTGGTCAGGCAGTCACCATCAAGGGTGCGGGCGGCACTTTGTCGCTCAACCTCAATCCTTTGGTTAGCCTGAAAAATGAAGCTGGTGTTTTGAGCTTGGCGCCTGTCGATGACAGCCGCGAAGCCAATGCCATGAGCGGCACGATGCGCCAGTTGCTGAGCAATATGGTGACGGGTGTTAGCAAGGGTTTTGAGAAAAAACTCAATCTGGTGGGCGTGGGTTTTAAAGCCGCAGCTTCGGGTTCTAAATTGAACTTGGCCATTGGTTTTTCTCACCCTGTTGATTTTGAAATGCCCGCTGGCATCAAGGTGGCAACGCCTACACCTACAGAAATTATTCTGAACGGTGCTGATCGCCAAGTATTGGGTCAAATCGCTGCGGAGATCCGTGCGGTGCGCCCTCCTGAGCCCTATAAAGGCAAAGGCATCCGTTACTCGGATGAAGTGGTCGTGATCAAAGAAACCAAGAAGAAATAAGGAAACCAGACGATGCTCACGAAAAAAGAACAGCGTCTGCGCCGTGCGCGTCAGACTCGCATTCGTATCGCCCAACAAGGCGTTGCTCGCCTGGTTGTCAACCGTACCAATTCGCACATTTACGCCAGCGTCATTTCTGCCGACGGCGCCAAAGTGTTGGTATCGGCGTCAAGCTCTGAGGCTGAAGTGGTCAAGGCCATCGGCGGCGCAGGCAAGGGTGGCAATGTTGCCGCAGCTACGGTTATCGGCAAGCGTATTGCTGAAAAAGCCAAGGCCGCCGGTGTAGAAAAAGTTGCATTCGATCGCTCAGGCTTCGCTTTCCACGGTCGTGTGAAAGCATTGGCCGAAGCAGCGCGCGAAGCGGGTCTGCAGTTTTAAGCCAAGAAGGAAAACGAAATGGCACGAATTCAAGCTAAACCGCAAGACGACGCCCGTGATGACGGCTTGCGCGAAAAAATGATCGCGGTAAACCGCGTGACCAAAGTGGTCAAAGGCGGTCGTATTTTGAGCTTTGCAGCACTAACAGTGGTTGGTGATGGCGACGGCGGCGTAGGCATGGGTAAAGGCAAGGCCAAGGAAGTTCCTGTCGCCGTGCAAAAAGCCATGGAAGAAGCGCGTCGCAATCTGCGTAAAGCCTCTCTGAAAAATGGTACCGTGCACCACACCGTGCATGGCCGTCATGGCGCAGCTAGCGTGGCTTTGATGCCTGCGCCTAAGGGTACTGGCATCATCGCTGGTGGCCCTATGCGTGCGGTTTTCGAAGTAGTAGGCATTACCGACATCGTGGCCAAGAGCCATGGTTCGAGCAATCCCTACAACATGGTGCGCGCCACTTTGGATGCGCTGGGCAAAATGACAACCCCTGCTGAAATTGCCGCCAAACGCGGTAAATCAGTAGCGGACATCTTTGTATAAGGTGGTTTGCTATGTCGAACACTGAGAAAAAAGTAAAAGTCCAACTGGTGCGTAGCCCTATCGGCTGCAAGCAATCTCATCGCGACACCGTGCGCGGCCTGGGTCTGCGTCGCATCAATTCTGTTTCTGAGCTGGTTGATACGCCTGCGGTTCGCGGCATGATCAACAAGATCGATTATTTGGTAAGGGTGCTGTAATCATGGAACAGACTACTACTCTGCACTCCATCGCTCCTGCTGATGGCGCCAATAAAGCGCGTCGTCGCGTTGGTCGTGGTATTGGTTCTGGCTTAGGCAAAACTGCTGGCCGTGGTCATAAAGGCCAAAAATCGCGCTCAGGCGGCTACCATAAAGTCGGTTTTGAGGGCGGTCAAATGCCTCTGCAACGCCGTTTGCCTAAGCGTGGTTTCAAGTCTACGACTTTGAAATACAACGCCGAGGTGACTTTGGCCGAGCTGAATAAACTCGGCGCAGCCGAAGTGGATTTGCTGGTGCTAAAAGAAGCTGGTTTGGTTGGTCAAATCGCTAAAGTGGTCAAAGTGATCAAGTCTGGCGAGCTGAGCATCGCGGTCAAGCTGACAGGTGTCGGCGCTACGGCTGGTGCTAAAGCAGCGATCGAAGCGGCTGGCGGCCAAGTCGTCGTCGCTGAAGCGGCTTAAGTTAAGGTCCTTGGCGCACTCAAGCATTCGTAAAGCTTATGGCAACTACTGCACAAACCACTACTAAGGCAAAAAACTACGGCGATCTTTGGTCGCGGCTAGCCTTTTTGCTTTTTGCCTTGGTGGTCTATCGACTCGGGGCGCATATCCCTGTGCCTGGTATTGACCCCAACGAACTGCAAAAACTGTTCGAGGGGCAAAGTGGTGGCATATTGGGCTTGTTCAATATGTTCTCTGGCGGTGCCTTGTCGCGCTTTACGGTGTTTGCCTTGGGCATCATGCCCTATATCTCGGCTTCGATCATTATTCAAATTGCCAGCTATGTGTATCCACCGCTGGAAACTTTGAAGAAAGAAGGCGAAGCTGGGCGTCGCAAGATCACTCAGTACACGCGCTACGGCACTTTGGGTTTGGCCTTGTTCCAGTCTCTGGGCATTGCCAGCTTGTTGCAAGCGCAGCCTGGCTTGGTGCTTAATCCTGGCGTGACTTTCCAGCTCTCAGCGGTTGTTACTCTGACGGCGGGCACCATGTTCCTGATGTGGTTGGGCGAACAAATTACCGAACGCGGCCTGGGTAATGGTATTTCCATCATCATCTTTGCTGGTATCGTGGCTGGTTTGCCCGGGGCGATTACTGGTTTGCTTCAGCAAATTAGCAGTGGTGCTTTGGGTTGGTTCGCTGGAATGGTGATTTTGGCTCTGGTGGTTTTGGTCACTTGGTTCGTGGTCTTCATCGAGAGTGGGCAGCGCAAGGTTTTGGTTAACTACGCGCGTCGCCAAGTGGGTAGCCGTGTGTACAGCGCACCAGCTTCGCATCTGCCATTGAAGCTGAATATGGCGGGTGTGATTCCCCCTATCTTTGCTTCTTCCATCATCTTGCTGCCAGCCACGCTGGTGGGTTGGTTTGGTGGCAGCAGCGAGAAAACCAGCTGGCTAAAAGATGTGTCAGACACCTTGGTGCCCGGCCAGCCCGTGCACATGGTTTTGTACGCAGCGGCCATCATTTTCTTCTGCTTTTTCTATACCGGCATGGTGTTTAACAGCCGCGAAACTGCAGATAACCTGAAGAAAAGCGGTGCTTTCGTTCCTGGCATTCGTCCAGGTGACAATACCGCCCGCTATTTGGATGGCATCTTGATGCGTTTGACCTTAGTTGGTGCGCTTTACCTCACGCTGATTTGCTTATTGCCTGAGTTTTTGATGGGTTTTTACAAAATGCCTTTCTACTTCGGCGGTACTTCGCTCTTGATCATTGTGGTGGTAGCGATGGACTTTATGGCGCAAGTACAAAACTACATGATGAGCCAACAGTACGACTCTTTGCTCAAAAAAGCCAACTTTAAGTAAGCGACTATGGCCAAAGACGATGTGATTCAAATGCAGGGCGAGGTCGTAGAAAACCTGCCCAATGCAACCTTCCGGGTAAAACTGGAAAACGGCCATGTTGTGCATGGCCACATCTCTGGCAAGATGCGTATGCACTACATCCGCATTTTGCCTGGCGATAAAGTTACGGTAGAGATGACCCCCTACGATCTCAGCCGTGCCCGTATCGTCTTCCGCGCCAAGTAAATTGGCTGATTTAGATAACAAGCTCAACTATCAGATTTTTGGAGTTCGATATGAAAGTATCCGCCTCAGTCAAACCCATGTGCCGCAATTGCAAGGTTATTCGCCGCAAAGGCGTGGTGCGTGTGATTTGTACCGACCCTCGCCACAAGCAGCGTCAAGGCTAAGCCCTGAACGACTTGGCTAAATTACCCCTTTGAAGGAAATAAGACATGGCTCGTATTGCAGGTGTAAACATCCCTACACACCAACACGCTGAAATTGGTTTGACTGCCATTTATGGCGTTGGCCGCTCACGCGCTCGCGCTATTTGCGAAGCAGCTGGCGTACCTTTCGCCAAAAAAGTTAAAGAGTTGAGCGACGATGATTTGAAAAAAATCACCGATGTTCTGGCTCAATTCACCCTCGAGGGTGACCTGCGCCGCGAAACCACCATGAACATCAAACGCTTGATGGACATTGGTTGCTACCGTGGTTTCCGTCATCGCCGTGGCCTGCCTATGCGTGGCCAACGCACTCGCACCAATGCGCGTACCCGCAAAGGTCCGAAAAAAGGCCAAGTCGCACTGAAAAAATAAGTGCAACCGGTTCGCGATAAACATTGAACTTATCTAAGTAGAGATTCGAAATGGCAAAAGCTCCTAGCAACAACGCAGCACAGCGCATGCGCAAGAAAGTTCGTAAGAACATTGCCGATGGCATCGCCCATGTGCACGCTTCTTTCAACAACACCATCATCACCATCACCGATCGCCAAGGCAACTCTTTGTCTTGGGCATCTTCAGGTGGTCAAGGCTTCAAAGGTTCACGCAAGTCCACGCCTTTTGCGGCTCAGGTGGCATCCGAGGTTGCTGGCCGCGCGGCTATGGATCAAGGCATCAAAAACCTCGAAGTTGAAATCAAAGGCCCAGGCCCAGGCCGCGAATCTTCAGTGCGCGCTTTGGGCGCCCTGGGCATCCGCATCACCTCTATCTCTGATGTGACGCCAGTGCCGCACAACGGCTGCCGCCCACAAAAGCGTCGCCGCATCTAATTGCTGGTTTTAAAAGTCGGCTTATAATGGCCGGCTTTATCGCGCCTCGCAAAGGTTTTTCTTTCGAAAAACCCGTTGCGGGGCATTTTTCGTAAGCCCACCGCAGCTATATTTATCATAGCTGCTCGGGCAGGTTTTACCTGCCTTAGACATCAAAAGGATACTAAAGTGGCAAAGTATATTGGCCCTAAGGCTAAACTCTCACGCCGTGAAGGCACCGACCTGTTTTTGAAGAGCGCGCGTCGCTCTATCGCAGACAAGGCCAAATTCGACTCTAAGCCCGGCCAACACGGTCGCACTTCTGGTCAGCGCACTTCAGACTACGGTCTGCAACTGCGTGAAAAACAAAAAGTTAAACGCATCTACGGCGTTTTGGAGCGTCAGTTCCGCCGCTATTTCGCTGAAGCCGATCGTCGCCGTGGCAACACTGGCGAAAACCTGCTTTCTTTGCTCGAGTCGCGTCTGGACAATGTGGCCTACCGTATGGGCTTTGCCTCTACGCGCTCAGAAGGGCGCCAATTGGTATCGCACAAAGCCATCTTGGTGAATGGCAACCCCGTTAATATTCCTTCTTACTTGGTTAAAGCTGGCGATGTCGTGTCTGTACGCGAAAAATCAAAAGCCCAAACTCGCGTCGTTGAAGCCCTGGCTTTGGCTGGCCAAATCGGCTTTCCAGCTTGGGTAGAAGTCGATAGCGCCAAAGTACAAGGCGTGTTCAAGAAATCGCCTGACCGTGACGAATTCGGCGCCGACATCAACGAATCGTTGATTGTCGAACTGTATTCTCGTTAATCGCTGCGGGTCTGCTGCTGGCCATTTTGGACAGCAGCAGCTTTCGCTTTTGTGCATCAGCCTTACCCGTGTAACGAGCGGGGGGTATTGAAAAAGAAAGAAACACTGCATGCAAGCTAATATTTTGAAACCCAAAGCCATCCAGGTTGAACAGCTGGGCAACAACCGTGCTCGCGTCACGCTCGAACCCTTTGAGCGCGGCTACGGCCACACCCTGGGTAACGGCCTGCGCCGCGTGCTGCTGTCTTCTATGCTGGGCTACGCGCCCACCGAAGTCAGCATCGCTGGCGTGCTGCACGAGTTCTCGTCGATCGACGGCGTGCAAGAAGATGTCATCGGCATCCTGTTGAACTTGAAAGGCATCGTCTTCAAGCTCAACGGCCGCGACGAAGTTACCCTGACCCTGCACAAAGAAAGTGCCGGCGTCATCACCGCCAAAGACATCCAGCTGCCGCACGATGTGGAAATCATCAACCCTGACCATGTCATCGCCACCCTGGCGCAAGGCGCCAAGCTGGACATGCAAATCAAGGTTGAAAAAGGCCGAGGCTATGTGCCAGGGAGCGTGCGCAAACACGCTGACGAGCAAAGCAAAGGCATAGGCCGCATCGTGCTCGACGCGTCCTTCTCGCCCATCAAGCGCGTCAGCTACGCGGTCGAAAACGCCCGTGTTGAGCAACGCACCGACTTGGACAAATTGGTCATGGAAATCGAGACCAATGGCGCCATCACCGCCGAAGACGCGGTGCGTGCAGCCGCCCGCATCTTGGTCGAGCAACTGGCCGTATTTGCCCAAATCGACGCCAGCGAACTGGCCGCCTTTGAAAGCGGCGCCGCTGCAGCCAGCCAGCAATTTGACCCCATCTTGCTGCGCCCTGTGGACGAGTTGGAGCTGACTGTGCGTTCGGCCAACTGCCTCAAAGCAGAAAACATCTACTACATCGGCGATTTGATTCAGCGCACTGAAAACGAGCTGCTGAAAACGCCGAATCTGGGTCGTAAATCGCTCAACGAAATCAAAGAAGTGCTGGCTCAGCGCGGCTTGACTTTGGGCATGCGCCTGGAAAACTGGCCCCCAGCAGGCCTGGAAAAAAAGTAATTTAGATTTTGGTGACGCGCCAGTACCTCGCACGGCTGGCGCTTAAATAAACGAAAGGAAAACTCACCATGCGCCACGGAAACGGACACCGCAAACTCAATCGCACCAGCTCGCATCGCAAAGCCATGTTCCAAAACATGATGAACTCGCTGATCGAGCATGAGGCTATCAAAACCACCCTGCCCAAAGCCAAAGAGCTGCGCAGCATCATCGAACCCATGATCACTTTGGCTAAAGTCGATAGCGTGGCTAACCGCCGCCTGGCCTTTGCCCGCCTGCGCGACGATGCCAGCGTGACCAAGCTGTTCACGGAACTGGGCCCACGATTCAAAGCGCGTCCAGGTGGCTACACCCGCATCTTGAAAATGGGCTTCCGCCAAGGTGACAATGCGCCTATGGCCTATGTTGAACTGGTTGAGCGTGCTGCTGAAGCCGCTGAAGGCGCGGCTGAGTAATATCAGCGTGTGCTTGGCCTCTTATCTTTAGCTGAGGGGCTTGCCAGCAAAACTAAACCCGCCGTGAGGCGGGTTTTTTGTTGAAACCAAGATGCCTGAGCTGGGTCTGTATGTCAGCCGAGAGATTTCGAACTAGATATTGGGTGGAGTCGTTGGAGAATGCGTCGTGTTGGGATTTTTCTGGCAAGCACTCTGCACCCATGCGCCGCCAGAGTCCAAGCATTTATCTTGCGCGATGAGTCGGCATCCGTGCGGAACTAATGGGGTGGCTATCAGCACCATGCAAAAGAGCATGCCTAGGACATAGCCAATTGATCCAAGGCGTGACTGTTCGAAGTGCGAGTGGATTATTTCGATGGTGCTACTTCGCTGGTCTCCGATGGGGCCAATCCAGAAGCGGCTGTTATCGCCAAAGGGTTCTTCGATCGCGAACATTTCGTTCGCAACTTGAAACTCACAAAAGGTATCGTTTCGAAGATCTGATTTCACGACTTGCGCGTCTGGGATAGCTGCGGCAACCCGACGCGCCAATCTGCGCCCAAGTAATGAGCTGACCTCGAAAGAAAGTAGGTTCCCTTGCTTGTCTCGTATGGCGTAGGTTCGCATGAGGCTTGCTAATGAGGATTGAGAGGCTTTGCGTTGTTTTGACTGGGTCTGATAGTAGTAAATTGGGCTGCATTCAATCCCAATGCTCAGGCTTAAACCCAGCCGTGATGCGCCCATCACCCCAATCGATGACAGGTCGCTTGATGCAGCTGCTATGCGCCAGCAGCACGGCTTTAGCGCTGGTGGCATCTTGCACGCTGGCCTTGACTTCATCGGGCAATTTCTTCCAAGTGGTGCCTTGTTTATTCAGCAGCACTTCCCAGCCTAGCGCGGCCAGCCAAGCGTCGAGTGCGCTTTCAGGTACGCCTTGTTTTTTGAAGTCGTGGAATTGGTAATCGTGGCCGTTTTCAGCCAGCCAGACGCGGGCTTTTTTGACGCTGTCGCAGTTGGGGATGCCGTAAACGGTGATCATGGGTTCTGCGTATTCAAAATGGGACAATGCGGCCATATTTTGCAAAATTGGCTGAAATTAATGCGATTTTTGGAACAATGGCTGATGAAAACTGCTTGCTATCAATTCATGATTGATTTTTGACAGTGTTTTCCTGGTTTTAGTCCGTAAAACCTGCCTGAACAGCTTCTTTTTTAATAGTGCTTACAGCCCTCTTGCACTGTCATACGCATCCACAATGCGCGCCACCAGTGGATGCCGCACCACATCGCCGCTGGTGAAGTGGCAATGCGCCACGCCGTCCAGCTGGCGCAGCACGCGCTGGGCATCCACCAGGCCGCTCATTTGCGCGGCGGGCAGGTCGATTTGGCTGACATCGCCGGTGATGATGGCGCGGCTGCCAAAGCCGATGCGGGTTAAAAACATCTTCATTTGCTCGGGCGTGGTGTTTTGCGCCTCGTCCAAAATCACAAAGGATTGGTTCAGCGTGCGCCCGCGCATAAAGGCCAGGGGCGCAATCTCAATCTGCCCGCGTTCAAAGGCTTTGTGGACGCGCTCATTCCCCATCAGGTCGTACAGCGCGTCATACAAGGGGCGCAGATAGGGATCGACTTTTTGCACCAAATCGCCAGGCAGAAAACCCAGGCGTTCGCCCGCTTCGACCAAGGGGCGGGTCAGCACGATGCGTTGCACCTGGTGGCGCTCCAGCGCCTCTATCGCCGCCGCCACCGCCAGATAGGTTTTGCCCGTGCCCGCAGGGCCGACGCCAAAAACGATGTCGCATTCGCCCATGGCCTCTAGATAGCGCTGCTGATTGGCGCTGCGCCCGCGCACCGCACCGCGCGGGGTTTGCGCTTGCGGCGCGTGGGCACTGGGTTCGGCGGCCTCGCCCGCCAGCATCAATTGCAAGACATCGGGGGCGATGGGGCGATCGGCGATTTCGTAGGCGGCCTGCAAAACTTCCATGGCCTGCTGCGCCAGCGCCTTGCTGCCTTCGACTTTGAATTGCTCGTGCCGATGCGCGATTTTGACCCCCAAGGCGCGCTCGATGGTGCGCAGGTTTTCATCGACAGGGCCGCACAAATGGCTGATGCGGGTGTTGTTGGCGGGGGTGAACAGGTGGGTTAGGCGCATACAAGGAGATGAGAACGACTCAGCAACACGGGATGGATGAACTGTAGCTCATGCATCAAGCTGGAAGCCAAAGCCACCCAGCCACACACACTGTGTGCAGCCATGTCTTAAGGAGCCTCTGTCAAACATCATCTCATGCGGATGGGGGGGGCGACGCGGCAGTCCATGATTTGTTGATTTTCTTGGTGGTGCGGATTGCTTCGCTACGCCCCCATGAGACGGATTTTGGGTTTTGAAAGAGCCTTAAAAATCAGCATACTTACTTATCATTTGATGCAAATCAAGCGAAAAGTAGGCATGAAAGCCATACTGCCACAACAGGGCTTTGAGCGCGGTCATAAGGATGGGAGGGTGTCCCGAATTTTGTGTAAACGGGGCGATTGTTAAGACTTTGGCATCCTCTCCTCAAACTGGATAGTAAACCGAGTCAATGCCGCCTTCCAGTCTCTGAGCGGCATCGTCCATTTCTTGGCTATGTTGGCCAAAGCCAGATAGAACAATTTCAGCAGCGCATCATCGCTGGGGAATGATCCCCGGTTCTTGGTG
>JAMIFN010000035.1:0-3546 GCA_035906235.1 Allobrachymonas sp. | reverse complement strand
CGCGGGTTTTTCTAGGGTTGATGCGTCGCTGCAGCCAAGTTGCCGCCGAGGGGGAGCATATATGCGTGTCTGGATGATGGGAAAACTGGCGGCTTTAGGCCTGGCCTCGACCTTGCTGCTGGGCTGCGCTGCGCAAGTGGGCAGCACCACTCAGGGCGGCACTTTGGGTGTGAATCGCGTACAAAAACTCGCGGGCAGTAGCCAACAGTACCAGCAACAGGGCGAGCAGCAATACCGTGCCACCATGCAAGAGGCGCAGCAAAAAGGGCTGCTCAACCGCGACCCGGTGCTACTGCAGCGTGTGCGTGCGATTGCCACGCGCTTGATTGCGCAAGCTGGGGTCTTTCGCCCCGATGCCAAGCAATGGGCTTGGGAGGTCAACACCCTGCAAATCAAAGAAGCCAATGCCTGGTGTATGCCGGGCGGGAAAATGGCCGTTTACAGCGGTTTGCTGGATGCCGTCAAGCCCAGCGATGATGAGCTGGCGGCAGTCATGGGGCACGAGATTGCCCATGCGCTACGCGAGCACAGCCGCGAGCAGGCGCTGCGTGATCAGCAGATTGCTTTTGCCTCTATCTTGGTTGGCGTGGCTTTAGGCAGTGACGAGGCCATGGAAACCACGGGGCGTATTGGCCAAATCGGTTATGGCTTTAAATACAGCCGCGAGGCTGAGGGTGAAGCCGATTTACTCGGCCTAGAGCTGGCGGCGCGTGCCGGTTATGACCCGCGCGCGGCGGTCAGTTTGTGGCAAAAAATGGCGCGTGCTGATGCTGGCCGGCCGCCTGAGTTCTTAAGCACTCACCCTGATCCGGCCAATCGCCAAGCGGCTTTGACACAGGCGGCGCAAAAATTACTGCCCATTTACCAACAAGCGCGTACCGGGCGGGCGCAACAACCGAGGCGGCGTTAATGGCGTTTCGTCTTCAGTTTTGAGATTTTTTATTTTGTGAGATTTATGTTGTCTGCTGAGGTCTTTGGTTTGAATCCACGCATTTTGGGGCGCTGGCTCTGCGCTAGCGTTTTGGCGCTGCAAGCACTAGGGGTAAGGGCCGCCGAGCTCGATCCGCCTAAGGCGCAGGAAGCTGCACGCGAACGCCCCAGCGCCATCGTGCATAAACAGTACAGCTGCTACGGCGGCAAAACCCTGAAGGTGCGTTACCAATTGGGTGAACGCAGCGTTCACGCCTTTGCTTGGTTGCAAGGAAAAATGCGCGAGCTGCCTTGGGATGGCGACTACAAAATGGAGCACGACGAGGATGAACGCTTTAGCGATGGGCGCTATGAAATCCTGGTGCAGGGCAATTTTTCGCGGGTCTCTACTGTGCGCCGCCTGCCGGTGAAAGCCAACGCGAAAGCGCGCGAGCTGTTTCGCACTTGCCGCCTGCATACGGCCCCAGCGGGCAACCGCAAAGCGCGCTCTGCCGGGGGCAGCCTCAACAAGCCCAAAGCGCCCACGCCAACACTGACCCCCATGGCTACACCCATAGCCACAGCCACACCCATAGCCGCGCCCGTATCCAAAGCTAACCCAAGCCCCACAGCGGTGCTGGCTGCGCCCTGAGCCACCTTTGGCCATCCTTGGCCCTGCTTGGCGATGATTTCCTCAGTGTTTTTGGTGTTTTAGGCCGAAAACGCTGCCTGAATAGCTATTGTTTTCGTAGCAAGCGCAAGCCATTAAACACCACCAGCAGGCTAGCGCCCATATCGGCAAACACCGCCATCCACATGGTCGCCATACCCATCAGCGCCAGCGCCAAAAATACGGCCTTGATACCCAGCGCCAACGCAATGTTTTGCCACAGCAGGGCGTAGGTGCGGCGCGAAAGGGCAATGGTTTGCGGAATGCGGCGCAGGTCGTCATTCATGATGAGCACATCGGCCGCCTCCATGGCGATATCGCTGCCCGCCGCGCCCATGGCAAAACCCATATCGGCCTGCGCCAGCGCGGGCGCGTCGTTGATGCCGTCGCCCGTCATGGCGGTGTGACCGTATTGTTTTTGCAGGGTTTGAATGGCGGCGAGTTTGTCCTCGGGCAGCAAATTACCGCGCGCATCGTCTATGCCCGCTTGCGCCGCCACAGCCTGCGCCGTGGCTTGGTTGTCGCCCGT
This sequence comes from Allobrachymonas sp., assembly GCA_035906235.1. Lineage (GTDB taxonomy): Bacteria > Pseudomonadota > Gammaproteobacteria > Burkholderiales > Burkholderiaceae_C > JAMIFN01. Next base: position 1,438 of record JAMIFN010000035.1, on the reverse strand, counting down.
TAGCATGACGGTGTGTACGCCCATGGCGTGCAGCTGCGCCAAGGCTGCTTGCGAAGTGGCTTTGATGCGGTCGGCCACGGCAAACAGCGCCAGCACCTGTGTGCTATCGGCCAGCAGGGTGATGGTTTGCCCTTGTTCTTCCAGTGCCAGCAATTGCGCTTCCAGAGCTGGGCTGCACAGGCCGCGTTCGTGCACCAGGCGGTGGTTGCCCAGCCAGTAATCTTGCCCGGCGATGCGCCCCTGCGTGCCGCGGCCGGTCAGGGCGGCAAAGTCTTCTACCGCCAGCGGCGTTGGGCTATCAGTTTGCAAACCCCGTGCAATGGCTTGGGACACGGGGTGGTCAGAACGCGCCGCCAAACTCAGCGCAATGTGTTTAGCCTGCGCCGCATCGCCAGCCAAAATCTGCGCCTGCTGCAGCTGTGGTTTGCCTTCGGTAATCGTGCCGGTTTTGTCCAGCGCCAGCGCGCGGATATTGCGGGCTTGCTCTAAATACGCCCCACCTTTGATGAGGATGCCTTGCCGCGCAGCGTTGGCCAGGCCGCTAACCACCGTCACGGGCGTGGCAATCACCAGTGCGCAGGGGCAGGCGATCACCAACAGCACCAAGGCCTTGTACGCCGCAGCCAGCCAAGGCGTGCCCAAAATCAGGGGCAAACCCAAAGCCACCGCCAGCGCCAGCGCAAACACCGCAGGGGTGTAAATGGCGGCAAAGCGATCGACAAAACGCTGCGTTGGGGCGCGGCTGCCCTGGGCTTGTTCTACGGCGTGAATGATGCGCGCCAGCGTGCTGTCGGCGGCGATGGCGCTGACTTGCAGCAGCAGCTCGCCCGTTTGGTTGATGCTGCCCGCAAACACCGCATCGCCTAGGGTTTTATCAACGGGAATGCTCTCGCCCGTGACGGGCGATTGGTCCAGCGCACTGCTGCCTTGGCGCACCACGCCATCGAGCGGCACACGCGCCCCAGGTTTGATGCGCACCATGCTGCCCAGCGCCACTTGTTCCACCGCCAGGCTTTGCCACAGGCCGCCTGCGGTTTGCACTTCGGCTTGCAGCGGGCTAAGGTCAAGCAGGCCGCTAATGGCGCCACGGGCACGATCGACGGCGCGGGCTTCTATCGCCTCGGCTATGGCGTATAGCGCCATCACCATGGCGGCCTCTGGCCACTGGCCTATGGCAAAAGCGCCCGTCACCGCCACGGTCATCAGCGCGTTGATGTTCAGCCTGAATTGGCGCAGCGCCGCCCAGCCCTTTTGGTAGGTGCTAAACCCCGCCAGCGCAATGGCCGCCAGCGCCAGCGCCATGCCCACATAATGCCAGGCGCCTTGCTCTGCCAAGGCAAAGTGCAGGCCTTCAGCGGCCAAGGCCAGCGCCAAAGCTGCGCCCATGCGCCCATAGCCTGCGCTGTGCGTGGGCGCAGTCGCAGCAGTTTGCAGGCGC
>JAMIFN010000034.1:0-2738 GCA_035906235.1 Allobrachymonas sp. | reverse complement strand
GACCGCCGTGCGAGAAGGCCATTTCTACGGGCTTGCCTGTGAACTGGTTGTACGCACCAGTTCTGCCGTTGTAGTAGGGGTAATCAAAAACGGTGCTTTCATCGTCTTTAAAGAGTTTGGCATCACCAGCGTCGAAGTGGTGGTCGATCACACCGAGCGCTTTGAGCGCAGGAAAGCTGTAAACCAGCGTTTGCCCGCCTTCCAGTGCATTGATGTAGAGCTTGCTGCCATCTGTAGAAAAATGCGCGGATTTGGGGGACTGCACACCAGCGTCGTAAATATCCCCCGCCCTATTCGTCGGACCCAAGGCTTGAATGCGCGCAAAACGCTGCATATCTGCTGAGGCTTGGCTGTGTATGCCCAGCAAGAGCAGGAAAAATGCAGAGGGTAATGTAAATTTTTTCATAGTAATGACCTTCCTTGATATCTTGTTATACTAGCATGGCAAAAATAGCTGGGGGAGCTGCAAAGCCCTCCCTGTTGGATCGAGTCAACATTCTTTCTCTGACTGGGCTTGTGCAGTATCACAGCTTGCCTCATAGCCAAAGCCCAGTGATTGCTTGCCACCTAGGGACGCATTCCCTAGTTTCTGGCCACCTAATTGGGAGACCTCTTTTGAACACCAAAAAACGCGCACTGCGCGCTATTTTTTACGCTGCGGCATGGGTTTTTAGCTCGTTCGCCTATGCCTCTCCGCCTCAGCTGGAACTAGATACCGCATTGCCATCCCTGCAAGAGCTGACGCGCGCTAGTCCGATCACCACATTTGAGCCTAGCCTATCCCGCTCTCCTGATCAGTCTGAGCGCATCTGGGTGAAAGATGTTTCGGATGCGGTAGTAGATAAAACCGGAGGCATCATCAGCACGGCGATGGGGTTTTTAGGCGTTCCTTATCGTTTTGGAGGAAATGGGCCGAGCGAAGGGGGATTTGACTGCAGCGGTTTCGTGCGTGCGGTTTACGAGAGTGCTACGGGACGGCTGTTGCCACGCCGTGCAGCTGACCAAGCCGCCTCGACCAAAAATATCAGTAGAACCGAACTCCAGCCAGGAGATTTAGTGTTTTTCACCACAGTTCGCCGCGCCTTTAATCATGTTGGAATCTATTTAGGAGACAACAAGTTTGTACATGCCCCAAGAACAGGGGGAGTGGTGCGGGTGGAGAGCTTGAATAATAGCTACTGGACTGCGCACTTCACTGGCGCTCGCCGCGTTGATATGGCATCCCGCGACAATGGCCGGCATTTAGCAGAATAGGCATTTACACAACCTGGGGCGCTCAAGGAAAACCTCAGCCCCAAGCCGCATAATTTTGCACCCTGCCCGCCTCTAGGCGCAGCACTTGGTGCGCCAGGGCATCGACCACGCTTTGGTCGTGGGTGATGAGGAGGTAGCTCAAGCCATGCGTTTTTTGCAAGCCTTGCAAGAGCGCCAGCACTTGCGCCTGCACCGTGACATCCAAGGCGCTGGTGGGTTCGTCTAAAACCAATATCTGCGGCTGCAGCACCAAGGCGCGGGCGATGGCGATGCGCTGGCGCTGCCCGCCCGAGAATTGGTGCGGGTAGCGCGAGAGAATATCCGGAAAATCCGCCTCTCGTAGCCCCACTTCAGCCAAAGCCGCCAGCACGCGCTGGCGCAGCGCCACGGCCAAAGCATCGCTGCCCTGCAAGAGGCGCTGGCGGCTTGGCATGGCAGGCGATCGGCCGTTTTTGCAAAAAGCCGGCAGCAGGGCGGCGGCATGCACCACCAAGCCTTCGGCCACGATTTGCGCCAAACACAGGCGCGGCGAGAGCGAAGAAAAGGGGTCTTGAAACACCACTTGAATATGGCGGCGCAGGTTTTTTTGCAGCGCTTTGGGCGCAGCCCAAGGCCAAGCGGGCAGCGCCTGGCCGCAGGCAGGAAAAGCCAAGCCGCCGCTGGCGCTGCGCTGCAAGCCCAGCACAGCCATGGCCAAGCTGGATTTACCCGAGCCTGAGCTGCCGACCACGCCCAAAGTCTCGCCCCGCCGCAGGCTGAAAGACACGCCCTGCAAAGCCGGCCAAGTGGGGCGTTTGAAAGGGCTGGCCAACAATTGCCGCCAGCTTTGCGTTTGGGCGGGGTAATCCACACGCAAGTTTTGCACTTGCAGCACAGGCGCATCTTGCGGCGGCTGCACGCGGCGCAAATTCAGGGTGGCCAATAGCTGCTGGGTGTAAGCGTGCTGGGGTGCGGCAAAAAGGGCAGCCGTTTCGCCCTGCTCGACCACGCGCCCCGCCTGCATCACGGCCACGCGCTGGGCAAAGCCGCGCACCAAATGCAAATCGTGGCTGATCAGCAGCACGGCCATGCCGCGTTCGCGCTGCAGTTTGGCCAGCAAATCCAAAATCTGCCCGCGCAAATCGGCGTCTAGCGCTGTGGTGGGTTCGTCTGCCAGCAATATTTTTGGCTCGCCCGCCAGCGCCATGGCGATGCAGACGCGTTGGCGTTGGCCACCGCTGAGGGTATGCGGCAGTTTTTTTGCCGTGTTGCTAGGCTCGGGCAGGCCAACTTCAGCCAGCAGTTCGTGTACGCGGGCTGCAGCCTGCGCAGCATTCAAGCCCAGTTTGACAGTCAGCACTTCGGCGATTTGCGCGCCCACGCTCATCAGGGGGTTGAGCGCCGTCATGGGCTCTTGAAACACCATGGCGATATCGCCCCCGCGCAGGCCGCGCCATTGCCTAGGGCTAAATTGCAGCAATTCTTGCCCGGCAAAGCGGATGCTG
>JAMIFN010000033.1:0-6850 GCA_035906235.1 Allobrachymonas sp. | reverse complement strand
GCTTTCGTGCAGGGCGCTGCATTGCTCTTGCGCCTTGGGCACCAAATGCTCCGCGCCCGCATCGTGCATCAGCTCAAAATCGGCCAGATGGCCGTCACCCACCAGCGGGTTGATGGGGTGGGCAATGGCCACGGTTTTTTCGCCTGCAGCCATTTCGCCCAGCAGGGCTTCTTGCCCGCCAGCTGCGGCCAGCAAACCACTGCTGACGCAGGCGGTTTCGGCCACAAAATCGGGGATGGCGTAATAGCCCAGCTCAGGCGTCATCAGCGCCCAGTCCATGTCGCTCAGGCCTAGGCCGCCCGCGTCTTCGGGGATGGATAGGCCAAACAGGCCTTGCTCGGCGATTTTGGCGCGTAGCTCGGGGCTGCGGCCTTCGTTTTTCTCGATCAAACGGCGCAGGCGCTCGGCGGGGATTTCAGCCGCAAAAAAGCTGGCCATGCCCTCTTTCAGGGCGAGTTGGTCTTCGGTGAATGCGAAGTTCATGACAGTGTTCTCCTAATGCGTTTTTGGTTTGTGGTGCAAAAACGCCGCCTTATTTGGGCATACCCAGCAGGCGCTCGGCAATGATGTTTTTCTGGATTTCGTTGGCACCGGCGTAAATGGGGCCAGCTTGGGCGAAGAGGAAGCCTTCCAGCCAATCGGGTTCGGCCAGCGGGCTGCCACCATCCATCAGCTCGCCACGGGCGCCCAAAATGCGCAGCGCGGTTTCGTGGATTTGGATGTCCAGCTCGGACCAGAAGATTTTGTTGGCCGAGGCTTCAGCGCCGATTTTGTGGCCTGAATTGAGCTTGCCCACCATGTGGTAGCTGGCCAGGTTATAGGCTTGCGCGCCCATCCACGCGTCCATCACGGCCTGGCGGATGCTGGGGTCACGGTCGGCGGCAGCTTGGTTGGCTTGGTACAGCGCCAGCAGTTTTTGTGCCGAACGGTTGTAGCGTGCAGGGCTACGCAGCAGCAGACCGCGTTCAAAACCGGCGGTGGCCATGGCCACATTCCAGCCTTGGTTTTCTTCTCCCACGAGGTTTTCTACGGGCACTTTGACATCGTCAAAAAAGACTTCGGCAAAGGCTTGTTTGCCGTTCAAAGCCTGAATCGGGCGCACGGTGATGCCAGGCGCGTCCAGCGGCACCATGATGTAGGACAGGCCGTGGTGGCGGCTGCTGTCGGCATCGGTGCGGAAGATGCAGAAAATCCACTCGGCAAAAATGGCGCGCGTGCTCCAGGTTTTTTGCCCGTTGATGAGGTAGTAGTCGCCCGCAGGGTCAGAGATGCGCTGGGCGCGGCTGCGGATGGCGGCCAGGTCTGAACCAGCGCCTGGCTCGCTCCAGCCCTGCGCCCACATGTGTTCGCAAGTGGCCATTTTGGGCAGCCAGCGAGCCTTTTGTTCCTCGGTGGCAAATTCCATCAGCGTGGGGCCTAGCAGCAAAATGCCGTTTTGGTTGACCCGCGTGGGGCCATCGACACGGTAGTACTCTTCTTCCCAGATCAGCCATTCAATCAAATCGGCGCCACGGCCACCCAGCGCTTTAGGCCAGGTGATGGTGCTGTAGCCGTGCTCGGCCATTTTGGCCTCCCAGGCGCGGTGTTGTTCAAAGCCTTCTTTGGTGTCGTAGCTGGCAAAAGGCGCTTTGGGGGCGTTGGCCTCTAGCCAAGCGCGCGCCTCGGCGCGAAAGGCTTGCTGGGCGGCGGTGTATTGGAGTTCCATTAAATATACCTAGGGGGTCAGATGGGCAGGAAGTGTAGTGCCGCAGGCGCTATGGCGCTTTAGTCCAAATTAAGTGCGACGGGGCAAACGGGGCGGCAGCCTGAATGGGGGCTGAATGGGGGCTTAGTGCAGCACTTGCGCCAAGGCCTCAGTCAGGCGCTCGGTCGGTTTGCGGCGGAAATGGCTGCGCACAAAACGCTGCATTTGCCCCAGCACCAAGGCGGTGAGCAACTGCGCCTGCAGCTGCGCCTGCAGCGTGGGCGTGGGGTGGCCGCTGGCGCTGGCATGCGGGTAGAGGATGTCTTTGAGGTGCAGCTCGACCTTGTCAAAAAAGCTGTTCATGCGCTGATTTAGGCGCTCGTGCTCTAGCACCAGCGCGTCGCCCACCATGACGCGCGCCATGCCAGGGTTTTTTTCGGCAAATTGCAGCAGCATCAAGACAATTTGCTGCGCTTGTTGGGGTGCGTTCAATTCGCTGCTGCGAATTTGCTGCACCAGGCCTAGGCAGCTTTGTTCGATGAAGTCGAGCAAACCCTCAAACATCTGCGCTTTGCTGGCGAAGTGGCGATAAAGCGCAGCCTCAGACACGCCAATTTTGGCAGCCAGCGCAGCGGTGGTGATGCGCTCGGCGCCTGGCGCTTCCAACATGGCAGCCAAGGTTTGCAAAATCTGCAGGCGACGCTCGCCCGGCTTGGGGCGCTTGCGCGCGGGGCTGGGGTCTTGTGGGGTGTCCTCAATCGGCTCTGACATGGGTGGCGGCGTCTTTCATTTGCTTAAGGCTGAGTTTTTAGGCATAAAAACAGGCAAATTCAGCGTAAAACCTGCCTGAGCAGCTATCAAAAACTGAGTTGTTTGACGGCTGCTGATGCAGGCTTAGGCTTTTTGGTAAGCCGCAATGCCATCGGTGATTTCTTTGTGCGCGGCGGCTTTATCGCCCCAGCCTTGCACTTTGACCCATTTGCCTTTTTCCAGGTCTTTGTAGTGCTCAAAGAAATGCTGGATTTGCGCCAGCAGTTGTGGGCACACATCGTCCAGGCTTTGGATTTTGTCCGACGCAGGGTGCAATTTAGACACGGGCACGGCAATCAGCTTGGCATCTTCGCCGCCGTCGTCTTCCATCTTCAGCATGCCCACGGTGCGCGCGGCAATCACGCAGCCATGCACCAGCGGGAAGGGGGTGATCACCAGCACATCCACAGGGTCGCCATCGCCCGCAATGGTTTGTGGGATATAGCCGTAATTGACGGGGTAGTGCATGGCCGTGCCCAAGAAACGATCGACGGTGAGCGCGCCCGTGTCTTTGTCCACTTCGTACTTCACGGGGGAAGAATTGGCGGGGATTTCAATCACAACATTGAAAACTTCAGGAGGGTTTTTGCCGGGGCCGACTTGTAGGAGTGACATGGGGTAAGTGCTCGCTAATTTAAAAGAGGGAAAGGAAATCGGGCTTGATTGTAGCGAGCCTGTAGGCGCATCAAGGCGCTTGGGTGGCGTCCGCGCCACTGTCATAAAGCCTTAAAATGCCGCCTTTTGCGCAGCTCTTGCGCGTTTTTACTGGGCAAAGGGATACAAGATGAAGACTCGTGCTTGGCTACATCGGGCTGGCGCTGCGGCGCTGCTGGCGGCATCATTGGTTTTGGCCGCTTGTGGTGACAAGGCCGAAAAAACTGGCGCAGCGCAAACTGCTGCTGCGGGCGGCGAAGAGGCTGTGCTCAATATCTACAACTGGCCCGACTACATTACCGACGACATGGTGGCCAATTTCGAAAAAGAAACCGGCATCAAGGTCAATTACCAAACCTTTGAGAGCAATGAAATGCTCAACACCAAGCTGATGGCGGGCAATTCGGGCTACGACCTCGTGGTGCCAGGCGCGGTGTTTGCCAAACCGCAAATCGAGGCCGGCCTGCTGCAAAAGCTCGACAAAAGCAAAATCCCCAATCTGAAAAACCTCGACCCCGCCATCATGCAAAAGCTGGCAGCGGCTGACCCTGGCAACGATTATCTGGTGCCCTGGGGTTGGAGCTATGTGACCGTCGGTATCAATACCAAAGCGGTAGAAAAAGCTTTGGGCGGCACGCCCCTGCCGGCCAATGCTTGGGATTTGGTCTTTAACCCCACTTACACCAATAAGCTGAAATCTTGCGGCATTGCCTATTTGGATACCGCCTCAGAAATTTTGCCCTCGGCCCTGCGCTATATCGGCAAACCCGCTTACTCTGCCGATGTGGGCGATTACCAACTGGCGGGCGACATGCTGGCCAAAGTGCGCCCCGATGTGCGCATCTTCACCAGCACCATGATTGACGATTTGGCTAGCGGCAAAGCCTGCGTCGGCTTGGGCTGGGCGGGCGACATGAATATTGCTCGTCACCGTGCGGTGGAGAACGGCGCGGGCGTAGAGCTGCAAGTGCTGCTGCCAGCAAACGGCGCAATTTTGTTCTTTGACAACCTCGCCATCCCCAAAGACGCCAAGCATGTGGCCAATGCGCACAAATTTATCGATTACTTCTTGCGCCCCGAAGTCTCGGCGCAGCTGTCTAACTATATGTCTTACCCCGTGGCCAATTTGGCGGCCAAAGCTTTGGTCAAGCCCGAGATTGCACAAGACGCCAGCACCTATTTGAGCGCCGCCGATATGGGCAAAATGGTTGCCCCCGAAAGCTTTACGAAAGAAGCCCGCAGCGCCATGACGGAGGTGTTTACGCGCTTTAAAAAGGGCAGTTGAGGCGGGATCGTCATCAGCAAGATCGTCATTCCCGCGCAGGCGGGAATCCATGCCTTTCCCCTCCCCCTCTGGGGGAGAGCTAGGGTGGGGGCTACAAGACACAAGCAAAGTTTTTAAGCCCCCATCCCAACCTTCCCCCAAAGGGGGAAGGAGTGAATACCTGGATTCCCGCCTACGCGGGAATGACAAAAACATCAAAAACCATAGCTACTCAGGCAGGTTTTACGGCCTAAACATCATAAAACACCCTTAAAAATACGCTTTTCAAGCCCTCGCCACACATCAACGCCAACGCAAATCCATCCTGCCTCGTACCGCCATGAATCTTGCCGCTGCCCCCGCCGCCTCTGCCGAAGGTTTTCTCCAAACGCAAAACCTGGTCAAACGCTTTGGCGATTTCACGGCGGTGAACGATGTCTCGCTGTCGGTGAATAAGGGCGAGATTTTTGCCCTGCTGGGCAGCTCGGGCTGCGGCAAATCGACCCTGTTGCGCATGTTGGCGGGTTTTGAAACCCCCACTGCGGGCAGCATCATGCTGGGCGGGCAAGACATCGCCAAGCTGCCGCCCTACGAGCGCCCCATCAATATGATGTTTCAGAGCTACGCGCTCTTTCCGCATCTGACAGTGGCGCAAAACATCGCCTTTGGCCTGCAACGCGAGGGCATGCCCAAGGCGCAAATCGCGCAACGCGTCGATGACATGCTGGCCTTGGTGCAGTTGCAGGCCTATGCCAATCGCAAGCCGCATCAGCTCTCGGGCGGGCAGCAGCAGCGCGTGGCGCTAGCACGCAGCCTGGCCAAGCGCCCGCAATTGCTGCTCTTGGATGAGCCGCTGGGCGCACTGGATAAAAAACTGCGTGAGCAAACCCAGTTTGAGCTGGTCAATATCATCGAGGCCGTGGGCGTGACGGTGGTGATGGTCACGCACGACCAAGAAGAAGCCATGACCATGGCCAGCCGCATTGCCGTGATGAGCGAAGGCCGTGTGCTGCAAGTGGGCACGCCGCACGAGGTGTACGAATACCCCAATTGCCGCTTTGTTGCCGACTTCATCGGCAATGTGAATTTACTAGACGGGCATTTAATCAGCACCACGCCCGAAGGCTGCGCATTGCAAACAGCGCTGGGCGCGGTCGAGGTGGGGCATGGCGTGGCAGTGGCCGAGGGCATGGCTTTGACCCTGGCCATACGCCCCGAAAAAATCCGCATCAGCACGCAAAAGCCCGAAGGCCTGCCCGCCAATTGCTTTAGCGCCCGCGTGATGGAGATTGCGTATTTGGGCGATGTGAATACCTATATCGTGCAAACCGATCAGGGCGTGCGCGTCAAAATCACCGACATCAACGCCCGCCATCAGTCTGAAATCGGCATCACCTGGAACGATTTGGTCTATTTTTGGTGGCATCCGCAGGCGGGCGTGGCGCTGCGCAATTAAGGCTTGGGGATGCGCGGATGAAAACTGTTTTGAACTTTTTGCAACGCGGGCGCACCTGGGTCATAGGCCTGCCTTTTGTTTGGCTGCTTATCTTTTTTGCCCTGCCGTTTTTGATTTTGCTGCGCATATCGGTCACCGATATGGGCGGCGGCGAAAACCCCTTTACCCCGCTGTACAGCTACGCCAATGGCTCGCTGCAACTGCTGCTGCATTACAACAATTACCTGTCGATTTTTCATGATGCCCAAGCCAGCGGAACGGGCACGGGCTGGGCGCAGACTTTGTATGTGCAGGGCTATCTCACCTCGCTGCGCTATGCCTTTTTCACCACCTTGTTTTGCCTGATTTTGGGCTACCCCTTTGCCTATTTTTTGGCGCGCAGCCGCCCGGCGTTTCGCACCCCGCTGCTGATGCTGGTGATGCTGCCGTTTTGGACTTCGCTCTTGCTGCGCGTCTATGCCTGGAAGGGCATTTTGGCCGACAACGGCATCGTTAATCGCCTGCTGATGGCGCTGGGCCTGGTGGCCGAGCCTGTGCACATGCTCTACACCGACATCTCGATGCTGGTGGCCATGACCTATATCTACCTGCCCTTTATGGTGCTGCCGCTGTACGCCAATTTGGTGAAGATGGACTTCCGCCTGCTAGAAGCCGCACACGATTTGGGCGCCAGCCCTTGGCGGGCTTTTTGGCTGATTACCGTGCCCCTGTCTAAGGCCGGCATCATTGCGGGCTGCACCTTGGTGTTTATCCCTGCGCTGGGCGAGTTTGTCATCCCTTCGCTTTTGGGCGGCGCCGAGAATGTGATGATAGGCCGCGTGGTTTGGGACGAGATGTTTAGCGCCAATAACTGGCCACGCGCGGCGGCGCTGGCTGTCGTCATGATTTTGATGATTTTGCTGCCGCTTAGCCTGTATTTCCGCAGCCAAAACGCCGCTGGGCAAGGGGGGCAAGCATGAAACACTTGATGGCCCGCCATTTG
>JAMIFN010000032.1:0-12019 GCA_035906235.1 Allobrachymonas sp. | reverse complement strand
ATTTTTAAACCACAGCGGCAGTGGCCAAGGCGAGATTTAAGGCTTTGTGCTGCGCCGCACAAACCGTGCTACAATTGCGCCTCTTAACGCGGAGTGGAGCAGTCTGGTAGCTCGTTGGGCTCATAACCCAAAGGTCGTTGGTTCAAATCCAGCCTCCGCAACCAAATAAAATAAAAACCGTTTGCAGCCTTGTGCTTCAAGCGGTTTTTTTATGGCCGTTTTTGGCACTTTAGGCCGCCAAACCTGCCTGAGCAGCTATCAAAGTAGAAGTTGGCTGGAGTAGATTAAGCATGAATACCCGCAGCGTTTTTTTTGTATCTGACGGCACTGGCATCACGGCGGAGACTTTTGGCAATGCGATTTTGGCGCAATTTGATATGCCGATGCGCCATGTGCGCCTGCCTTTTATTGACGACATCGACAAGGCTGACCAGGCCATAGCCCGCATCAAGCACACCGCACAGGTGGAGGGCGTGCGCCCTATTGTCTTTACCACCATTGTGGATAAAGATGTGTTGCAGGTTTTCCGCGAAGGCTGCGGCGGCATGTTGCTCGATATGTTTGGCATGTTTGTGCAGCCGTTGGAGCAGGAGCTGGGCATTAAATCGCTGCACCGCGTGGGGCGCTTTAATGACATCAGTCAGTCGCAGGCCTACCAAAACCGCATCGAGGCCATCAACTACAGCCTGGCGCATGACGATGGCCAGTCGCACAAAGACTTGGCCAGCTCGGATGTGATTTTGGTGGGCGTTTCGCGCAGCGGCAAAACGCCAACTTCCTTGTATTTGGCGATGCAGCATGGCATTAAAGCGTCTAACTACCCGCTGATTCCTGAAGACTTTGAACGCGACGAGCTGCCGCCTGCGCTGGTGCCGCACAAGGACAAAATTTTTGGTTTGACCATAGACCCAACGCGTTTGGCGCAAATTCGCCATGAGCGCCGCCCCGGTAGCCGCTACGCCGCGCTCGACAATTGCCGCCAAGAGGTGCATGAGGCCGAGCGTATGATGCGGCGCTATGGCATTCGTTGGTTATCCACCACGACCAAATCTATCGAAGAAATTGCCACCACGATTTTGCAGGTGGTGCAGCCCGAGAAGCTGGCCTATTGATGCGAAGATCTACGGCAACGGGTTTTTGTCGTTTGCTTCGGCCTTGCCCGTTTAAAGGGCATTTGGTATATTCGCTGACGCATACATTGGCGGTTTATGCGGCGGCGCGATTCCAGCCGAGAACATAACAAAACACGCAAGCGAGCACCATCATGGCACTATTCTCATTTGGCAAAAAGAACGAAGCAGACAAGCCCCAGGAGCCTGGGCAAGAACGCGAGTATTTCAAGCCCATGTCGCAGCAGCAAGCTGCCGCACCTAACCCCGAGCACAAAGAAGTGCTGCGTTTGATGGCGCTAGACGCTTGCCGCAAAGTCGATTTGGACCAAGCTATCCGATCGTGCCAAGTGGTGGGCGGCACCCGAGGTTTCTCGTTGCTTATCAAAATGCATGAGCATGTCGATTTGACCGAATCGCAATTGATCAAGCGCACGCAGGCTTTTGAAAAACGCTGTGGTGTCGTGGCCGACTCGCGCGGCATCCCTTTGCTGGATGTGTATTGGGGCTTGCCCGTTAGCATGCTGCAAAACCACCAACACTCCGCCACGGGGGCAGAAAGCACTTTTTCCGTTTCGCAAATGGCCGACTTCGCACCATCGCAAATGGGCGCCAGCTCGGCCTATTACCCCGATGCATCACTGATGCCCTGGGATGCCAGCGACTTGCCCCAAATTGGCGAAGTGCGCAAAGCGCCACGCGGGCCAACGGGTGGTCGGCCACAGGGTAGCGGCAACAGCAAAATAGGCTTATCGGACGAATAATCTTCCTCCGTACGCGGTCAGTGCGGCTAAGATGTTGGGCTATGAATCTTCCCGTCCCCGCCCCATCTTTAGCGCCGCGTGTGGCGCTTGCCCTGCCAGATAGCCTATTAACCCGCGCCAAGGCTGTGCGGGTAGTGTTTTTTGATGTGGATGGTGTGTTGACCGATGGTCGGTTGTATTACTCCGAGCAGGGCGAAGTGCTTAAAGCCTTTCACTCGCTCGATGGCCATGGCCTCAAAATGCTGCAACGCGCAGGCATCGTGCCCGCCATCATCAGTGGTCGCGATTCGCCCGCGTTGCGCACCCGTTTGATGCATCTTGGCATCACCCAATTTGCCTTGGGCACCGAAGACAAACTACCAGCAGCCGAAAAACTCTTGGCAGCCATGGGGCTAGATTGGAGCCAAGCCGCAGCCATGGGCGACGATTGGCCTGATTTGCCCCTGTTGCATCACGCGGCTTTTGCCTGCGCACCTGCCAACGCCCATCACGAAGCCAAAGCTGCCGCGCATTTTGTGACCCAGATCCTAGGTGGCATGGGTGCTGCGCGCGAGCTGGTGGATGTGCTGCTGCAAGCCTGCGGGCAATACCAAGTGCAATTGGACAAGCATCGTGCGGGCAATTTGCATACGACGCCGCAGCAAGACCGCTAGGAAGCGCGCAGCGCGCTAAAAGTCGGCCTAAGTATGGGTTGCATTGTGTAGGCGCAGTGCTGGCGCTGATGCCGCACCCACCCACCCACCACTAGGCTCAGCGGGATTCCCTTTTTTTAAAGCTCTTTCGTTTATGTCTTTATCATCAAGACTGCTACAGCTGATGCACCTGTACCTGCCTGCTACGCTGATGGCGTTATTGGCTCTGGGAACTTGGTATTTGGTACGCAACACGCCAGCGGCAGCACCCGTTGCCCCCATGCTGGTATCTGCACGGCATGTCGATTACGACATGGTCAATTTTTTCACATCCGTGTACGCTGCCAATGGCCAAGCTGAACAGGTCTTGCAGGGTCGCAAGATGCAGCACTACAGCAGCCAAGAAGTTGAGATTTCTCAACTGCGATTGGTGCGTCAAGTCGCCAACGCCGAAAACCAATATCTGTTGAGCCATGCTACAGCTGCCCGTGCCTTTGGGCGCGACGATGGCAGTGATATGACCCTGACGGGGCAGGTGCGCGTGCAACAATCTCCGCAAAATGGCCCTGAACTGCAATTACAAGGCTCGTATGTGCGGGTATATCAGCAGGGCGATCGATTGCGTGGTGAAAATGGCGTGCGCATCCGCCGGGGTAATCTGAACCTCACCGGGCAAACGCTGGATTGGGATGCTAGCACGGGCATACTCACGATGCAACAAGGTGTCTCCGCTACTATTTTGCCTTAAGGAGCCGCTGCAAAACCTCGTCTCATGCGAGGAGTGAAGCGACGCAGAAATCCACAAGTTCTTGATTTTCTTGGTGGTGTGGTGTGGATTGCTTCGCTACGCTCGCATGAGGCGGATTTGGTGTTTTGCTGAGCCTTCTTATCCAAGCCTCGACAGCGACGCATGGCGTCTAAGCGGCAAATGCTCGTAGAAAAATGTGGCGTGATTGACATGATTTTGTAAAAATCACACATAGAATCACAGCGTTATTTGTATCAATATATGTAAAGGCTTTCCGATGCGGAAAATAATTCATGGCGGCAGTATCAGTCTAATAGCTGCCGCGGCTGCGCTTAGTGCTTGTGGTGGTGGATCTTCAGATGTTAATCCTCCTGTGCCCAGCGCCACTCCTACGCGGTCTCCTGGTACAACCAACACGCCAGTACCGGCGATTACCAACACCTCGGTGCCTGTAAAAACCAATACCCCAGTGCCGGTTAATACCCCACTGCCAGGCAACACCCCCTTACCGACCAACACTTCGGTACCCGTCATTACCAACACCCCTTTACCTATTCAGACCAATACCTCGGTGCCCTTGACGCCAACGCCAAGCAATACACAAACACCAAGTCCTACAAGCACGAACACCGCTACATCGACACCTACAGCAACCAACACACCTACAGCAACCAACACACCTACAGCAACCAACACGCCTGCACCAACGGCAACCAACACGCCTGCACCAACGGCAACTAACACCCCAGCGCCAACGGCAACTAACACCCCAGCGCCAACGGCAACCAACACGCCTGCGCCAACGGCAACCAACACGCCTGCACCAACGGCAACCAACACCCCAGCGCCAACGGCAACCAACACCCCAGCGCCAACGGCAACCAACACGCCTGCACCAACGGCAACCAACACGCCAGCGCCAACGGCAACTAACACCCCAGCGCCTGCGGCAACAGCAACACCCATTTCAAGCGTAACGGTGAGCTATAACAAATTCATCAGCAGTGTCAGTGATGCCAGCTCTACCAGCGCGGTAACGGCGAACGCATCCGATTTTGGCGCGGGGCATAAAACGCTTCAGTTCCTGACGCCAGAGACCTTGGCCCTATCCACGACCGATGATTTTGCAAATAATGTCAGCTTCTCAGGCGAAGCCAATGGCACTTACCTGATTACGCGCTTAGACGCCAACTTGGTTGCTACTTGCGCCAATAACACCCAAGGCGACCGTTTTAAAAATATCTATTTGGCCAGCCCTGCAGTTGCGCCGATCAATGTGGCTGCAAATGCGGACCGCAGCGCGATACACGGTCAAACATTTATTGTTACAACCTGCACAAATGGGGGTGTAAGTACAGACACCTTCACTTTTAATGCCGATGGTACAGCTACGGACAAATATGAGGATAATGGAGTCCCAAAAACGGATATTTTGCCTGAAATAGCGCTGAACCAAGCGTTTAGTGCCACTGGATTTACCACTAACGATGGGGTTACCCATTTCCTGAAACTGCATCGCTACAAGCGTGCAGATAACTCGTATGCCTACATTATTCTGAATAAAAACGCCGAGGCCTCTGGAAATGTCAGTTACAACTTGATGTTACCCCAAGGTGCGGTGGCTCCAGCCGGTGGTGCGATTGGTTACACCAAATTTACCAGCGGTATCGCCAATGCCAGCTCACAAAGCAATGTGACGGCGCTATTTTCCGATGCCGGATCTGGTCATAAAACACTGGCATTTCAATCGCCTGAAACCCTTACCGTTAGCACGGCGGACAATTTTTCCAATGTTAATCATTCTGGTGTTTCAGGATTGAATAAAATAATGGTTGGCTTTGACAATGCCAAACTAGTTGCGGACTGTATTGGTAATAGCGTCGATGCCTTGGCTGCTATTTATATCAATTCAACAGATATTGAGTTGGTTAGCATGGATACCAGCGCAAAACGAGCCGCGTTGGCTGGCCAATACCTTTACATGTCGAGTTGCAAACGCGCCAATCTTTTCACCAATTCTGATTTTGTTTTGTTTAATGCGAATGGAACCATACGCAATGACTACACCGACAATGGTGTTCCAGTTTCAGAAGTTATATCGGTTGCTGATGCAAATAATGTGCTAGGTAGCGCTGGCATTTTTGATGCCGGCACAGGCGAGCATTATTATTGGCAAATATATCGCCATAAGACCAGCAACATTTATTTTTTCATTGAA
Organism: Allobrachymonas sp.; assembly: GCA_035906235.1. Taxonomy (GTDB): domain Bacteria; phylum Pseudomonadota; class Gammaproteobacteria; order Burkholderiales; family Burkholderiaceae_C; genus JAMIFN01. The sequence continues at coordinate 6,548 of JAMIFN010000032.1, read as the reverse complement.
AAAATGGTGGTTGCTGGCAATGCCAGCTACAGTTTGGGATTCCCTGATTAATTTTTCATTATTTCGACAAAGAATGATCGCGCGCGCTATGAATCGCCCGCTTTGAGTGAGATAAATCCCCTCCATTCTAATTTCGCATAGTGAAACGGAATTTCAAAACAAGCCCCGCCCATGCGGGGTTTTGTTTTTTAGTGGGTCGCTCATCGCAGCGGGTAGTTGGCGATAAGCAGTCGTTCCTGATTTATTCATAAACTATTGATTTTATTGGGTATTTTGGATTTTCCTGGTGAAATAACCCCCCGTTTTATTCTCTGCATTTGCGAGTTTCTGGGCGTTTTTCATGTTTGCCTGCCCTGCCACCGAAGACTTCTTTCGCCTGCGCATTGATCAAATGATCGACCTGCGCCACCCCCTGGCAGTGCTGGCCTCGCGCATGCCTTGGCAGCAGGTTGAAGCCAGCGTGGCCAACCTATTCGTGCGCAAGGCTCGTGCTGATGTCCTCATACCCCGATCTGGATCTGTTTGGCGAGAAGGCCACGCGCGCCGCGACTGGCAGCAAGGCTGGGCGCCCTCGGGTGCCCCTGCGCGTGATGATCTCTTTGCTTTTTTCCTCAAGCATGCCTTCAACGAATCCGATAAAGGCGTTGTGGCACGCTGAGCCGTAACGCCGACATGGCAGTTTTTCTGCGGTCGCACCTACTTTGAACTGTGCCGTCGCGAGCTGTCATCGCACGGCACTCGCGCTTGGGACAGAGGCTCCTTCAATGCTAGGCTAAAGGGTCGGTAAAAGTTCGATCAAAAGTGGGTTGCTCGGGCAGATTTGGCGGCGTAGAGCCGCCCTTCCCCTACTTTCATCGCTGATAGGCGACCTCGCCATGGTTGCTGATGTCCAGCCCTTCGCGTTCGTCTTCGCGGCTGACACGCAGGCCTATGGTTTTATCGACCAGCCAATAGGCGGCAAAAGACACCGTGCCCGACCACAGCACCGTCAGCAGCACGGCGCGGAACTGCAGCCACATTTGGTGCGCCGTCCAATACAGCTCGGGGGGCAGGGTTTCCATCGTCACCCAGCTGTCGATCAGGCTGGTGCCGCCCCATTGCGGGGCGTTGAAAAAGCCCGTCAGCAAAGCGCCGACGATGCCGCACACGCCGTGGATGCTAAAGACATCAAGGCTGTCATCGACGCCCAGCATGCGTTTGAAATGGTTGACCGCCCAAAAGCCCGCCAAGCTCGAGAGCACGCCGATGACCATCGCCCCGCCTATGCCGACCAAGCCCGCTGCGGGCGTGATGCCAACCAAGCCCGCCACCGCGCCCGAAGCCGCGCCCAAGAGCGAGGCACGGCGGTGCATCAGCGCCTCGGCCGCGCACCAGGCCAGCACCGCCGCTGCCGTGGCGGCCAAGGTGTTGATAAAAGCCAGGGCGGCTGTGCCATTGGCCTCTAGCGCCGAGCCAGCATTAAAACCAAACCAGCCCACCCACAAGAGCGCTGCGCCCACCATGGTCAGGGTCAGGTTATGCGGTGCCATGTTTTCGCGCCCATGGCCTGTGCGTTTGCCCACCATGATGGCGCCCACCAAGCCCGCCACGGCGGCGTTGATGTGCACCACCGTGCCGCCGGCAAAATCGAGCGCGCCCCATTGCCACAGCAGGCCGGCCTGGCTGTTGAGGGTTTGAATTTGCGCAGGGGTGGCGTTGGTGTAGGCGTCTGGCCCCATCCAAAACCACACCATATGGGCAATGGGGATGTAGCTGAAGGTGAACCACAGCACCATGACGGCAAGAACGGCGCGAAATTTGGCGCGTTCGGCAAAAGCGCCCACGATCAAAGCGCAAGACAAGCCCGCAAAGGCTGCCTGAAAAGCGGCAAATACGATCTCAGGGATGACCACGCCTTTGCTAAAGGTGGACACCGTGGCAAAGCTGCCCTTGGCGGCATCGTAGGCGCCCTGCATCATCAGCCTGTCCCAGCCGCCCACCACCGCATTGCCCGGGGTAAAAGCCAGCGAATAGCCATACACCAACCACAGCACCACGATCAGGCAAAAAGTGACCAAGACCTGTATCAGCACGCTCAAGATATTTTTGCTGCGCACCAGGCCGCCGTAAAACAGCGCCAAGCCCGGCACGGCCATCATCACCACCAACAGGGTGCACAGCATCATCCAAGCGGTATCGGCTTTTTGCGGCAGGGGTGCAAGCTGCGTACCTGCGGCAAGCGCCGCGCTGCCGGCCAACAGGGCCAGCGTCCCTAAGATTGCGCGTTTCATCGGCATGTGCCTCATTCAAAATAAGCAAACCCCCGATTTTAGGGGCTAGGGCAGGAGGGGGAGCCTAAGCGCCTCGGGGCTGCTGGGTTTGGGGCCGCGTTTGCGGCTCGTGCCCAGGGGCGCATTGCCGCATATCGGGGCTAAGGCGCTCAGCATTGTGGTGATAATCCCTTCCTTTGTGCCAGAGCAGTTTGCGCCCCTTCATGGGGCGGCAGGCAGCGCTGTTGCAAAAGTCCAGCGCCGCGCACCAGTTGCGCTTGGTTTTCGAAGATTGAAGGGTGTTTTAAGGGTGTTTTAAGGGTTTTAGGCCGTAAAACCTGCCTAGATAGCTATGAAAAAAATATCGCAGGACGCGGCTTTTATCTTGCACCACTACGACTGGAGCGAATCCAGCCTGATTTTGGAGGTGTTTAGCCGCCAGCTCGGGCGCATCAGCCTGGTCGCCAAGGGCGCCAAAAAACCCACCAGCAATTTCCGCGCCGTGCTGCTGCCGCTGCAGCGCCTAGAGCTGGCCTATAGCCTGCCCGCCAATGATGGCGAGGCCGATATCGGCACACTCAAAGCCGCGCACTGGGTCAGCGGCTACACCCTGCCCCAAGGCGATGCGCTCTTGGCCGGTTTTTATGTCAATGAATTGCTGCTCAAACTGCTGGCGCGGCACGATGCCCAGCCCAGCTTGTTTGATGTTTATGCCACTTGCGTGGCGTTGCTGGCGCACCAGGGCAAAACTGCGGCGCTGCCCCCTGCGCTACAGGGCTTAGAGGGCTTGCAAGGGCAAACGGCTTTGATTTTGCGCGGCTTTGAGCTGCGCCTGCTGCACGGCCTAGGCCTATTGCCAGCGCTGGACAGCAGCGCCAGCGGCCACGCCCTGCCTAGCATGGCGCCCGATTTGGCTTTGTACTTGCACCCCGAACATGGCCTGTGCCTAGCCGAAAGCAGCGCCGAGCTGGGGCAAAGCCTGCCCGCCGCCTGCTGGCTGCAACTAGCCAGCGCGCTGCAAGCGCCCCAGCCCTTTAGCGCCCTGCTGCCCGCTCTGCTGGCTTGGCCGGGGACGCAGCGCACGGCACTACGCAACAGCCTGCGCCATGTGCTGCACCAACACATAGGCAGCCCCTTGAAAACGCGCCAACTCATGGCCACGCTGCAAGGTTTGTAAACGCCCTTATTTGCTGGTGTAGCCGCCGTTGATGAGGATGGTTTGCCCTGTGATCCACCAACCATCGCTGACCAAATGGCGGATGAAGGGCACAACATCTTCAATATCCGTCAGCCCTGTTTTGCTGCGCGTGGACAACGCTGCAGCCGTCTTGTGGTAAGCCTGCGCATCAGCGCATTCTTGGTCATAGAAAAAAGGCGTATCCATAGGGCCTGGCCCTACAGCCGTGACCGAGATGCCGCGTTCACCAAACTCTTTAGCAGCGGCGCGGGTGTAGTGCTCCACAGGCGCTTTGGTGCCCGCATAAGACGAGTAAAACGGCGTAAATGCCCCCAACAAAGAAGTCACCAAGGTGCAAACCTTGCCGTTGTCGTTGACATGCTTACCGGCTTCTTTCAAAAAGAAGAATGCGGCTTTGTTGTTGATCGCATCCATCTCATCAAACTCTGCTTCGCTGATGTCGGCAAAGGGTTTTTTCAGCACCTTGCCTACGGTATTGATGGCGATGTCAGGGCGGCCAACGGCGGCTATGGCGTCGGCAAACAGCTTTTCCATGGCAGCAGCGGTGGTCAGGTCGCCGCTCAAAATCACGGCTTTGGCACCCGCCTTTTCAACTTGTTCGGCTGTTTTCTGCGCATGGGCTTGGCTGCTGGGGCTGTTGTAGTGCAAAACAACCGCTTTGGCGCCGTGCGTGGCCAAATCTTGCGCCAACAATCCACCTAAATTTTTTGCGCCGCCTGCGATGAGAACGACTTTGCCTGCGATACCGTGTGTGGTCATGGATGTACTCCTGAAAAAATGGAATGCCAGTCTATTGGTTAAGGAATACAAAATAAACTAGGTAGATCTGGAACTGTTATCCAATAAATACGAATAATCCACCCACCCAATTAACCCGAAAGGGCAAGCGCATCGCCATGGACAAGCTCGAACAGTTGCGTATTTTTCTGCGCGTAGCGCACGCGCAAAGCTTTACGGTTGCCGCCGAGCAGCTGCGCCTGCCGCGTGCCTCCGTATCGCTGGCCGTGCAGCAATTGGAAAAGCACTTTGGCGCGCGCCTGCTAGCACGCACCACGCGCAGCGTGCAGCTCACGCAAGAGGGGCAATCGCTGCTGGTCGGTGCGCAGCGCCTGACCGACGATTGGCAAGAGATGCAGCACCAATTTTTGGGCGATGCCACCGCCATCAGCGGAAGGCTGGTGGTTAGCGTGCCCAGTCGCGTTGCGCGGCGTCTGCTCATTCCTGCGCTGCCAGATTTTTTGGCGCAACACCCCAGTGTGCAGCTTGAACTTAGCTCCAGCGACCGCAGCGTCGATTTACTCAGAGAAGGGGTTGATTGCGCCTTGCGCGTAGGGGCTTTGCCCGACAGTAGCCTGATGAGCCGCCCCCTGGGCACTTGGCAAATGGTGCATTGCGCCAGCCCCGCTTATGCGGCGCAGTACGGGCTAGCGCAAGAGCCAGAAGAGCTGGACAAACACCGCATGGTGGCCTACGCCTCGCCCACCACAGGACAAATTGCCCCTTGGGAATGGCTAGAAAACGGCATCTGCCAGCAGCGCCCATTGCCTGCGGCCGTGACTGTCAATCATGTTGAGAGCTATATTGCCTGCGCCCTAGCAGGGCTGGGTTTGATTCAAGTTCCGCACTTTGATGTGGCGCACCATTTGCACAGCGGTGCCTTGCTCTCCTGCATGCCCAAGCACCCCGCCCCCAGCTTGCCCGTGCAATGGGTGTATCCACACCGGCAACAACTAGCGCGACGCGCCCAAGTTTTTATGCGCTGGGCCGAAACCTTGTTAGCCCCTCATTTGAACACCCATAGCGCGGCGTAATTTGCCGCACTGCGCGCACCCAAACTCGCGCTCAACTTACGCCACAATGGCGCGTATGAACGCTACAGTTTCCCCCCATCTTTCGGTCAATGTGAACAAGGTTGCGCTTTTGCGCAACAGCCGCAACAACGGCCTGCCCAGCGTGCTACGCGCCTGCGAGCTGGCGCTGCAAGCGGGCGCGCAGGGCATCACCATCCACCCCCGCCCTGATGAACGCCATATCCGCCGCAGCGATGTGGATGAGATTGCCGCGCTGATGCAAGCCTGGCCGGGGCGCGAATGCAATATCGAGGGCAACCCCCTGCACAATTTGATGGACATCGTGCGTGCCACGCGCCCGCAGCAGGCGACTTTTGTGCCCGACAGCATGGAGCAAAGCACCTCAGACCACGGTTGGGATTTGGCTACCCAAGGCGAGCTGTTGCGCCCGCTGATAGCCGAGTGCCGCAGCCTGGGCGTGCGCGTCAGCCTGTTTATGGATGCCGCTGCCAGCCAGATGGCGGCAGCCCAGGCCCTGGGCGCAGACCGTGTGGAGCTGTATACCGAGCCTTGGGCGCTGGCCTATGGCACAAGCGCCCAAGCCGCTGTGCTGGCGCAGTTTCAAGCCGCTGCCCAAGCTGCAGCAGCGGCTGGGCTGGGCGTGAACGCAGGGCATGATTTGAATTTGCACAATCTGCCTAGCTTTAAACAGGCGCTGCCTGCGTTGGCCGAGGTGTCCATCGGTCACGCCCTGATTGCCGATGCGCTAGAGCTGGGCATGGCTGCCACGGTGCAGGCTTATCTGGCCTGCCTGCAATAAAGGCGGGGCGTGTAGTTTGGGTTTTAAGCCCCCTCCCTAACCCGCCCCAAAAGGGGGCGGAAACACTTCAAAAAAGTGAGCTGCTCAGGCAGGTTTTTCGGCATAAAAGCCCTAAAACACCCTGAAAAATGGCTTGCAGGGCTTATGTTTTAGGTGATTATTCCAAAATTGGAATAATGGGCAGGTTTTCTGCTAAAAACTGCCGGATTGTCTCATTTTCCTCTATGGATTTGTCGCAAAGCACGGCTCAGCTCCTTGATCTGACGCTGCATATCGGCCTGGGCGCTAGGGCGGTAGCGCAGCGCCTCTAATTGCAGCAGCCAGTTTTGCCAGTCGGCATTGCCTACCCGTGCTGCCAATTGGCGCGGGGTTTCGTGCGCTGCGCTCTTGATGCCTTGCTGCGCCAGCCGTGCCTGCGCTGCATGAAACAGGCGCAACCAGGGGTCGATTTGGCGGCGCTGCCAATAGCCCACCAAGCCCGCCGCCAGCGC
>JAMIFN010000031.1:0-3221 GCA_035906235.1 Allobrachymonas sp. | reverse complement strand
CGCAGCCGAATTTGTGGCTTGCGATGTGCGCGATCTGGCCAGTTGCCAAGCGCTGATTGACGGCATTGTGGCCAAGCATGGCCGCCTAGATGTGTTGGTGAATAACGCGGGCGGCGCACCGTTTACCGATGCGGCTACAGCTTCGCCGCGCTTCCACGAAAAGATTTTTGCGCTCAACCTGACCGCGCCTTTTGCCCTGTCGCAAATGGCCAATAAGGTGATGCAGGCGCAAGCGGGCGGCGGGGTGATTGTGTTTGTGGGCTCGGTTTCTGCCTTGCGCCCATCGCCTGGTACGGCCGCTTACGGTGCAGCTAAAGCGGGTGTGCTGAGTTTGGTGCAATCACTGGCGGTGGAGTGGGCGCCCAAAGTGCGTTTGGTTTCCGTCAGCCCAGGACCGGTGCGCACCGAACAAGCGCATCTGCACTTTGGCGACGAGGCCGGCATAGCCGCCGTGGGCAAAACTATTCCGCTGGGCCGCATGGCCGAACCTAGCGACATTGGCAATGCCTGCGTGTATTTGAGCAGCGCGCAAGCAGCTTATATCAGCGGCGTGAACCTGACGGTGCATGGCGGTGGCGAACGCCCCGCGTTTTTAGATGCGGCTAATGTGAAGCATGATGCATAAAACTATTCCTTCCCCCGCTGGGGGAAGGTGAGGATGGGGGCTTGCATCACGCCCATATGTCAGCCCCCACCCCAACCCTCCCCCAAAGGGGGAGGGAATAAGACATGGATTCCCGCCTACGCGGGAATGACGGAATAGCAAATTGAAGTATTAACAAGGAGCAAGCCTTGAGCGAAATAAAAACAGAACCCACTTGGATGGCAGCCATCCGCGCCGAAATCGGTAAAACATGCGGCAAATTGTTTGCCTGGGATCCCGTTAACGCCCCCATGATCCGCCACTGGTGCGAAGCCATGGGCGTGGTCAACCCCATCTACACCAATAAAGAAGCCGCGAAAAACAGCGTACACGGGCAGCAAGTAGCGCCGCCTGCCATGCTGCAAGCGTGGATTTTGTCTGGCCTGCACAAAAACAATTACCCCGAGGGTTCGACCCAAGAGAACCCCTATAAAGTGCTGCAAATGCTGGAAGACCAGGGTTTGGCCGCCGTGGTGGCGGTCAATACCGAGCTGGATTTCAAACGCTATTTGCGCATGGATGAATGCCTGTACTACACCAGCACCATCACCGACATCAGCGAAGAAAAAGCCACAGGCTTGGGCGTGGGCTATTTCGTCACGCAGATGCAAACTTATTACAGTGTGAACGAGGCTGGCGGCGAAGATGAATGCGTGGGCAGCATGATGTTCCGCCTGTTCAAATTCAAACCGACCAACGCGCCTAAGCCCATTGAAGAAGGTAAAGGCGGCGCCTCTGCCCTGCCCAAAATCGGCCGCAGCACGCCTGGCATCAGCCCCGATACGCAGTTTTGGTGGGATGGCGTCAACCAAGGCAAGCTGATGATTCAGCGTTGCAAAGCCTGCCAAACCCTGCGCCACCCGCCAGGCCCGGCCTGCCCCGAATGCCAATCATTCGAATGGGACGCAGTAGAGAGCAAAGGCCAAGGCCATATCTACAGCTTTGTCGTCATGCATTACCCCGAAGTGCCGCCTTTTGATCACCCCAACCCCATCGGCCTGATTGAACTGGACGAAGGCACGCGCCTCGTTGGCCAGTTGCTCGGCCTCAAATCCAACGAATACCAAATTGGCCAACGCGTACAGGTGGAATTCAACACCTTTAACGACGGCACCATGACCCTGCCACAGTGGCGGGTGGTGGGCTAAAGCGCAACAAAAGCAGGAGAACACCACATGGATTTCAAACTTAACGAAGACCAACTGGCTTTTGCCGACAGCGCCAAAGCCCTATTTGCCGATTTTTGCGCGCCTGAGCAGCAAGTAGCCTACGAAGCGGGCGAGGCCGGCTATATGCAAGCCCTGTGGCAGCAATGCATGGACAACGGCTTGTCAGCCATTGTGCTGAACGAGGCCGCAGGCGGCCTAGAGCAAGGCATGACCGAGCTGATGGCCGTGGTCATTGAACAAGGCCGCGCCCTGGCGCAAGTGCCCCTGTGGCAAGGCCAGCTGGCGCTGCAGGCAGCTGCCGCATTTGGCGCACAGGCTGATTTGGGCGCAGAGGCCATCATCGCCCTGGCTTTGCAAGCTGGCGTGCGTGGCAGCGAGGCTGCTGGTGGCTTGGTGCTGAGTGGCAACATCGGCGGCGTCGCCTTTGCCGATAGCGCCAGCCACGCTTTGCTGGCCGCTGATGTCGCCGGGCAAACGCGTTTGGCTTTGGTCGATTTGGCAGCTGCGGGCATTACGCGCACCGCAGGCCGCAACCACGCGCAAACCGGCGTGGCCGAAATTGCCTTGGCCAATGTGCAAGTGCCCGCCAACGCCGTATTGGGCGCAGGCGCTGCCGCTTGGCTAGAGCCGCGCGTGATTGCTTGCCTAGCCGCGCAGCAATTGGGCGTATCCGCCGAACACCTCAAACAAACGGTCGCTTATGTGAGTGAGCGCAAACAGTTTGAACGCCCCATCGGTACTTTCCAACTGGTGCAAGGCAAAATGGCCGATTGCCAAATCGCCGTCGAAGCCCTGCGCTCTGCCCTTTACCAACTGGCCTATCGCCTGGATGCAAATCTACCCAGCACGCCCCAAGCCTACGCCACCCGCGTGCTGGCTTGCGAGGCTGGGCATTTGGTCGGCCACGCCGCGCAGCATGTGCACGGCGGCATAGGCGTGGATATCACCTACCCCGTACACCGCTTTGGCTGCTGGAGCCGCCAGCTCAATATCGCCCACGGCGGTATCGAGCAAAACTTGGCCGCCCTAGGCCGCTGGATAGCTGGCAACGACAAACTGGGCTGGAAATACGACGCAGCAGAAATGACGCAAGGAGCCGCAGCATGAGCCAAGCACTAGCACCCACCAAAAGCTTTGCCAGCGTAGATGCGGGCTGGGAACTGCCCGCCCTGAGCGTGCCCATTACCGCCACGCTGATTACCGCCACGGCCATGGCTACGCGCGATTATGAAAATGTGCACCACGATTTGGAAGCCACGCGCAAACTCGGCTCGCCGCACATTTTTATGAATATCCTCACCACCAACGGCTTTTGCCAACGCTTTATTGAAGAAGCCTTTGGCCCTGAATGCATTTTCAAAGACCTGAAAATCAAACTGGGCGCGCCCAATTTTGTGGGCGACACCATG
>JAMIFN010000030.1:0-3926 GCA_035906235.1 Allobrachymonas sp. | reverse complement strand
ATGATTCAGCGTAACTCGGTGATTTTGATTGACCAAATCGAAGAAGAACGCCAGCGCGGCCACATCATGTGGGACGCTATCGTCATCGCCACCATCCAGCGTATGCGCCCAATTGCGCTAACAGCGGCGGCGGCGATTTTGGCCATGATCCCGCTCACACGCAGCCTGTTTTGGGGGCCGATGGCTGTTGCCATCATGGGGGGGCTGGTCGCTGCCACGGGGCTGACCCTGCTGGCCTTGCCAGCCATGTACGCCGCCTGGATGGATACCGAGCGCAAACTGGTGGAACGCTTTTTCCCGCGTTGGGTAGATAAAACGACGACCGAACGCGTGGTACGCCCCAGCGCAGTGGCGCGTTTGGGGTAGCCGATCCAAGTAAGCCTTAGAATCCGCCTACCTTTAACTTTTTCCAGCCTCTGGATCTACAACCATGAACCGCTGCAACACCCCATTTTTTCTTCGCGCAGCTCTTTGCCTGACCCTTGCTTGGGCGGGCAGCGCCAGTGCGCAACACTTTGCGCCTGATGGTCAACGCACTTTCCCTGTGGATGTTGAGCGCGGGGAATTCACCGTGCTTCAAGGCACAGTGGTGCAAATGGGTAATGCCCAAGAACAACTTGCCCCTGGCGCGCGCATTTTCAATCTGCACAATCGCGTGCAATTGCCCGTGACCTTGGCGGGACAAAAACAATTGGTGAACTACCGCCGCAACGGCATGGGGCAAATCAGCGAAGTCTGGTTACTGAGCGCGCAAGAGGCTAAAACCACGCCACGCAAAAATCCGGCGCAGCGCAAAGCCTTCCCCAGCTTGGCCGAGCGCCAACGCCTCGTCGATGCCGCCAATGGTGTCGTGCGCAGCACGCCCAGCCCCGTGCCTACGCTGGCGCCTAGCCCAGTCAGCCATCCTGTGGCTACGCACAGCCCCGGTACCACCATCGAGAAATAAGCTGGTGGCCACCTGGCACAGTTGAGCTTGTCACTCCCGTGCAAACGGGGGTCATGCATTTCGGATTTCCTCATGCCAGCCTAGGCTGGCATCCACCTCGCCCAAACCTATGTTCTGTAACTCGAGGCTTGGGTTTCGTCTGGTGGATTCCCGCCCCTGCCTTCGCAGGGGCAGGCACTTCGCGGGAATGACGAGAAAAATGCAATCGACGGTCCTCTTGCTTTTATAAAGCCCCGTATTTTTAAGTGTGTTTTTGGCGTTTTAAGCCGTAAAACCTGCCTGAAAAGCTATCATTTTTATACTAAAAAACAGCCCGCAACATGAGCAAAAAAGTCTTTATCAAATCCTTTGGCTGCCAAATGAACGAGTACGACTCGGACAAAATGGTCGATCTCATGCACGCCGCCCAAGGCTATGAGCGCACCGACAACCCCGAAGAGGCCGATTTGGTGCTGTTCAACACCTGCTCGGTGCGCGAAAAAGCGCAAGAAAAAGTTTTTAGCGATTTAGGCCGCATCAAACATTTAAAAGCCAAAGGCGTGCAAATCGGCGTGGGCGGCTGCGTGGCCAGCCAAGAGGGCGCGGCCATCATCAACCGCGCGCCCTATGTGGATGTCGTCTTTGGCCCGCAAACCATCCACCGCCTGCCCGAACTGCTGGGCAAAGCCAAGCAGCAGCAACTCTCGCAGGTGGATATTTCTTTTCCTGAAATCGAAAAATTCGACCACCTGCCGCCCGCCCGCGTGGATGGCCCATCGGCCTTTGTCAGCATCATGGAAGGCTGCAGCAAATACTGCAGCTATTGCGTCGTGCCCTATACCCGTGGCGAAGAAGTCAGCCGCCCCTTTGAAGATGTGTTGGTAGAAGTTGCAGGCCTGGCCGACCAAGGCGTGAAGGAAATCACCCTGCTGGGGCAAAATGTGAACGCCTACCGTGGGCAAGCCGCCGATGGCCATGTTTGTGATTTTGCCGAGCTGCTGGAATTTGTGGCCGAAGTGCCGGGCATCGAACGCATTCGTTACACCACCAGCCACCCCAAAGAATTCACCCAGCGCCTGATCGACGCCTACGCCAAAATCCCCAAACTGGTCAGCCATCTGCACCTGCCGGTGCAGCACGGATCCGACCGCATTTTGATGGCCATGAAACGCGGCTACACCGCGCTGGAATACAAATCCCTGATACGCAAACTCAAGGCGGTACGCCCGGATATGTGTTTGTCCAGCGACTTTATCGTCGGTTTTCCAGGCGAAACCGAGGACGATTTCAACAAAATGATGGCGCTGATTGAGGATGTGGGCTACGACATTTCGTTCAGCTTTATCTACAGCCCACGCCCGGGCACGCCTGCGGCCAATCTGCACGACGACACGCCGCACGATGTCAAGCTCAAACGCCTACAACACCTGCAATCGGTGGTGGAAGCGCAAGCGCAAGCCATAGGGCAAAGCCGCATCGGCACGGTGCAGCGCATTTTGGTCGAAGGCTATTCGCGCCGCTCCACGCCTGAGAACCCACAGCTCACAGGGCGCACCTATTGCAACCGCATCGTCAATTTTTACGGTAACCCGCGCCTGATTGGGCAGATGATCGATGTGCGCATCACCGAGGCGCGTACCAATTCGCTGGCGGCTGAAGTCTTGACCCACGAAAGCGCGCAGGTGTAGGGACATGAGCGTGAGCAGCAATAGCACCAGCATCAGCACCAGCCCCAGCACGGAAATCATCTCCAGCCCCTGCACCGGCGTGTGCAAAATGCAAAACGCCAGCAGCGGCGAAGATTTATGCGCCGGCTGCTACCGCACCCGGGGCGAAATCGCCCGCTGGCGCAAAACCATGAGCGAGCAAGAACGCCTAGAGCTGATGTTTGAGCTGCCAGCACGCGCCCACCTGCTGCCGCCCATGCAGGCCAATGGCTGCGCGTGACTGGGGCCGGCCGCGGGTAGGTGTTCAAGCGTTTATGACCGGCTAGCGGATGCTTAAGGTTTTATGCGTTTGCACGCTCAGCTTCCAGCGTGGGCGTTCTAAGCATTGCGCAATGGCACTTTGCAAATTTTCCGTCTGCTGCGCGCCGTCCATAGCCTGCAGATAAAAATGCTCAAAGGGCAGTTGTTCGATGGCAGCCAAATCAAAGCCCTTATGCCCAGGCGCTTGGGCGCTGGCCTGCGGCCAGACCAGTTTTAGCTCATGGCCGCTGCGCTGCACCCATTCCGGGCCTGCCAGTTTTGGGCTGACGCAAATCCAGTCTATGCCGCCGCTGGCGCCCACGGGCGCAGTCTGCGTGCCATTGCTTTCTACGGCGATATAAAAGCCCGCCGCGTGCAGTGCGTCTATCAATGCGCCATCGACCTGCAGCAGCGGCTCGCCGCCAGTCAGCACCACAAAACGCTCGGCCTCAAAACCCGCAGGCCAAAGGCTGGCAATTTGCGCCACTAAAGCAGCAGCATCGCCATAGCGCCCGCCCAGCGTGCCATCGGTGCCAACAAAATCGGTATCGCAAAATTGGCAAGCAGCTTTGGCGCGGTCTTGCTCGCGCCCGCTCCATAAATTGCAGCCCGCAAAACGGCAAAACACCGCAGGGCGCCCCGCGTGACGGCCTTCGCCTTGCAGGGTGTAGAAAATTTCTTTGACTTGGTAGGGCATAAGGCCTGCAATTGTCCTGTTTTTTTTACGACAAACCCCAATCGTGCAATCAAGCCTCCATATTCGACAATGCAGCTTTCCCCATCCTTTCAGGAGCAAGCCATGCCCACCCACGAAAAACTCAACTATGTCGAATTTCCCGCCTGCAATTTGGCGGCCACCAAACAGTTTTTTCAAACGGTGTTTGGCTGGGCTTTTACTGATTACGGCCCCGACTACAGCGCCTTTGCCGGCCAGGGTTTAGACGGCGGATTTTTCACCTCGTCTTACCGCTCGCGCAGCAACCAAGGCAGCGCCTTGCTGGTGTTTTACAGCCAAGATTTAGCCGCCACCTTGC
>JAMIFN010000029.1:0-27657 GCA_035906235.1 Allobrachymonas sp. | reverse complement strand
GGCAGTGCACGGCGGCGGTGCCTTCTTTGTTGGATTCTTCTTGGATGATGCGCAAAATTTGCAGGGCGCTGGATTCGGTATCACGGATATGCCCCGCGCCGCCGCAACGCGGGCAAGGGATAGAGGCACCTTCGGTCAGCGCGGGACGCAGGCGTTGGCGGCTCATTTCCATCAGGCCAAATTTGCTGATGGTGCCAAACTGCACGCGGGCACGGTCGGTGCGCAGCGCGTCGCGCAGGCGGTTTTCGACTTCGCGGCGGTTGCGCGATTCTTCCATGTCGATGAAGTCGATCACCACCAAACCACCCAAATCGCGCAGGCGCATTTGGCGCGCCACTTCGTCAGCGGCTTCTAAATTGGTGCGCGTGGCGGTTTCTTCAATCGCGCCGCCTTTGATGGCACGCGCCGAGTTCACATCCACCGATACCAAGGCCTCGGTGTGGTCAATCACGATGGCGCCGCCCGAGGGCAACTGCACCGTGCGGGCGTAGGCGCTTTCGACTTGGTGTTCAATTTGGAAGCGGCTGAACAGGGGCGTATCGTCGCGGTAGCGTTTGACGCGCGGCGCAAACTCGGGCATGACATATTGCATGAACTGCTTGGCTTGTTCATAAATGTCATCGGTGTCGATCAGGATGTCGCCAATATCGGCGTGGAAGTAATCGCGGATGGCGCGGATCACCAGGCTAGATTCTTGGTAAATCAAGAAAGCGCCTTTGCCCGCTTTGCCGGCTTCTTCGACCGCGCTCCACAATTTCAGCAGGTAGTCCAAATCCCATTGCAGTTCTTTGGCGTTGCGGCCGATGCCGGCGGTGCGGGCAATGATGGAGGTGCCGCTGGGGTATTCCAGCTGGTCCATGGCCTCTTTTAGCTCAGCGCGCTCGTCGCCCTCGATGCGGCGCGAAACGCCGCCGCCGCGCGGGTTGTTGGGCATCAGCACCACATAGCGCCCGGCCAGGCTGATAAAGGTGGTCAGCGCCGCGCCTTTGTTGCCGCGTTCTTCTTTCTCGACCTGCACAAACAGGTCTTGGCCTTCTTTGATGACATCTTGAATGCGCGCCTGGCTGGGCGCGACATTGCTGCTGAAATACTGTTTGGAGATTTCTTTAAAGGGCAAAAAGCCGTGGCGGTCTTCGCCGTAATCGACAAAACAGGCTTCGAGCGAGGGCTCGACGCGGGTGACGATGGCTTTATAGATATTGCCCTTGCGCTGCTCGCGCCCTTCAATTTCGGTTTCGTAGTCGAGGAGTTTTTGGCCCTCAACAATCGCCAAACGGCGTTCTTCTGCCTGCGTGGCATTGATCAACATGCGCTTCATGGCATGGCTCCTTCAGTCTAGCTAGGGTTTTATGCTGGTGACGCATACACGCCATCAACACACCAGCCGCTGAGCAAACGCTAAGCAATCACCAACTTACTGCAAGGAAACGCCGTGAGGGTAGGCCTTGGACACGCGCGCTTTAGGCGCGCAGCACAGGCCACGCAGGCACAGGCAGAAAAAGGGCAGGCAAACAAATTGCTGGGGGCTGCGCAGCTTTGCGCCAGCGCCCAGCGTCTGGTTGTGGCAGCGCCAAAGGCTGCGCTTTTGGCAGGTGCGCAAGTGGGGCTGTGGGCCAAAAAACGCCCACACTAGCCCGAACCAGCCCAAGGGCCAGTCTTTGCGTGCAAAACCAAATCCAGAAAAACATGTTTGAGAGCTTAATTTTTTTCAGCCCATAGGTCTTAGCCAGCAGTCCGTCCGCTGGCAAAGCCTAAGGAAATTCCGTTATTTATTTCAGTGATTGTTCTCGTTTGCCCATGCGCTATCGGTTTTTGTAGCAAGTTCCGGTAGCGGGCTTTTTTCTTTGCGCTGCAAATGGGGCTGGTGGGCTATCGTTGAATTGGGCGCCTGGCGCTGTTGCTGCCTATTGCCTCTGTGCCTAGCCCGACCCCGCTTGCGCAGCGCTGGGGCATTATATATGCGCCTACAATTTGCCTTTTTACGGGCTTACCCGCAGCCTGAGCGCTGGCTTTGCGGCGTTTTTTTTCTTTGTTTTCGCGCGCTTGCGTCTTTTTTTTGAGCGCTTTTCGGGTTTTCCTCTGCTTATGCCACCAGTTTCCCAGCCTGCCGTTCAGATGCTCACCGTAGGCGAGGAGTGGGCGGGGCAGCGCCTGGACAATTTTTTGCTGCGCGAATTGAAAGGCGCACCCAAAACCTTGGTCTATCGCATCATTCGCTCGGGCGAGGTGCGGGTGAACAAAGGCCGCGCCAAGGCCGAAACCAAATTGCAAGCGGGTGATGTGCTGCGCATCCCACCCCTGCGTTTGAGCGAAAAGCCTCCGCCAATCGCTATAAAAAAAGAAGCTATTCAGGCAGCTTTTACGCGGCAAATGGCCATTATTCATGAGGGAAATGGCTTTCTGGCTATCGACAAGCCTGCAGGCCTGGCGGTGCATGGTGGCTCGGGCGTGAGCTTAGGGCTGATCGAAACCCTGCGCGCGCAGCGCCAGGGGCAAACAGGCGTAACGCCTTATTTAGAGCTGGTACACCGCCTGGACCGCGAAACCAGCGGCATCATCTTGGTGGCCAAAAAACGCAGCGCCCTGGTGGCGCTGCAAGAACAATTTAAAAACCGCAGCACGGGCAAAACCTATTTGGCGCTGGTGCAAGGCAGCTGGCCGGCTAAGCGCAAAGTCATTGACCAGTCTTTGCGCAAATACCAAGTGGCCACGGGTAGCGCGGCAGAAGAGCGCCGCGTGGAAGTCGTGCCGCACGAGCACCCCGACGCCATGCGTGCCGTGAGCTTGGTGCAGGTGCTGGGCAGTTTTGATTTGGCTGTGGGTGATGCGCTCACGCCTGTTAGTTTGTTAGCAGTCACCATCAAAACTGGGCGCACCCACCAAATCCGCGTGCACCTAGCCAGCAATGGCCACCCGATTTTGGGCGATGACAAATACGGCGACTTTGCCTTGAACAAGCTTTTAGCCCGTGGTGGCGCAGCCGCCGTGCTGCCGCGCATGTTTTTACACGCCTGGCAATTGCAGGTGCAGGCGCCGCAAACGGGCGAGGTTTTGCATTTTTCTAGCCCTCTGCCGCCAGAGCTGGCGCAAGCGCTGCCGCAAAGTCTGCAAGACGCGCTGAAAAACGCGCTGACAAAACGCTAAACTAGCGCGCTTTAACCCTAACTGAAGCAGCGCAGGGCGCGGAGACAAAATGCAAGTATTGATTACAGGCGCCCTGGGGCGTGTAGGCGTGATGGTGGTCGAAGAAGCCTTGGCCAAAGGCTATAGCGTGCGCGCCACCGATTTAGACAACCCCAAAAACCGCGAAACAGGCGCGGCTTTTGCCCAACGCGGCGTGGAAGTGCGCTACGGCAATTTGCTCGACGAAGCGTTTTTAAAAGATCTGCTGCAAGGCGTAGATGCCGTGATGCACAACGCCGCTATGCTGCCCCCACACACCGAAAATAAGCCCGAAATTGCGCACAAAATCAATGTCGGCGTGACGACCAAAATCACCGAAATCATTGCGCAAATGTCGCCCATGCCGCGCTTGATTTTCCCCTCGTCTTTCACGGTATTTGGCCAAGCTAAAACGGCAGACAGTTTTAAAGCCGTGGATGCCCCGCTGGCACCCAATACCGAATACACCCGCCACAAGGCTGAGTGCGAGGGGCTTATCCGCGCCAGCGGCATCCCCTTTGTCATCGTGCGTTTGGGGGCAGCCATTGATGGGCGCGAGACATCTAACGCCGACAAAGAATTGTTGGTCATGGGTTTTGTCATTGCCGCAGATACGCCCGAGCACTGGGTACACCCCAAAGATGTGGCGCTGGCGCAGTGCAATGCCTGCGTCTCGGCCGAGGCTGTGGGCAACACCTACCACCTAGGCGGGCCAGACGCCAATTGCCGCGTCGCCCATTACGAGCTGGTCAACGCCGCCTTTGACGCCATGGGACTGCGTATTTCACCCGATATTTTTGGCAAAGAACGCTTTAACAGCCACTGGATGGATACCCGCGAAAGCCAGCGCGTGTTGCAATTCCAACGCCACAATTTTGACGATTACCGCGAGGAATACCGCCAAAAATTCAAGGCCGTGCGCCCCTTGACCAAACCCTTGGCCTTTATCTTGAACCCCACCATCAGCTGGTATATGGGGCGCTTGGTGAAAAACGCCAAAGACATCATCGTGCACTAAGAGTACTCAGCCGCACGCTTTCGCTGCAACGCCAAGCACCGTTTTCGGCGCTTGGCGTTTTTTTGCGCACAAACAACAGCAAAAGAAGACCTGGGCGGCGCGCGTTTGAGAAATGTCAAATGCCCCATTCGGGGCAAACCCTAGAATCCAAAAAGATTCCTAAAATTTATTGCTTATAAGCGCAATAAGAAATGGGGACTGCTTGCCTAGCGTCACCGCTTGGCTTACACCCCCCTGTCGGTTTCCGCCCTAACACAGCCCCCTTGCTGGGCTGCTTTTAGATCCTTGTCCTCCCAGAAAGTCCCTCCATGAAGCTTTATAAAAAGTATTGGCTGGCACTCATTGCAGTGCTGCTGGTCACCTTTAGCATCTTGGGCTATTTCGGTAAAGAAATTTACCGGCACGCGCCCCCTATCCCCGAACAAATCCTCAGCCCTAGCGGCCAGGTGATTTACTCCAAAGCCAGCATTTTGGCGGGGCAAAGCGCCTGGCAATCGGTAGGCGGTATGGAGCTGGGTTCGATCTTTGGCCACGGCGCTTACCAAGCCCCAGACTGGACGGCCGATTGGCTGCATCGCGAACTGCGGGCCTGGCTAGATTTAGCCGCGCAAGCCCAGTTTGCTCAGCCTTATGCGCAATTAACGGCGGCGCAGCAAGCGGGTTTGCAAGCCGAGCTGCAGGCTGAATACCGCCCTGCCCGCCCCGATGCGGCTGGTGTGGTGCATATCTCTGAGCACCGCGCCCAGGCCATAGCGCAAACCGCGCAGCACTATGACGCACTGTTTAGCGCCGCCCCCGAGTTGCGCGAAACCCGGGTGCACTACGCCATGAAAGAAAACACCCTGCCTAGCGCGCAAAAACGCGCCGATATGGCGGGTTTTTTCTTTTGGACAGCTTGGGCCGCCTCCACCGAGCGCCCCAGCACCGATGGCAGCAAAATGTCCACCTACACCAATAATTGGCCGCCTGAGCCCTTGGTGGACAACCACCCCACGGCAGAAAACATCGTCTGGTCTGTGGTCAGCGTGGCCTGCATGATGGCCGGTGTGGGCCTCATGGTCTGGTTCTGGGCTTTCTTTCGCAAGCAAGAAGAGGAAGTGCTGGTCTTGCCCAAGCACGATCCGCTGGCAGGCATAGCGCTGACGCCATCGCAACGCGCCCTGGCTAAATACGCCTTTTTGGTGGTGGCGCTGTTTATTGCGCAAATCTTTTTGGGCGCGTTCACGGCGCACTACACGGTGGAAGGCCAAACCTTCTACGGCATCGATATTTCGCAATACTTCCCCTACGCGCTCACACGCACTTGGCATTTGCAAACCGCGCTGTGGTGGATTGCTGGTGGCTTTTTGGCTATTGGCCTGTTTTTGGCGCCCTATATCAACGGCGGCAAAGATCCAGCCTTTCAAAAGCTGGGGGTAGATGTGCTGTTTGGCGCCTTGATTGTGGTGGTCGTCGGCTCTTATGTTGGCAACTACCTGAGCATCGCGCAGCTCATGCCCGATAGCCTGAACTTCTGGCTGGGTCACCAAGGCTATGAATATGTGGATCTGGGTCGCGTGTGGCAGATCGGCAAATTTACGGGGCTGATCGTGTGGCTGGTGCTGGTGTTGCGTGCATTGCTGCCGGCACTCAAAGCGGGCAAAACCCAAGACCGCAATCTGCTGCTGCTTTTAACCTTCTCGGTCATTGCCATTGCGCTGTTTTACGCCTCGGGCTTTTTCTACGGTGAGCACACCCACATCACCATCATGGAGTACTGGCGCTGGTGGATTGTGCATCTGTGGGTAGAGGGCATTTTTGAAGTCTTCGCCACCACGGCGCTGGCCTTCTTGTTCGTGACTTTGGGTTTGGTGTCGCTGCGCACCGGCACCACGGCCGCGCTGATGTCTGCATCCATCTTCATGGTGGGCGGCGTGCCTGGCACCTTCCACCACCTGTATTTTTCGGGCACAACCACCCCGGTCATGGCTATCGGAGCTTGTTTTAGCGCGCTCGAAGTCGTACCCCTGATTTTGATGGGGCATGAGGCTTGGGAAAACTGGAACCACAGCAACAAAACGACATGGATGAGCAAGCTGAAATGGCCAGTCATGTTCTTCACCGCCGTGGCGTTTTGGAATATGTTGGGCGCGGGCGTGTTTGGCTTCTTCATCAACCCACCCATTTCGCTCTACTACCTGCAAGGCCTGAACATGACGGCACTGCACGCCCACGGCGCCTTGTTTGGCGTGTATGGCTTCCTCTCGCTGGGTTTTGTGCTCTTGATGATGCGCTATCTGCGCCCGAATTTAGCCTTTAGCGAAGGGCAGATGAAAACCGCTTTCTGGGGCATGAATATTGGCCTGGGCATGATGATGTTCACCAGCTTGCTGCCTGTGGGTCTGTTCCAGTTCCACGCCAGCATCTCTGAGGGTATGTGGTACGCCCGCAGCGCCGAGTTCCTACAACAAGGGCATTTGGTTGATCTGCGTTGGTTCCGCACCTTTGGCGATGTCGTCTTTATGATTGGCGCGCTGACTTATGCTTGGCAGGTCATCAAAGCGCTGGCCAGCAAAAAATAAAACCTAGCCTAGCCCCTGCTGCTGACAGCGGGGGCGGGTGGAAGAGACAAAACGCCTTGGGATTCACAAAACCCCAAGGCGTTTTTTTGATGAGCGCTGCCTTAAACGGCTTTTTGCGCCAAAGCCTGCATCTGGCCGGAACGCAAAACCTCTAGCGATTCACCCCCAGCGCCATCAGCGCGCAGACGCTGCACCATGGCAGCGGCTATGGTCTGCCCCGTAATCGGCGCAAAAGCGCGGGGAATCAAGCGGCCTAGGCTTTTCATCAGCCGCAAGGCCATGGCTTCGCCACGGCGCTGCACCTGCCCCAGCGCGGCGCGGTCGCCGTCAATGATGGAGGGGCGGGTAATCACCAGCCTAGCAAAGTTCATCGCCATCAAACCCTGCTCCATTTCGCCTTTCACACGGCTGTAAAACACCGGGGATTTGGCATTCGATTCGAGCGCACTGACCACGGCCAAACGCTGGCAGCCAGCGGCCTGCGCCACGCCAGCGACAGCCAGCACCGCGTCCAAATCTACTTGGCGAAAAGCAGCGCGGCTGCCTGCGGCTTTGATGGTGCTGCCCAGGGTGATATAGCACTCATCCACCGGCCTATCGGCGCACAAATTGGCGGGCATGGCCAGCAAATTGGGGCAGATGCGCTGCACCAGCTTGGGGTTGTGCGGCTGCCCAGGCAGGGGGCGGCGCAGCACCGCCACCACTTGCGCCACGCTGCTATCGGCCAGCAATTGCGTCAGCAGTGCATGGCCAACCACGCCGCTAGCACCAGCAAGCAAGACTGTTTTAGGCCTATTTTCCATAAAAATCAATCCTCTTTTAATAGCTACTCAGGCAGGTTTTCTGGCATATTCCCCGTAAAAATATCTTAAATACAGTATCAAAAAACGCAGCAAGCCCCGACTATTCCAAAAATGGGACAATTTCTGATTAAATTTGCCCACTATCCCAAATTAACGCTAATTTAAGCCACTTTAGCCAAGAGTGCTGACGCGTCGATATGGTAATTTTGCGGCCCAAAATGGGCTATTTTGATCGCCCCCATGTGGTTACCCAGCGCAGCGCTGCGTGCCAGGCTCCAACCGCGCTCTAGGCCGTAGAGCAAGCCACCACGGAAGGCATCACCGCAACCCGTGGGGTCTAGCGCCGCCACTGCCTGCACCGGCGCGACACGGCTGCAACTGCCGTTCTCATAAACATCGCAGCCTTCGTTGCCCAAAGTCACCACCAAGCCATGCACATTGGCGGCCAGCTCGGGCAGGCTCAAACCCGTGCGTTCGCGCAGCATTTCGGCCTCGTAATCGTTGACCGTGACCCAAGTGGCTTGCTCGATAAAGGCCAGTAATTCTGCGCCGTTGAACATGGGTAGACCCTGACCTGGGTCAAACACAAAAGGCAGGCCTTGACGCGCCAACTGCGCCGCGTGCAGCACCATAGCCTCACGGCCATCGGGGGCGACGATGCCGATGTCTTTTTCGCCAACCGTGGCAGGAATCGTGCATTCGTGCGCCATTTGCATCGCGCCGGGGTGAAAGGCAGTGATTTGATTATTCGCCGCATCAGTCATGATCATGGCCTGCGCGGTGTAAATATCCGTCCGCTGCATGATGTGGGCGGTACTGATGCCCTGGGTTTCTAGGTATTTGGCGTAATCCGCGCCATCATTGCCCAGCGCAGCCACAATGTGCGCCTGCCCACCCAGCAAATGCAGGGCGTAGGCGATATTACCCGCGCAGCCGCCAAATTCACGCCGCATCTGGGGAACAAAAAAAGACACATTCAGCTTATGAATCTGGTCAGGCAAAATTTGATCAGCAAACTGGCCGCCAAAGTTCATGATGCTATCAAAGGCCAAAGAGCCACAAATTACGGCTGCCATAACTTCTTGATTCTCCAATAAAAAGGCCGCTGGAGATTCATCCTTGGCGGCCTTTGTACGATGAAATGGTAGGGCGTGCTGGACTCGAACCAGCGACCAAAGGATTATGAGTCCTCTGCTCTAACCAACTGAGCTAACGCCCCGCTGCATTGCTGCTTAGGATTCCTACCAAGCCCGAGATTGTAGCGGCTAAGCGCGCGGCCTTATTCGCACCAATGCACGGTATCGGCCAAGCTCTCGCGCTCGGTGCGGAAGGTGTTGACGCGCTGCGCCTCATCGGCATAACCCAAGGCGATGCTGCCCACCAGCATTTCGCCTTCGCCCGCGCCAATATGCGGCAGCACGATGCCTTGAAACATATTCCACGCCGCTTGCGGGCAGGTGTGCATACCCAGCGCACGCGCCGCCAGCATGATGTTTTGCATCAACATGCCCGCATCCAGCAAAGAGCCGCGCCCCATGACGCGGTCGATGGTGATGTGCAGGCCGATGGGCGCATCAAAATAGCGGTAGTTGCGCTGATGCTGCATATGCATTTTCAGGTGCTCGCCCTTCTGAATCCCCAAGACGCCATACAGGCCAAAGCCGCAGGCACGGCGGCGGTCTTGATAGGGGCTGACCCATTTTTCGGGGTAGTAGTCATAGGGCTCGGGGTATTGCGCCAGCAAGCTGGGATATTGGGCGATGGCGTTGTGCGCAGCACAAACCTTTTCCACCAGCGCGTCGCGTTTTTGCCCTTGCAGCACATAAATTTTCCAGGGCTGGGTATTGCTGCCGCTGGGTGCGCGCAGTGCCGCTTCAAGCAGGTTGGCCAGATCAGCACGGCTAGGCAGCTGCGGCGTAAAGGCGCGGCAAGAAAAGCGGCTTTCCATGGCCATAAAAACGCTGGCAGCGTCGGCTACGCTCACGCTGGCTTGCGCAGATGGGGGGATGGCAGGGATGAGAGAGTTTTGTATCATAAAAGAAGCAAGTGATAAATCAGCCAAAGCCCGAATTTACCCGAGTTTCTGGCGCCTAACTGCGCTGTCGTAGCCGAGCAATGAAAGGACTTTTACAAAAAAATGCTGCACCGCACAAAAAAATGCTTGCAATTGCATTTGCAAGCCTTATACTTCGATTTATGTTGCAGTGCAGCAATTTTGCCCAGCCCTGCTGCTGAGTTCTTTTTACCCCCTTCAGGAGAGTGTCACCATGTTGACTGTTGATCAAATTTTGGCTGCCCAGCGCGCCCAAATCGAAACTTTGTTTGGCCTGACCAATACCGCTTTTTCTAGCGTTGAAAAATTGGTTGATCTGAACATCACCGCCGCTAAAGCCGCTTTGGGCGATGCCCAAGAACAAGCTGCCAGCGTTTTGGGCGCTAAAGACGCGCAAGAACTGATTGCCCTGCAAGCTGCTGCGCTGCAACCTTTGGCCGAAAAAACCGCCTCTTACAGCCGTCACCTGTACGAAATCGCCACCCAAGCCGGCACCGATTTGGGCAAACAATTGGAATCGCAAACTGGCGAGACGCAAAAGAAAGTTATGGGCTTGGTGGACAATGTGGCGCAAAACGCCCCCGCTGGCTCTGAGACTGCCGTTGCCATGCTCAAAAGCAGCATGGCCGCTGCCAGCAATGCGTTTGAATCTGTACAAAAAGTCATGAAGCAAGCCAGCGAAATGACCCAAGCCAATCTGCGCACGGTGTCTGATACAGCCACTGCCAATGTGAAAAAAGCGACGACTGCAGCGAGCCGCAAGCGCTAAGCTGCTAGGATCATCTGGGGAAGCGTAAGACTGCTCTCTCCAGACAAAAAAAAAAACGGGCTGATACATCAGCCCGTTTTGCTTAGGTGCTTTAAAGCGTGCTGCTTAACTGGCTGCCTCAGCCTCAGGTTTGCCCGCTTTTTCCTTTTTCGGCGTTGGGATGATGTCGAGCAGCACCTCGCCCTTGTCGTCGATGTCCACGGTCAAATGCCCGCCTTCGATCAGGCGACCAAACAGCAGCTCATCGGCCAGCGCTTTGCGGATGGTGTCTTGAATCAGGCGTTGCATGGGGCGTGCACCCATGAGCGGGTCGAAACCATTTTTCGCCAAGTGTTTGCGCAGGGCATCGCTAAAGCTGGCTTCCACTTTTTTGCTCTCGAGCTGGGTTTCGAGTTGCAGCAGGAATTTATCCACCACCCGCAAGATGATGGCTTCGTCCAAGGCTTTAAAGCTGACGATGGCATCCAAGCGGTTGCGGAACTCGGGCGTAAACAGGCGTTTGATGTCGCCCATTTCGTCGCCGGTTTCGCGCTTATTGGTAAAGCCGATAGTGGCTTTGTTCATGGTTTCAGCACCCGCATTGGTGGTCATGATGACGATGACATTGCGGAAATCGGCCTTGCGCCCGTTGTTGTCGGTCAAAGTGCCGTTGTCCATGACTTGCAGCAACACATTGAAGATATCGGGGTGCGCTTTTTCGATCTCGTCAAGCAGCAGCACGCAATGCGGTTTTTTGGTCACGGCCTCGGTCAAGAGGCCGCCTTGGTCGTAGCCCACATAGCCCGGGGGCGCGCCAATCAGGCGGCTAACGGCGTGGCGTTCCATGTATTCGCTCATATCAAAGCGCAGCAAATCGATGCCCATGATGTGTGCCAATTGCTTGGCCGCTTCGGTTTTACCCACACCCGTGGGGCCGCTGAACAAGAAGGCACCGATAGGCTTATCGGCTTTGCCCAAGCCTGAACGCGCCATTTTGACGGCGGCGGCCAGGGTTTCCAGCGCCTTGTCTTGACCAAAGACCACATTTTTCAAATCGCGCTCTAGGTTTTTGAGCTTGTTGCGGTCGTCGCTGCTGACGCTGGCGGGTGGGATGCGCGCAATTTTGGCGATGATGTCCTCAATCTCACCCCGGCTGACAATTTTTTTGCGCTTGCTCGCGGGCAGGATGCGCTGCGCTGCGCCTGCTTCGTCGATGACATCAATGGCTTTGTCAGGCAAATGGCGATCGTTGATGAATTTGGCCGACAGCTCAGCCGCCGCTTGCAGGGCCGGATTGCTGAACTTCACGCCGTGGTGTTCTTCAAAACGGGATTTCAGGCCCTTCAAAATCTCTACGGTTTGCTCGACTGTGGGTTCGACCACATCCACTTTTTGGAAGCGGCGCGAGAGCGCAGCGTCTTTTTCAAAAATGCCTCGGTATTCGGTAAAGGTGGTAGCGCCCACGCATTTGAGCTGGCCAGACGACAATGCGGGTTTGAGCAAATTGCTCGCGTCTAGTGTGCCGCCCGAGGCCGCGCCCGCGCCAATCAGGGTGTGGATTTCGTCGATAAACAGCACGGCGTGCGGCTTGTCTTTCAGCGCTTTGAGCACGGCTTTGAGGCGGGCTTCAAAATCGCCACGGTATTTGGTGCCGGCCAACAGCGCGCCCATATCGAGGGAATAGACCACGGCCTCGGCCAAGATTTCGGGCACGGTTTTTTGTTCGATGCGCCAGGCCAAGCCCTCGGCAATGGCGGTTTTGCCCACGCCGGCCTCGCCCACCAACAGGGGGTTGTTTTTGCGGCGGCGGCAGAGGATTTGGATCACGCGCTCAACCTCGTAATCGCGCCCAATCAAGGGGTCGATCTTGCCCTCTTTGGCGCTTTGGTTCAGGTTGACGGTGTATTGGTCTAAGGGCGAGGCTTTGTCGCTGCGTTCTTCGCGCTCTTCGCCTTCGCCCGCATTGCTATCGCTCGTGCCGGGATTTTCGCTAGGGGTGGCACCATCCGTTTTGCGGATGCCGTGGGCGATGAAATTGACCACATCGAGGCGCGAGAGCCCTTGCTGGTGCAGGTAGTACACGGCGTGCGAATCTTTTTCGCCAAAAATCGCCACCAACACATTGGCGCCTATGACCTCTTTTTTGCCATTGCCTGTGGATTGCACATGCATGATGGCGCGCTGAATAACGCGCTGAAAGCCCAGGGTGGGTTGGGTATCAACCTCGTCCGTGCCTTCAACAACAGGGGTGTTGTCTTTGATGAAAGTAGCCAGCGCGGCGCGCAGATCGACCATATTCACGGCGCAGGCTTGCAACACTTCGGTCGCGCTAGGGTTGTCCAGCAGGGCCAATAGCAGGTGCTCGACGGTCAGAAATTCGTGGCGCTCTTTGCGGGCTTCAACAAAGGCGGTATGGAGGGTGACTTCGAGTTCTTGCGCAATCATGGTGCTTCCTTTATGCCTGCCGCCAAAGTGACAGGTACAACTCTAACTATATAGCGCTATTTGGGCTGTTTTTGCGTTTTCACAATGCCTGGTGTCAAAAAAACGACGCCAGACCGCACACGATGTTTTAAATAGGGCGATTTGCACCGGAATATCTGCTTGGAGAGCTCCTTAATAGATAGCAATCAATCTGGAACAGGCTCAGAAATACACTGCAAGGGATGGCCTGCGTGGTGCGCCGCCATCAACACCTGATCGGCTTTGGTCTCGGCAATATCGCGTGCGTACAAGCCGCAAATGCCGCGCCCTTTTTCGTGGATGGTGAGCATGATTTGCGTTGCTGCTTCGCGGGTTTTGCCAAAAAATTCGACGATGACCTCCACCACAAACTCCATGGGCGTGTAGTCATCATTGAGCACAACAACTTGGTAGCGTTTGGGTGGCTCAACTTTTTGGGTTTGGCGCTCCAGCACCGTTTGCTCACCCTGATCCGGTACAACAGGCAGGATGGGGGCGTTTGGTCTGGTCGGAGATTTTTTTCTAGTGGCCATAAGCGGGCAAATAAATAGGGCGCAAGGCCAGCGACCTAAATTTTAACGAAAACCCGAGGGACAGTGCTATCTTTTCACCTGCCAGATCCGCTGAATATGCGGGGTGAGTTGCCCGCGTGGTCGATGGCTGGGCGCAGCACTTTCGCGCACTAGGCGTAGCCGCTGCCGATATGGAGCAACTAGCCGCCAGCATAGACCGCCCCACATTGCGTGAGCAGCGGCTGGGGTTCTTATAAAAAAGATAGCTGCTCAGGCAGGTTTTACGGCCTAAAGCACCAAAAACACCCTGAAAAATAGGGTTTAAACATTAAACAAGAAATTGAGCACATCGCCGTCTTTAACGATGTATTCTTTGCCCTCGGCGCGCATCTTGCCTGCATCTTTGGCGCCGTTTTCGCCTTTAAAGGCGATGAAGTCGTCAAAGGCGATGGTTTGGGCGCGGATGAAGCCGCGTTCAAAATCGGTGTGGATGACGCCTGCGGCTTGGGGTGCAGTGCCGCCGATATGCATGGTCCAGGCGCGCACTTCTTTCACGCCAGCGGTGAAATAGGTTTGCAGCCCCAGCAGGTTAAAGCCGGCGCGGATGAGGCGGTCTAGGCCAGGCTCGGTTTGCCCCAGTTCGGCCAAGAACATTTGCTTGTCTTCTTCTTCCATCTCGGCCATTTCGGCTTCTATCTTGGCACAAATCGCAACAACAGGGGCTTTTTGTTCGGTGGCGTAAGCGGTCAGACGGTCGAGCAGCGGATTATTTTCAAACCCATCTTCAGCCACATTGCCCACAAACATGGCGGGTTTGGCGGTAATCAAGCACAGGGGCTTGATCAGGGCCTGCTCTTCGGCGCTGAGCGCCAAGCTGCGCACGGGTTTGCCCAAGTCTAAATGCGGCTGCACTTTGGCCAGCAAGGCCACCATGGCGGTGGCTTCTTTGTCGTTGCCCGAACGCGCGGCTTTGCCGTAGCGGTGCTGGGCTTTTTCAACCGTGCTCATGTCGGCCAAGCACAGCTCGGTTTGGATGACTTCGATGTCGGCTATGGGATCGACTTTGCCCGCTACATGGATGACATTGCCGTCTTCAAAGCAGCGCACCACATTCACAATGGCATCGGTTTCGCGGATGTGGGCGAGGAATTGGTTGCCCAAGCCTTCGCCTTTGCTCGCGCCTGCGACCAAACCCGCAATATCCACAAATTCGACAATGGCGGGCACGATGCGCTCGGGGCTGATGATGGCGGCCAATTGCGCCAAGCGCGGGTCGGGTACTTCGACCACGCCGACATTGGGCTCGATGGTGCAAAAGGGATAATTCTCTGCCGCAATACCGGCTTTGGTCAGGGCGTTAAAAAGGGTGGATTTGCCCACATTGGGCAGACCCACGATTCCGCATTTGAGGCTCATGTCAGGGTTTCCGATAGCGTATAAGAAAGGCGGGAGTTTAGTCGATTGCGGTAGGATGGAAAGGAGCTATTACCCCCCTCGCAACACCTTGTTTTTCCAGTCTGCAGTTCGCCCATGTTTTTTCTCCGTTTATTGCGCAATTTGAATGATTTACTGCGAATGGGCAGCTGGTCGCTTGTTTGCGTTTGCGCCGCACTACTGTCTCCGCTGGCATCAGCGCAAACGACTATTACCGCGCCTTTAACGGCCAACTGGCCCAGTACGACACTCACAGCCGCCGAGGTCCCGCTATCCGCGATTAAAACGGGCTTCTTTGTTGATCCCAGTGGCGAGATGGACATCATGGATATGCTGCAACGCAGCAATTTTATCCCACTCGACCCCTATCACACATTTTCACTCGGCAGTAAGGGGGCTGCTTGGTTGCGCCTACGGGTGCTCGTCCCTCACGACAACAAGCAAGAAACCCAAGGGGCCGACTTGACCCCGTGGATCCTTGAAATACCCACCCCCCTATTGGACGATGTGCAGCTCTATCAAGTAGGCTCTGATCAACGCTTGCAGCCGACCCAAAAAGCAGGCGATCTCATCGCCAATGCCCAATGGAGCTACCCTGCCAACACCAGCGCCTTCAAATTGAATTTGTATGCTGGCGAAGCCCAAGATATCTGGGTGCGCGTGAAATATCCCATCGCCACCCAACTGCCCGTTTTACTGAAAACCGAACAGCAATTTCTGCACGATTCACGCACCTATTTTTGGCTCATGGGTGTCGTAGCGGGCGCCTTACTTTTCCTCTGTCTTTATATTGGGGTTATTGTTGTCACATTCAAAGATATCCCCCACTTGGGCTTTGGCGCGTATCTGGCCACATCTTTAGCCACGCTGTTTGCCTATTCTGGGCTCAACGGTTACTTAGGCTTTACCCATGCGCCACGATGGGTCGATGCGTCTACAGGGGTTTGGCAATTATTCAGTGCCGCTGCTGCCCTATTTTTTGCAGGGGCGGTTTTGCAAGCTCCGTCACGCGCACCGCGCTTGGCTTGGGCCATGCGCCTAATTGCCGCATTGTGCGTAGCGGTTGTACCTTTGTATCTTTTGCTCGATCGCTCCACCTTTGGCGCCCCAGCGGTTTTTTTAGGCTTGATCACCTCTCATACTCTTTGCGCCAGCATGGGTCTTATCGCCTGGCGTGTAGGTGACAACACTGGCCGCATTATCACTGCATTTTTTGGCTTACTTATCCTCAACATCATCGCTAGCCTAGTTGGGGCTTTGGGGTGGGGTCGCTTTTTTTGGTACTCACAGTGGCCCGTTTATGCGCTAATTGTGACAGTCATGCCCCTGATTTTGGCGTCTATGAACTTCAAGATGCGCCATCAGTTGGCCATGCAAATCCGTGCGCAAGGCATACGCTCACACGATGCCCTAACCGATACGCTGAATGAGCCGTTTTTTCTCTCGCGTCTGCGCACCATCATGAGTACGCCACGCAAACGCAAAGGTGCAGCTTTGCTCTTGATTGATGTCAGTAATTTGGCCTATATGCGCCAAAATTTTTCGCAAGACATCGTGGAACAAACCTTACTCCGCGCCGTCATCAAAATCAAACGGATTTTTGGCGACATGGACGCCATTGGCCGCATTGGTGACAACCGTTTAGCCGTACTGATGGAAGGCACGGACCGCGAACGCGTGGGCAAACTCGCCGTAGAGCTTATCGCATCAGGCCTAATGCCATCGAAGAATTTGCAGCAAGACATCACCATCATCTTCCATTTTGGCGTGGCTATCCTAGAAAACTATGAAGGCCATTTGGATGAAATCCTTCCATCCCTGCAAATACTATGCGACAAGATGTCCCCACGCACGCAGCGGCCTATTCGCTTCTTGAACGATGTCAGCACAACAACGAAGAATACCCGCCCCACACCACAGGCGAATAGCGTTGATCTGGGAGCGCCCTCTTCTTTGTTGTCTCAGCAGCAACAACAAGCAGAAGATGCTATGAGTAGCGCCAGAATGGCGCCTGACAGCCATTCCACCACTAACCCTTTGCATCTTCCCCTCAGCGGGCCGAGCAACCACAACTCAGGCCACAATAGTGCAGGGCATGCCCCATCGAGCAGCTTTCATCGTTAAAAAGTCTCTCCACAAGCCCCCCACAACGCACAAAAAAAGCCACTCTCGCGAGTGGCTCTTGCTGGGTAAAGAAAATGAGGTTTAAACCGCCTCTACCGCTTTCACCATGTCTTCAATGACTTTCTTGGCATCGCCAAAAACCATCATGGTTTTGTCCATATAGAACAATTCGTTATCTAGGCCGGCATAGCCAGCTGCCATCGAGCGTTTGTTCACGATGACGGTGCGGGCTTTGTAGGCTTCCAAAATCGGCATGCCGTAAATGGCGCTGCCTTTTTCCAGTGCAGCGGGGTTGACCACATCGTTGGCGCCCAAAATGATGGCGACATCGGCTTGCGGAAATTCGCCGTTGATGTCTTCCATCTCATGCACTTGGTCGTAAGGCACTTCGGCCTCGGCCAGCAGCACATTCATGTGCCCAGGCATACGGCCAGCTACGGGGTGAATGGCGTATTTCACGCTGATGCCTTTGGCAGTCAGCTTTTGTGCCAATTCGTTCACCGCGTGCTGGGCGCGAGCTACGGCCAAGCCGTAACCAGGCACGATGATGACGCTATCAGCATTGGCCAACATATAGGCCGCATCATCAGCGCTGCCGCTTTTTACAGGGCGTTGCTCTTTTTGGCCGCCCGCAGCCGCTACCGCTTCACCACCAAAACCGCCCAAAATCACATTGAAGAAGCTGCGGTTCATGGCCTTGCACATGATGTAAGACAGGATGGCACCTGATGAACCCACCAGCGAACCCGCAATGATGAGCATGGGGTTGTTCAGGCTAAAGCCAATGCCCGCTGCTGCCCAGCCTGAATAGCTGTTGAGCATAGACACGACTACAGGCATATCCGCGCCGCCAATCGGGATGATGATGAGCACGCCCAAAATAAAGGACAGCGCCAGCATGGCCCAAAACGCATTCCAGTCGCCTGTGAACATAAACGCCAAGCCAAAACCCACAGTAGCCAAACCCATGACGAGGTTGAGCATGTGTTGGCCTTTGAACTGCACAGGCGCGCCTTGGAAGAGGCGGAATTTGTACTTGCCGCTCAATTTGCCAAAGGCAATGACCGAGCCTGAGAAGGTGATGGCACCAATGGCCGCACCCAAGAACAGTTCTAAGCGGTTGCCCACAGGAATCGGCTGACCCGCTTCGGCAATGGCAAAAGCCTGAGGCTCAGCCACCACGGCAATGGCGATACACACGGCAGCCAGGCCAATCATGCTGTGCATAAAGGCCACCAGCTCGGGCATCTTCGTCATTTCGACTTTTTTCGCCATGACCGCGCCGACGCCACCGCCCAACACCAAGGCGCCGAGCACATAGCCCAGGCCGGTGATGCCATCCACATTCAAGTGGGCAGCGGTTTTCAAAATCAGCACACAAGTGGCAAAAAAGGCAATGGCCATGCCTGTCATGCCAAAGGTATTGCCTTTGATAGAGGTCGTGGGATGCGACAAGCCTTTAAGGGCTTGAATGAAAAAGACCGAAGCGACCAAATAGGCCAGAACGATGTAGTTCAGAGGAAAATTCACAAAATCCATTTTTATTCGTGCTCCGATTTAGGCTGCCTTAGCAGGGCGCTCTTTTTTCTTAAACATTTCAAGCATGCGGCGCGTGACCAAAAAGCCGCCGAAGATATTGACCGCAGCCAAAGCCACGGCGGCTACGCCCATGAATTTGGCCAAAGGCGTGACGGTGAGCGCAGCGGCCAACATAGCGCCGACCACCACCACGGCAGACAGGGCGTTAGTGACCGCCATTAGGGGCGTGTGCAGGGCAGGTGTCACCGTCCACACGACATGGTAGCCAACATAGATGGCGAGCACGAAGATGATGAGGTTGGTGATGGTGTGATTGATAACTTCCATGGGACATCTCTCAAAAACAAAAAATTTAAGCGCGCAGAACTTGGCCGCCCTGAGTCATCAGGCAGGCTTTGACGATGTCGTCTTCTAGGTCCACTTTGAACTGGGCTTCTTTGTCAAACACCAGCTTCAAGAAGTCGAGCACATTGCGCGCATACAAGGCTGAACTATCGGCTGCCACCAAGGCCGGCAGATTGCTGTGGCCGATTAAGGTCACGCCGTGTTTTTGCACGACTTTATCCACTTCAGACAGGGGGCAATTGCCGCCCACGCCGTCAGCGCCCTTGCCTGCCGCCAAATCCACAATCACCGAGCCGGGCTTCATCGACTTGACCATGTCTTCACTCACCAGCATAGGCGCCGCACGGCCAGGAATCAGCGCCGTGGTGATGACGATATTGGCTTGCGCCACGCGCTTGGCGACTTCGGCTTTTTGGCGATCGAGCCAGCTTTGCGGCATGGGGCGGGCGTAGCCGCCTACGCCTTCGGCGGCTTCTTTTTCTTCTGCCGTTTCGTAGGGTACATCAATGAATTTAGCGCCCAAAGATTCCACCTGCTCTTTAACCGATGGACGCACATCAGAGGCTTCAATCACTGCGCCCAAGCGCTTGGCCGTAGCGATGGCCTGCAGACCCGCCACGCCCACGCCCAAAATCACGACACGGGCGGCTTTGATGGTGCCGGCTGCCGTCATCATCATGGGGAAGAGGCGCGGGTAAGCGTCGGCTGAAAGCATGACGGCTTTGTAGCCTGCAATATTGGCCTGCGAAGACAGCACATCCATGCTTTGCGCGCGCGTGGTACGCGGCGCAGCTTCTAACGCAAAAGCGGTGATATTGGCTGCGGCCAAGGCTTGCAAGCCATCGGCATCAAAGGGGTTAAGCATGCCCACCAAAGTGCTACCTGGCTTCATCAGCGCCAGTTCGGCGGCATCAGGGCTGCGCACTTTGAGCACCATATCGGCGCCAAACGCTGCTGCAGCATCAAGCAGTTGCGCACCAACTTCGGCGTAAGCCGCATCGGTGATGCTGGCGCTCAAACCTGCGCCTGCTTGCACACGAATCTCATGGCCTTGGCTTATGAGTTTTTTCACCGTCTCTGGGGTGATGGCCACGCGGGTTTCGCCCGCTGCCGTCTCCTTGGGCACTCCTATTAGCATTTGCCTGTCCTCTTTCTTCAATGGATGTAAAAAATCGATGGTGTCAGCGCAGGATGCACTGCCCCTGCGTTCACAGCATCGCTTTCCGGTAATTTCAGTTTCACCTCAGAAACCAAAGTCAGGCATTCTATGCCACGCCCTCCCGCGCATGCTTATCAATTGGACTAGGTCAAGCTCAGACCATAGGCTGCAGCTCCGCTGCGACATCGCCAGGCATCCCATCAGTTTCCACCTGCCCCTGGAGCAGCTCTTTGAGCTTTTGGCTCGCATGAAAAGTCACCACATGACGCGGCGCAATCGCCACCGCCTCGCTGGTGCGCGGGTTGCGTCCTGGACGAGCGGCCTTGGCGCGCACCTGAAAATTGCCAAAGCCCGTGATCTTGACATCTTGCCCCTGAATCACCGCGTCACTCAGCATGTAAAAAAAGGCATCCACAATGTCTTTCGACTCGCGCTTATTCAGCCCCACCTCTTGGTGCAGCAATTCCGAGAGCTGAGCCTTGGTCAGCGTGGGCGTTTCCAAATGATCGAATTCCATATTCTTCTTATGCGTTTTGCCCGTTTTTTGCGCGGCTATGCTGGTGTTCGCAGCCATGCCGCTGCGCTTCATGCCGGCGATGATAGCCCAGCTCGACCCTGTGGATTTTGCAAATCTGTGATAACTCTATGATTCATTTGAGATTTCACCTTTATTTCGCAACAAAACAACAAAACAAACCCTCTATAGTTTTAATAGCTGCTCAGGCAGGTTTTACGGCCTAAAAGCCCAAAATGACACAAAAAAACCCCGCCGCAGCGGGGTTTTGTGCATCGCCGTGATTAAACACCAACTTTGCGGGCATTTTTACCGTAGAAAGTTTCGCCCTTGGCTGCCATGTCTTGAAGCAAGGCATTGGGGCGCAGGTGCTCGCCGTACAAATCGGCCAAACGCTTGGCTTCTTGCACAAAATTGGCAATGCCGATTTCGTCCATCATGACGAAAGGCCCGCCCAAGAAGGGGGGGAAACCCACGCCCAAGATCGAGCCAATATCGCCATCGGCAGGTGAAGTCAAAGTGCCGCGCTCCATGCTGCCGGCCGCATTCAGGGCTTGGGCGTACAAAATGCGCGCCTTAACATCGGCCACTGGGGGCTGCTGGGCATCGGGCTTGACTGGGAAAAGCTCTTTCAAGCCGCTCCACAGGGTTTTGCCCTCAGGTGTCCAGTCGTAAAAGCCTTGGCCGACTTTTTTGCCCATGCGTTTCAAGTCAAACAGCTTTTGCAGGGTGGCCACGGTGATGGATGGCACAAAGTCGTCGTACTCGCGCGCTTTGTTGCCCGCGGCGCCTACTGCCAAATCAATCGACAGCTCGTCCATGATGGTGAGCGGGCCGACTGGCATGCCTGCTTGCTTGGCGGCGTTTTCCAGCAAAGCAGGTGACACGCCTTCGTTCAGCATGCGCATAGATTCATCGATGAAAGAACCGATGAGGCGCGTGGTGTAGAAGTCCGACACATCGTTGACGATGATGGGCGTTTTCTTGATTTTGGCAACGAAGTCGAGGGCTTGCGCCAGGGTTGCGTCGGTGGTTTTCTCGCCGCGAATCACTTCAATCAAAGGCATGCGGTCAGCGGGGCTGAAGAAGTGCAGGCCAATGAATCGCTCTGGACGGCTGCTAGCCTTGGCCAATTTGCTGATAGGAATGCCTGAGGTGTTAGAGGCAAACACGCAAGTGGCAGGAATGTATTGTTCCAGCTTGGCCGTCACTTCAGCCTTGATTTTGGTGTTTTCAGGCACGGCTTCGATGATGATGTCCACATCGCGCAGCAGCTCGTAGTCGGTAGTGGGTGTGATCAAAGCCAGCAATTTGGCCATTTTGTCGGCTGCCATACGGCCTTTATCCACCTGCTTTTGCAGGGTAGTCACGGCGTATTGTTTGCCTTTTTCGGCCAGCTCTTGGCTGATGTCGATCAGCACCACCTGGATGCCGACTTTGGCAGCGGTCAGCGCAATAGCCGCACCCATCATGCCGCCGCCTATCATGCCCATTTTTTTGCTGTCAAATTTGGCTATGCCTTGTGGGCGGAATTCCAGCTTGTCGGCTTTTTCTTTGTTCACAAACAAAGTGCGGATCATGGCGCGGCTGGCGGCTGAGCGCGCCACTTGCGTCATGTATTTGCTCTCGATGCGCAGGGCTTTGTCCATGGGCACGAGCGAGCCTTCGAACATGCAGCTTTGAATCGCCATGGGCGATGGCATATTGCGCATGGTTTTGGCCTGAATCATGGCGTTGCCAACGACAAAGGCTTGCGCGTTTTGCGGCATCAGGGCGTTGCCGCCTGGGAATTTGAATTTTTTATCATCCCAAGGCGCAACAGCCGTGGCTTTATCAGACAAGAGCCAAGCTTTGGCCGCCGCCAAGAGCTGATCGGCAGGCACGACTTGGTTGATCAAGCCCAGCTCCAGACCCTTGGCGGGGTTGAACTGTTTGCCTTCCATCAGGTAAGGCGTAGCGGCCTGAATACCCAGCATGCGAATCAGGCGTTGCGTACCACCTGCACCAGGAAGCAGGCCAATCATGACTTCGGGCAGACCCAAGCTGATGCGGGGGTTATCCGCGCAGACGCGATAGTGGCTGGCTAGGGCAATTTCAAAACCACCGCCGAGCGCGATGCCGTTGATAGCCGCTGCCACGGGCTTGCCGCAAGTTTCTAGGCGACGCAAAATTTTAGACAGCGAAGCGAATTTATCAAACGCGACTTCGATGCTGTCATTCATCATCTCGTCAAGATTCGCCTCCATGGCCTTCAAATCAGCGCCAGCCACAAAGGTGTCTTTGCCGCTGGTGACGATGATGCCTTTGACAGCCGCATCAGCAGCGGCTTTTTCTACGCCAGCGCTCAAGCCATCCATCAGGGCTTGGTCGATGACATTCATAGTTTTACCAGGGTAGTCGATGGTCAGCGTGGCAATGCCGTCTGCATCTACTGCGTATTTCACAACTTCAGACATGGTTTCTTCCTTCTATGTCTTATCTATTATTCCAGTCAGCACAAGGCGGGCGCGTTTAAACGCGCTCAATCACCATGGCTGTGCCCATGCCTGCAGCGACGCACAGGCTGACC
This sequence comes from Allobrachymonas sp., assembly GCA_035906235.1. GTDB lineage: Bacteria > Pseudomonadota > Gammaproteobacteria > Burkholderiales > Burkholderiaceae_C > JAMIFN01. The sequence goes on along the minus strand of JAMIFN010000029.1, from coordinate 4,653 downwards.
AAAGCGGTTTTCTTGCCCGTGCGCTCGAGTTCGTCAAGCACCGTGCCCAAAATCATGGCACCGGTAGCGCCCAAAGGGTGGCCCATGGCGATCGCGCCACCGTTGACATTGATTTTGTCGTGGGGGATGTTGAGCTCTTTCATGAAAGTCAGCACCACAGAGGCGAAGGCCTCGTTCAATTCCCACAAGTCTATGTCTTTGGCATCCATGCCAGCCTTTTTCAAGGCGATGCGCGCAGACAGCGCGGGGCCGTCAAGCATGACGGTCGGCTCAGAACCCACAGAAACGAAAGAGCGAATCTTGGCGCGGGGCTTGAGGCCCAGCTTGGCGCCAGCCTCGGCATTGCCCACTAAAACAGCAGCAGCGCCATCTACGATGCCCGAGCTATTGCCCGCGTGGTGGATGTGCTCGATTTTTTCAACTTGCGGGTATTTGAATTGCGCTACGGCGTCGTAGCCCCATTTTTCGCCCAGCTCTTTAAAGGCTGGCTTCAAGGCTGCCAGAGTTTCGAGGCTGGTTTGCGGGCGGATGGTTTCGTCTTTGCTGATCAGCGTCATGCCTAAAGCGTCTTTGACGCTCATGACGGACTTGTCAAAATAGCCTTTTTCCCAGGCTTGGGCAGCGCGCTTGTGGCTCTCGGCTGAATAGGCATCAACATCGGCGCGGCTAAAGCCATGCAGCGTGGAGAGCAAATCGGCTGCAATACCTTGCATCACAAAATAGCTTTTAAAGGCCATCTGCGGATCTTGCGCCCAAGGCCCGCCGTCTGAACCCATCGGTACACGGCTCATCATCTCGCAGCCACCACCAATGGTGAGGTCGGCTTGCCCAGCCATGACCTTGGCCGCAGCTATGGACACGGCCTCTAGGCCAGAGCCGCAGTAGCGATTGACTTGCACGCCAGGGGCAGTTTGGGCGTAATCCGCATTGATGAGCGCCATGCGGCCAATATTGGCGCCTTGCTCACCCACCGGCGTGACCGTACCCATAACCACATCTTCGACCAAGCTGGTATCCAACTGGCTGCGATCGCGCAAATTGGCAAGAACTTGCGTGAGTAACCACACAGGCGTAATTTCATGCAGGCTGCCATCAGCCTTGCCTTTGGCGCGTGGGGTGCGCACATGGTCGTAGATAAATGCTTCCATTGCCGATTTCTCTTTAACTAAAAAAGTGAGGGACAAACCCGTGAATCTTCGTCTCGCATGATGCCCAAACTCTGACGAAAAATCATCCCTGATACAGACTAAAAAATGCCACATTTGCGGCATAAAAAAAGCTCCCCTAAGGGAGCTTTTCCTGCGGGCTGCGATTTAAACAGCTTCGGCTTTTTCCACCAAACGCGTAGCTACCCAACTCTTGGTTTTAGAGATTGGACGGCCTTCGGTAATTTCGATGGTGTCACCCATTTTGTACTCGCCCTTTTCGTCATGGGCGTGGTATTTGCTGGACTTCATTACGATCTTGCCGTAGAGCTCGTGTTTCACACGGCGCTCAACCAGAACCGTTACAGTTTTGGCGCGTTTGTCGCTGACCACCTTGCCAATCAAGGTGCGCTTGAGGGATGTTTTAGCTTCCGTCATGATGTGCTTTCCTTCAATTGGGTTTATTTAGTGGCTGACTGCTTGGCTGCATTTTCAGCCAAAACAGTTTTAGCACGAGCAATACTGCGACGAGTCGTACGCATTTGCGACAAATCAGTCAACTGTTGCGTGCCTTTTTGCATGCGCAGATTGAAATGGGCGCGCTGCAAATCGGCAATTTCTTTTTGCAGAGCGGTGTCATCTTTGCTGCGCAGATCAGCAGCAGAAGTTACTTTGGAATCTTTTTTAGCCATGATAACTTCTCCTTACTGACCAATCAGGCGTTCAACGAAGGTTGTGCGCAAAGGCAGCTTAGCCGCAGCCAAGGCAAAAGCCTCGCGCGCCAGCGCCTCAGGAACCCCAGTGATCTCGTACAGTACCTTGCCGGGCTGAATCTCGGCAACATAGTATTCGGGATTCCCTTTACCGTTACCCATACGCACCTCAGCGGGCTTTTGAGAAATTGGCTTATCAGGGAAAACGCGGATCCAGATGCGCCCACCACGCTTAACATGGCGAGAGATGGCACGACGGGCAGCCTCGATTTGGCGTGCAGTCAAACGACCACGGTCGGTCGACTTCAAGCCAAACTCACCGAAGGCGACGGTGTTGCCACGCGTTGCCAAACCAGTGTTACGGCCCTTTTGCTCTTTGCGGAATTTGCGACGAGCGGGTTGTAGCATGTTTATTCTCCTTTACCGTCAGCTGCTGCTGGCGCGGCTTTGGGGACGCGCTTAACGGTAGGTTTCACAGCGTCTGCTGCTTCTGCGGGTTTGTCACTGCCATCAGCAGGGGCAACATTGCCAGCACCGGCGCCAGCGCGCGGACGACGCGCAGGGCGATCACCATCGCGGCCATCACGACGGCCACCACGGGGTTTGCGTTCTTCGTCACGCGGCTGATCAATGGTAGGCACGGCATCACGGCCGAGGTTGTCACCACGGTAGACCCAGACCTTGACACCGATGATGCCGTAAGTGGTTTCAGCTTCGCTGGTTGCGTAGTCGATATCGGCGCGCAGAGTATGCAATGGCACACGGCCTTCGCGATACCACTCAGTACGAGCGATTTCGATACCGTTCAAACGGCCTGAAGACATGATTTTGATGCCTTGAGCGCCCATGCGCATGGCATTTTGCATCGCGCGTTTCATGGCGCGGCGGAACTGGATGCGTTTTTCCAGCTGCTGCGTAATCCCATCGGCGATCAGCTGTGCATCGATTTCGGGCTTACGCACTTCTTCGATGTTGACCGCTACTGGCACACCCAAACGAGCAGTCAGTTCTTTGCGCAGAATTTCAATGTCCTCGCCTTTTTTACCAATAACCACGCCTGGACGGGCAGAGAAAATAGTAATACGAGCACTTTTAGAAGGACGCTCAATCAGCACGCGAGATACAGAAGCGTTTTTCAACTTTTTCTTCAGGTATTCGCGCACCTTGATGTCTTCGGCGAGCATGCCAGCGAAGTCACGCTTATTGGCGTACCAACGGCTATCCCAGTCACGGCTTACTGCAAGGCGAAAACCGGTGGGGTGAATTTTTTGTCCCATGTTCTTGACCTCTTAGTTACCAACAACGATGTAGATGTGGCAAGTTGGCTTGCTGATGCGGTTGCCACGACCTTTGGCGTTGGCCGTAAAACGGCGCAGCGTGGTGCCTTGCTCAACATGGATGGTTTTGACTTTGAGGGTATCAATGTCAGCACCGTCGTTGTGCTCAGCGTTGGCAATGGCCGATTCCAACACCTTTTTCACAATGCCAGCAGCTTTTTTCTGCGTGAAAGCCAAGATGTTCAGGGCTTGATCCACTTTTTTACCGCGGATCATGTCAGCCACCAAACGGCCTTTGTCTACAGAAAGACGCACGCCACGGAGTGTTGCTTTAGTTTCCATGTGCTACTCCTTACTTCTTGGCTTTTTTGTCAGCCGGATGGCCTTTGAAGGTGCGAGTCAATGCAAACTCACCCAACTTGTGGCCAACCATTTGATCGGTAATGTACACAGGTACATGCTGCTTGCCGTTGTGCACAGCAATCGTCAGACCGATGAAATCGGGCAGCACCATAGAACGGCGTGACCAAGTTTTAACGGGCTTTTTGTCTTTGGTGGTGATGGCCTTTTCGACCTTCGCCAGCAAATGATGGTCAACGAATGGACCTTTTTTCAGGGAACGAGCCATGTTCAGTTATCCCTTCTTATTTCTTACGGCGTGACACAATCATGGACTGTGTGCGCTTATTGTTACGGGTACGGTAGCCCTTAGTCAGGTTACCCCATGGATCGACTGGGTGACGACCTTCACCAGTTTTACCCTCACCACCACCGTGGGGGTGATCGACCGGGTTCATAACCACACCGCGAACGGTAGGGCGAATACCCATATGGCGCTTCACACCAGCTTTACCCAAGCGGCGCAGGCTGTGTTCGGCATTGGCAACTTCACCCAGAGTAGCACGGCACTCGATATGAATTTTGCGCACTTCGCCTGAGCGCATACGCACTTGTGCGTACACACCTTCGCGCGCCAGCAAAGTGGCCGAGGCACCAGCAGAACGCACCAATTGCGCACCTTTGCCTGGCTGCAACTCTACGCAATGGATCGTAGAACCCACTGGAATGTTGCGGATAGGCATGGTGTTACCCGCTTTGATCGGCGCCTCTGAACCGTTGATCAAGACCGCACCAACCTCAACGCCACGGGGGGCGATGACATAGCGGCGCTCGCCGTCTGCGTAGCAAACCAAGGCAATATGAGCTGAACGGTTGGGGTCATATTCAATGCGCTCAACTTTAGCGGGGATACCGTCTTTGTCATTGCGCTTGAAATCAACAACGCGGTAGTGATGTTTATTACCACCACCCCGATGGCGCACGGTGATGTGGCCATTGTTGTTACGACCGGCTTTTTGGAATTGCGGCTCGAGCAGAGGCGCAAAGCCTTCGCCTTTATGCAGATGATCACGCGTGATCTTGATCTGATGGCGACGACCAGCCGAAGTTGGTTTGATTTTTACTACAGCCATGATTAGATAGCCTCCCCACCCAGATCGAGCTCTTGCCCGGGTTTGA
>JAMIFN010000028.1:0-3989 GCA_035906235.1 Allobrachymonas sp. | reverse complement strand
TTCTGGGTATTGCTCAATCACTTGGACAATGCGCTTGACCTCTTGTTCCAGCTCGGCATTAGGGGTATCGCCCGTAAAGCCCAGCACGCATGAACCCAAATGGTCCAACAATTTGCGAGCGGGATGGTCTAGGGATTCAAAAAACTCCGGTTCTTCTAGCGCCAAACGCAAAACGGGCATTTGCAGGCGTGCAATCCAGATACGGATGCTGGGGGGGATGCGATCCTCGCTGATGATGTTCTGGAAAATCAGCGCGACCAATTCGATGATGGCTTTTTCCGCCTTCTCATTGGTCATTTTTTTCAGCGCGTTGGAGTGCTCGCGCAGGGCTTCTTGGGCTTTATGCAGGTGTACAGGCGCGTAGCCCCCTGCGGGTGGGGCGTCGTAGGGCACGGCCTGCAAGAGCGCGGCCTGGGCAGGGGGAATGGCATCGAAGCCTGCAGGCTCCAAATCCTCGAGTAATTGGGGGCTGGGTGCAGCTTGCGTGCGTTGCAGATTGGGCATGCCCACGCGCTGGGTCAGCACGCGTTTGAGGCCGCCCATGACATTTTCGGCATGATGGCGAATAGCACCTAGGCTAAAACCAAAATGGCGCGAAGCAGGGGCGCCCGGCACCATGGGTGGTGGGCTGGGTTCGATGACGGTGCTTTGTGATAGGCGGCTAGCACCAGATTGCCCCCACCCAGCCTGCCCAGGCATGCTGCCTTGAGCATGGCTTGATGTGTAGGGGGCAGAAGAAGAACCTCCCCCGCCCATATTGCCTTGCTGCATACCGGCTGGGCTCGGCTGGTTGTCCGTAGGGGCGCTATCGCTGACGAGGGCACCACTGCCAGAATTGGGTATCGAGCCGCTTGCACCGCCGCCACTGGGGGTGCGTTTGACCATCTGCCGCAGGTCAATTTCTTTCATGACATTGCGGCTGATCAGCAGGGCGTTGATCTCTTTGTACGCGCCCGGCAGTTTTTCGCACAGCAGGTCTAGCACCGGGTCTTGTACCAAGGGCCAAAAATTGCGCTCCATCCCTACTTCTTGCCATGCATCTAGCAGGGCGGTGGCCAAGGATTCGGGGCGAAGAACATCTTTTTTGCTGAGTTCTTCGGTGTTTTCCAGCGCTTTCATGCGCACGGTTAGGTCATTCAAATCCCAACTGACTTTGTCGATGAGGCGCAGCGCCATGCGCGAGGCGATGATTTTGTTCTCAACCGAATCGTCTTCGATCAGGGATAGGCCCTCGAGTCCGCCCAAATTGCTCGGCAGCGTGTTGCCACTGCTGTGCTCCATCGCGCTCCAGTCTTGCAAAACCTGTTTGACCCAAGCGGCACTGATGTTGGGAAAGGCAATCCAGGCATCGCGGCGCTTTTGCACTTCGCGCGGGTCGCGTGTTTCGTTGAGTAAATTGGACAAATGCTCGGGCAGGCTCTGTGTCAAAGCCTGCAGTTGCTCGGCCACGCGCGTGACGAAGAGCTCCCGCGCTTGGGCTGCTAGAGCAGTGGCAGTGTGGGGACTAGAGGACGAGGCATTCACGCGAGAATCGGAGGTAGAACAAAATCAAACAAAATCAAACGAAGCCAATTGAGGTTTGCCGAGTTTGCACAAAAAACACAGGACTTGCAAAGCCGAGCAGCCATAAATTGCAAGCAGCGCCAGACTTTGCAGCGTTTTTTACACGACCGCCCCATCAAAGGCTTCGGTATGTTCGCCGTCTTTTGGGGCTTGAATTTTGACCAAATCCTCGCGCTCGGCGCCCAGCCACATCACAATGGCTGCAGCTACAAAGACCGAGGAGTAAATGCCAAACAAAATGCCGATAGTCAGCGCCATGGCGAAATAATGCAAAGACGGGCCGCCAAAAAACAGCATGGCCAGCACCATGATTTGCGTCGAACCATGGGTAATGATGGTGCGGCTGATGTTGGCGGTGATGGCGTGGTTGATGACTTCTTCGGTATTGAGTTTGCGGAAACTGCGGAAGGCTTCGCGAATACGGTCAAAAATAATCACCGATTCGTTTACCGAATAGCCCAACACCGCCAGCACACCGGCCAAAACGGGCAGAGAAAATTCCCACTGGAAGAAGGCGAAGAAGCCCAAAATGATGATGACATCATGCAAGTTGGCGATGATGGCCGCTACGGCAAACTTCCACTCAAAGCGGAAAGCCAAATAAATAATGATGCCCGCTATCACAAAAAGCAGCGCCTTGATGCCGTTGCTGTAGAGCTCGTGCCCCACAGATGGGCCGACAAACTCATTGCGTTTTAAGTCCAGCACATGGGCGCCGTTTTTCAGGCAGGCAATGCTGGTGCGGCCGTCAGCGGCCAAAGTTTGCACCTGCCCCGCTTCGTTTTGGCACAGGGCGCCAAACAGTTGCTCGGTTTGCTTTTGCGCATTTTCGCCTTTGCGTGCAGGCAGGCGTATCAGTACATCGCGGCTGGAGCCAAAGTTTTGCACCTGCACATCGGTATAGCCAAGCTTGCCCACGGTGCCACGGATTTGCTCCAAATTGGCGGCCTGCGGGTAGCTGGTTTCTATCAAAGTGCCGCCGGTAAATTCCACCGACAGGTGCAAACCCTTGGTGAAGATAAAAAATACCGCCAAGGCAAAGGTGGCAAAAGAAATGACATTGAACACCAGCGCATGGCGCATGAAGGGAATGTCTTTGCGGATGCGGAAAAATTCCATCGTGATCTTCCTAAAAGGCTGCGGCGGCTTAGGCCTTGTTGGGGGCGGCGAGCGTGGCGGTGGTTTGCTGCGCCACTTCGTCTTCGCTGTCTGGATGCTGGGCAGCGCCTTCAGGGCGCCAAACCGTGCCAATGGCCAGGCTTTGCAGTTTTTTCTTGCCGCCATACCACCAGTTGACCAGGCCGCGCGAGAAGAAGACTGAAGAGAAGATCGAAGTCAAAATCCCCAGGCAATGCACCACAGCAAAGCCGCGCACGGGGCCAGAACCAAAGGCCAAGAGCGCCGCACCAGCGATAAAGGAAGTCACATTCGAATCCAAAATCGTGGCCCAAGCGTTGTCATAACCTGCACTAATGGCTTTTTGCGGCGAAGCACCACCGCGCAATTCTTCGCGCACGCGTTCATTGACCAGCACATTGGCATCAATGGCCATACCTAACACCAGCGCCATGGCGGCCATGCCGGGCAGGGTTAAGGTCGCTTGCATCATAGACAGGGCGGCAATCAACATCAGCAAGTTAAAGCCCAGCGCCACGGCAGAGAACAGGCCAAACATGGCGTAATACAGCACCATGAAAACAGCCACAGCCACAAAGCCCCAAAGCACGCTGTCAAAGCCGGCTTTCACATTTTGTGCGCCTAGGCTAGGGCCGATCGTGCGCTCCTCCACAATCTCCATGGGCGCAGCCAGCGAGCCCGCGCGCAGCAGCAGCGCGGTGTCGGCGGCCTCTTGCGTGCTCATGCGGCCGGTAATCACAAAACGATCGCCCAGGCGCGCTTGAATGGTGGGTGCGGTAACAACCTCGCCCTTGCCTTTTTCAAACAGCAAAATGGCCATGCGTTTGCCGATGTTCTCGCCCGTCACTTGTTTAAAGGCCGCAGCCCCGGCGCTATCGAGCGATACGCCCACAGCAGGCTGGCCGTTATTGTCTTGATCAACCCAAGCGTCGGTAAGGTTATCGCCCGTAAAGACGACATCGCGTTTGACGATGACGGCGCGCTTGTCGCCATCGAAAAAGCGCTCTGAGCCTAGTGGTACGGCGCCCTCGCCAAATTCGGCAGCGCGCCCTTCAACCGATTCATCCACCATGCGCGTTTGCAAGGTGGCGATGCGACCGATGATTTGTTGCACCCGCGCCATGTCTTGCACGCCGGCCAACTGCACCACGATGCGGTCTGTGCCTTGCTGCTGAATCACGGGCTCGGCCACGCCCAGCTCATTTACGCGGTTATGCAGGGTGTTGATGTTTTGCTTGAGCGCGTTTTCTTGAATTTTCAAGATGGCTTCAGGCTTGTAGCTGGCCAAG
>JAMIFN010000027.1:0-11576 GCA_035906235.1 Allobrachymonas sp. | reverse complement strand
GAGAGCGAGGTGATGAGCGGGCGCCCCCCCAGGTTTTGCCCAAAATTGCTTTCCACGCCCCACACGCCCGCCACCAAATAGGGCGAGACCCGGTAGCGCTGCCCCATTTGCTGCAGCACATCGCCCCATGCTTTGGCGGCGGCCTTGCCGTCGCGCACGCGCTCTTCATCCACCAGCACGGCGAGATAGTCCCACACGGGCATGCTGAACTCGGGCTGCTTATTCAAGAGCGGCAGCACGCTGGCATCGGCCTGCAACTGGGGCGCAGCTTGAGCCCAAGTGGCGGCGCTGATGCCGGTAAAAACCCCTTTGCTGCGCAGGCTGGCTAAGCAGTTGTCGTAGGCGGCGGGGTCGGCCTGGGGGGCGGCCTCTTGCGCTGCCGCGCTGCCCGCGAGCAGGGCCAAGCCACTGAAAAGGCTGCCGATCAGGGCAGAATAAGACGATATTTTTGCTTTTAAATACATAGCTGCTCAGGCAGGTTTTACGGCCTAAAAGTCCGAAAATAGGCTTAAAAATAAAGGGGGGTCAGGCAAGGGCTTGTTTATCGCTCATGCGCAACATGCCTTTGACGATGCGGTAGAGGAACCAGATCGAAATAATGCCCCAGGCGATCCAGCCGGGTACCAAAAACAGCAACCATAGCGGCAGGGTGATGATATAGGCCACGCCCGCCCAGATGACCGAGCTGATGCGCCATTCAAAATGGCTGGCTTGCCAAGTGCCGGCGGCATCGCCTTTTTTCAGCAAATCCAAAATGAAAGCGATTAAGAGCAGCGCTACGCTGGCCTGGGTGCCAGGCAGCACGGCGCCTATGGCGACGACCAGATGCAGCAAATAGCTGACCCAACCGACGGCGTTTAAATCCTGAGCGCGTTCTGCGCTGGTTTTGGCTTCATCCATGATTTATGCCTTGCGTGCGGCTTTTTCGGCAATGCCGCTTAAGCCTTCGCGCCGCGCCAGCTCGGCCAGCACATCTTGCGCCGACAGGCCGTAATGCGCCAGCGCCACCAGGCTGTGAAACCACAGATCAGCGGCTTCATAGACGATTTTGTTTTTGTCTTTGCCGGCATCGGCGTCTTTGCAGGCCATGATGAATTCGCCCGCTTCTTCGGCGATTTTTTTCAGCGGCGCGTCAGGCGCTTTGGCCAATAATTTGGCGACATAGCTGCTGGTGGGGTCTGCACCTTTGCGGCTGGCTATGGTGGTATCGAGTTGGGTGAGGATGTCGTTCATGGCAGTTTATTTGTAGATATCGTCTGGGTTTTTCAAGACAGGCTCGGCTGCTTGCCAGTTGCCGGTATCGAGCTTTTGGAAAAAACAGCTATGCCGCCCCGTGTGGCAGGCAATGCCGGGCTCGTGCCCCAGTTGGGACACTTCGAGCAGCACGACATCGTTGTCGCAATCGGTGCGGATGCTGTGGACGGTTTGCACATGGCCAGATTCTTCGCCCTTGAACCAAAGCTTGCCGCGCGAGCGGCTGAAATACACAGCGCGCCCCAATTCGGCGGTTTTTTCTAGCGCTTCGCGGTTCATCCAGGCAAACATCAGCACATCTTTGCTGCCTTTTTCTTGCGCGATGACGGGCACCAGGCCTTGGGCGTCCCAGCGGATTTGGTCTAACCAGTTGCTATTGCTCATGTTTGGAATCCAATTTGATGCGGATATGGGTGCGGGGCAGGGGTTGCAGGCGCTGGGCGACGATGAGGCCGGCGCTGGCATATTGCCCTAAATCGACCTGCCAGTCGGGGTGGCTGCCGCTTTGCCCTTGCAGCCAGGCCAACAGCAGAGCTGGCTCGGGCGCGGCCGGGCCCATGACGGCGCGCAGCAGGGTGGGTAAATCGGCATAGGGCTGATCGGCTTGCCCTGCTTGGCTGAGGGTGGCGCTGCCAGGCTGCCAGTGCAATACGGCCAACAAATTGCCCGTGGGTGTTTGCAGAGTGATTTGGCCTTGCGCACTGCTGCCTTGCAGGTGAAATTGCGCTATGAAAGCCTGAGCCGATTGCCCCGGCAGCGGCTCGGTGCTCAGACTGATGCGACCGGTGACAGCGATGTCGCTTGCAGCGCCAGTGTCTAGAGCAGTCGATATTGGCGGCGGTGTATGCGGTGCGTTTTGACAAGCTGCCAGCAAGCCTAGAAAGGCGCAGCAGACCACTAGATTTTTGCTGCGACTCACAGCTTGACCTTCAGGCGTTTGAGCGTAGCTTGCAAAGCGGTATTGTCTGGGTCACTACCCAGGGCCGTGCGCCAGACTTTGCGTGCAGCATCATGCTCGCCCAGCTGCCACAGTACCTCGCCCAAATGGGCAGCGATTTCGGCATCGGGCAAGGCGGCAAATGCCACCTCGAGCAAGGCGCGTGCTGCGGACAAATTCCCCAAGCGGAACTCCAGCCAGCCTTTACTGTCTTGAATCATCGCGTTGTCCGGCTCGAGCTGCAGCGCCGTATCGAGCAAAGCGCCCGCATCTGACAAGCGTTCGCCGCGTTCGACCAAAGAATAGCCTAGGGAGTTATAGGCCATGGCGTTCTTGGGCTGCGCGGCCAACACCTGACGCAGCAGGCTCTCCATCTCTTGGTAATCACCCTTGCGTTCAGCCAGCAACGCCAGTTGGTAGCGCGCCTGATCATCCTTAGGGTGCTGCTGCACATAGCCAGCCAATCGCGCATAGGCTTGGGCATATTGTTTGCCCTCGCTTAAAACCTCGACGGCCAGCATTTCTTTTTCTCGCGCGTCAAAATCTTTACTCAGGGGCATTTGCTGCACCCAGACCAAGGCCTCATCCCCACGCCCTAGTTTGATAAGCAAGGCCGCACGGCGCTGCAAAACTCGCGCATTGCCCTGCGATACGCTCTGCTGCAACCACGCTAGCGCTTTCGGCAAATCCCCCCGCACTTGCGCCAATCGCGACAAAGCCATCAAAACATCATCGCGCAGCGCGCCTTGCTCATCGTCTTCGCCCTGCTGAATCAGTTGCCAGGCCCTTTGCAGCGAATCATCGGCAGTGCCGTCTTGCGGGGCAATCTCCATTTCAATCAAACCTTGCATCAGCCAAAAACGCGCAGACTGGGCTTGCGCCGCCGTCAAAATCCGCATTTGCGCTAAAGCAGCCTGGTTTTGCTGCACCTCAATCAAATAGGCAGCGTAGCGCAAACGCAAACTGGAACTGGGCTGGCTTTTCGCCACATAACTGGCCAAGGCTTGCTGCGCGGCAGTCCGCTCTTGGGGGTTTTGCAAGACCTCGCCTTGTTCGCCTTTGGCTTGCAATGCCTGCAACACAACCCAGGCCGCATTGGCATTGCCTGCATCCAAGGCTAAAGTTTGCGTTGCCGCCTGTACCGCAGCTTGCTGCTGCCCGCTTTGGGCACGGATATTGGCCACCACACCCCAGGCGGTAGCAGCATGTGCAGGCTGCTGGGTATAGGGTTGCAAAATAGCTTCCAACGCTTGCGCGGTGCTGACATCCATGCGCGCGCGCGCGGAGTCGTTTTGCTTATCCGCCTCGCGCGGCAGGGCAAAGTAGCCAGGCAACACCGTCATGGCTGCATCCAGATCAGCCGCAGGGGTGTAGCGTAAAAAATCGCGCATGGCCAGCACCGCAGCATCACGCTGGCGCAGCAGCAAATGCAGTTGCAGGCCATAGCGCGCAGCGTCTGCTGATTGCGCAAAATTCTGGCGCCAATTGCGCACCACTTCTAAACCCAAATACGGATTGCCAGCCAACAAAGCCATTTGCGTGGCGCGTTCGTACAGCTCGGGGCGCTTGCGTTCGTACTTGGCGACATCGTGCATCAACTGCGCTGCGGCCTGCCACTGCCCTTGAGTCGCGAGCAGTTCAGCACGCAAGCTGTTGTAGAGCAAAGATGCGCCCATGCCCGAATCGGCAGGTGCGCGCGGGCTGCTGGCTACAGTCTCGGGTGCGGGGCTGGGCACATGGGTTGGCATTGCTGGGCTTTGCGCCAGCGCCGGATTCAGGCCAAAGACAGTGCTGGCCAAAACGGATAGCCAAGCGCGAGTAGGAGCGAGGGGGAAAGGCATGTGGCGCATGATAATGCAGAGCCCGCGTTTTTCCGCCCCCCACTCTGCCATGCCTGAATTGCCCGAAGTTGAAGTCACGCGCTTGTCTTTTGCCGAGCGCATTGCGGGCGCCCGCATCGAAAACCTCACTTTGGGCAAAGCCCTACGCTGGCCTTTAGGTACAGCGCCTGAACGCTTACAAGGCCTGCAAGTACTGGGGGTGCGCAGGCGCGGCAAATACTTATTATTCGATTTGTCGCAAGGCATGTTGCTGCTGCATTTGGGTATGTCGGGCAGTGTGCGCTTTGCATCACAGCTGGCGCCCCAGGGTGTGCATGACCATGTGGAGCTGCGCACCAGCCAAGGCGTGCTGCGCTTGCACGACCCGCGCCGCTTTGGTGCGCTGGTTTATGCCCCCTTGGGTGAAGCCGACCCCGTGGCGCAAAAACTGCTGGGGAATTTGGGGCTAGAGCCCTTGTCGCCAAGCTTTAACCCGGCGGCTTTGCATGCGGGCTTGCGCGGCAAAAAAGCCAGCATTAAACAAGTGCTGCTGGCTGGGCGCGTGGTGGTAGGGGTGGGCAATATCTATGCCAGCGAGGCGCTGTTTCAGGCAGGCATACGCCCGCAAACGGCGGCCGGCCGCATCAGTTTGCTGCGAGCGAGGCGTTTGCATGCCGCTATTGTTGCCGTGCTGCAAAAGGCACTGGCTTTGGGGGGCAGTAGCCTGAAAGATTTTAGCGATGCTGATGGGCAACAGGGCTATTTCGCCCTAGATGCAGCGGTGTACGGGCGTGCCGGTCAGCCTTGCCGCGTCTGTCTGCGTCCCATCGCACAGCTTATTCAAGGTCAACGCAGCAGCTTTTATTGCCCGCATTGCCAACGCCCCTGAGTGCGCACCTACGCTTTTGTTTGAGGATGCCGGGCGAATTGGCTAGAATGAATTTTTCCTCAGACAAGAACAAAGAAGACAAGGCACACTGCATGCTCTCCGCGAACCCTACGCCCACCGCCAGCGCTGCTCCTAGTGCTTTGGCCAGTTTTAATGAAAACTTTGATCTGCACGAGCAATGGCGGCGCAGCTACGCGGCCCGTTTGCACACCCTAGAGCAATGGCTGGCACAGCACGAGTTAGCCGATGATGCCGTGCAAGATCGCCTACGCGCCCTAGGGCAGCAATTGCGCTCCGACAAAGTCATGGTGGCCTTTGTCGCCGAATTCTCGCGCGGCAAATCTGAACTCATCAACGCCATCTTTTTTGCCGCCTATGGCAAGCGCATCATGCCCGCCAGCGCGGGGCGCACCACCATGTGCCCGACCGAGCTGGGCTGGGACGCCAGCGTGCCGCCCTGCCTGCGCTTGCTGCCCATTGAAACCCGCCTAGAGCCACAAGCGCTGATGGAATGGCGCAACGCGCCCGAGACTTGGACACGAATCGATTTAGATGTAAACGACGCGGATCAACTGGCCGAGGCGTTTGAAAAAATCTCTGAAGTCGTGCGCGTCAGCCAAGAGCAAGCCAATGCCCTGGGCTTTTGGCACGACGAAGCGCCTGAAGAAAACCCGCCCATCGGCGCCGATGGCCTGGTCGAGGTGCCACGCTGGCGCCACGCGCTCATCAACATTGCCCACCCCCTGCTTAAACAAGGTTTGGTGATTTTGGACACCCCTGGGCTAAATGCCATTGGCGCCGAACCTGAGCTGACCGTCAGCCTGATTCCGCAAGCTGACGCCGTGGTGTTTATTTTGGGCGCGGATACCGGCGTCACCAAATCAGATTTGCAAATTTGGAAGGAACACCTCGTTGGCGAAGACGAAAACGGCGCTTCGCACCTGGTTGTACTCAACAAAATTGATGCCATGTGGGATGCGCTATCGACCCCAGCGCAAATTCAACGCGCCATCGAAAAACAGCGCCAAAACACCGCAGGCACACTGGGCATTACGGCAGAACAGGTCATCCCTGTATCGGCACAAAAAGGCTTGGTTGCCAAAGTCAACGGCGACGCAGCCTTGTTGCAATCTAGCCAGCTGCCTCTGCTAGAACAAGCCCTGTCGCACTCCATGCTCGACAAACGCAACGAAATTTTGCGCCGCAATGTTGCCGTGGGTTTGACGGCTATGCGCCAAGAGGTCGGGCGCAACCTCACCATGCGTTCGCGCGACCTGACCGAACAAAACCTCGAACTGTCCAATTTACGCGGCAAAAACACCTCAGTCATCAAGCACATGCGCGCCCGCGTCGTGCAAGAACAAGGCGACTTCAGCCAAAGCGGGGCGCGCATCCACGCCCTAAAGTCCGTCCACATGCAAATGCTGCGCGAGCTATTCAACACCATGAGCGCATCGCGCGTCAAAGACGAACTCCTGCGTTTAGGCAACGCCCTGAAAGAGCCAGGACTCAAAATCGGCGTCAAAAAAGTTTATGCCGACACCTTTGGGCGCTTGGCTGCGATTTTGTCCGAAGCAAAAAAAATCAACGCCGATTTGCACAATCTGCTGCAAAACAGTTTTCGGCAAATGAATACCGAATTCGGCTTCACCTTGCAACTGCAAGACCCCCCAGATCTGACGCGCTACTCCCAAGATTTACAAAAAATCGAGAACGGCCATTTGCGTTATTTGGGCGTCAGCAACCTGCTGCGCCTGAACCGCCCTGAATTTGCAGACCGTTTGGTCAAATCCCTCTCGACCCGCTTGCGCGGTATTTATGACGCAGCATTGGCCGATGTTGAACTGTGGAACAAAGCTGCCGCCGCGCAGCTCGATGCCCAAGTGCGCGAACGGCGCCGCACCTTCACCAAGCGCGTCGAAGCCATTGAACGCATTCAAGAGGCTGCGGGTTCACTGGAAGACCGCATCCAAGAAATGGAATCGCAAACCCTCGAAATCGCCCAATTGAGCGCGCAACTCGATCGCCTGTCTGCCCCACTCTTGGATGACGAAGTCGGATCAGACACCAGTGCAGGCGCCGACCCCTTGCAGGCCGAAAAACGCTTGCTCATCAGCGACTAAGCCCCCAACATTTGCCAACCACACACTTATGACCATCGAACAGCGCCTAGCCCGCCTCGAAGCCATCGAGGCTATTCGTCAACTCAAACACCGCTATCTCGCCGCTTGCGATGCCAAAGACGCCACAGCCATGCGTGCCTGTTTTGTCGATGGCCCCATGCACATCGACTACGGCCCCGTGGGTGTATTTGACAACGCCGATGCGGTTGCCCAGATTTTTAAAGACTTGGGCTGCCAGCCCCATATTGTGGAAATGCACCACGGCAGCAACCCCCAGATTGAAGTAATGGACGAGCAGCACGCCCGCGCCATCTGGAGCCTGCACTACCAACAAATCAACACCCAAACCCAAGTGCTGACGCAGCTGGGCGCAGTGTACGAAGACGAATACCTGCTGGGCGCACAAGGCTGGCGCATCAACCGCACCGTTTGCCGCCCGCTTTCTACCCTGGTGCTCGAGCTAGGCGAGCAAGCCATTAAAGCCCTAGTGCGCGGCCGCCCTTAAAGCCCAACCTTAAAGCGCATCCCCATCTGCCACCACGACCGTGCGCTCGACATCGCGCACTGCGTCGCCAAAGCCGCGCAGCCAGCGCGTCAGCAGATCGGTATCGGGCACCGTGGCCTTGATGCGCAGCCAACCCTCAGGCAAGGCTTCTACCGTTTGCCCTGCGGCCAAGGGGGACTCCACCAAATGTTGCCCCATATCGGACGCGATGCTAAAGCCTAGGTGCACGCGCTGACCATGTCCTAGACCAAAGCTGCCATCGGCATCGTATTGCTCTAAATCGAAGTTTTTGGGGCGCTCAAAATGCAAAGTGCTAGCGCTAGCGCGGTGAATGCGGTTCACGGCCAAAATGCGCTCATTCTCAAAGCCTTCAAAACGACAAACCAAATACAGGCGCGGCCCCTGCTGTGCCAAGCCCAGGGGCATGACTTTGCTACTGCGCGTCTTACCTTGGGCGTTGCGGTAATCCAGCTCTAAATAGCAGTTTTCGTACAAGGCTTTGCTCACCGCCTCTAACACGCCATCGGCGATTTTGGGCGGCTGCAAAGGCTGGCTGGTAGCCACCACACGCACTTTGCGCGGCCATTGGCGCTCCAGCTGGCTATTGTCGCTGCCCTCTAAATTGCGCCGCGCTTGTTCAAAAAAACCTCCCATCGACTGCATCAACTGCTGCGGTAGCAGATTTTTCAAATAGTTTTCGGCCAATTGCAGCACCAACGCCTGTTCCAGCGACAGATTGGGAATGCTCAGCCCCTTGGCACCCTTGCTCCAGCGATAACCATAAGGTTTGCTGCGCTTATCGCATTCGATTTCAGGAAAACGCTCAGCCAGCGTCTCCATCATGCGCTGCACGCTGCGCACATCGCGCACGATGCCACCCCCATCTAACTGCGCTTTGATTTCGGTGGTGGTAACACTGCGCCCCACAGGGATGCGCTGCACCACCGCCAGCGCAAATTCCAAGGTCTCTGTCGCGTCCGATCGCTTGCCCATAAGCCTCTGCCCTTGTGTCTTAGTCAAAGGCGCTGATGTTAAACCAGCCTATGGGTGCCTGCTGCGCCCTGGCTAGCTAGGGTAATGCCCAGCCTCTAAATCATGCCCGTCTTGTTCCAAAGCGTGAGCCAAAGACCTGCGTACCGCCCAAGCGTACACCGGCGCCAGCCATCTGACCCAGCCTTGCAAGGGCGTTGTCAGCCGCACCCGCGTGTGGGTGACTGTGGCGCTGAGTGGCTCAAAGAAAATTTCTGTTTTCATGCCCGCATTGCTGCCTGACAACACCTCCCCCAGCACCGTACCCGCAGGGGTCAGGCTAGAGCGGTATTCATCGACCAAACGGCAACCACAGACACTTTGCGTGAGGCTATACAACACCTCCGTCTCGTTTTGCGTGTGCAGGGTAAAAGTCAAACGCGGATGCACATTCTGACGAATGTGGTGCGCAATATCCATAAACTGACCGCGCACCACATCTGCCCCGCGCCCAATCTGGCGCTGCACCTCTACCTCCAACACCTGCGGGTGTTGGCTATTTTGGCTATTTTTGGTCTTTGCCATGCTGTTTTCCGTGCCTTACCTTGCCTTTAGCCCCATAACCCCATTGCGGGGTTTTACGCCAACTCTTCTTTGCGGATACGCACCACGGGCTGCAGCACGGTAGGCAGGGCTTCGATGGTGGCCAGCGCCGTGTTCATCACGCCCTCTTTCACATCGTGGGTCAAGATAATGAGATCGGTTTGCGCGGCATCGCCGCTGACCTCGTCGGCTTCGCGCTGCAGCACCGCATCAATGCTGACGCCTGCCTTGGCCAAAATGCCTGTCACCTCGGCCAGCACGCCCGCTTCATCTGCCACGCGCAGGCGCAGGTAATAGCTGGTGACGACCTCGCTCATGGGCAACACAGGCAGGGCTTGTTCGGCCGTGCCGTGAAAGGCCAGATAGGGCACGCGGTGCTCGGCAGCGGCATCAGCCACGCGGGCAATATCGACCAAATCGGCAATCACGGCAGAAGCCGTAGGCTCGCTGCCCGCGCCCTTGCCGTAATACAGGGTCGTGCCCACCGCATCGGCCTGCACCACCACGGCGTTCATCGCGCCTTCCACACTGGCGATCAGGCGTTTGGCGGGTATCAGCGTAGGGTGTACGCGCAGTTCCACGCCTTGTGCGGTGCGTTTGGTCATGCCCAACAGTTTGATGCGGTAGCCCAATTGCTCGGCGTATTTGATGTCACTGCTGCCCAGCTTGGTGATGCCTTCGACATAGGCCTTGTCAAACTGCACTTCGGTGCCAAAAGCCATGGCGCTCATCAGGCTGATTTTGTGCGCCGCATCTACGCCTTCAATATCAAAAGTCGGGTCGGCCTCGGCATAGCCCAGGCGCTGCGCTTCTTGCAGCACCACAGCAAAGTCCAGGCCTTTTTCACGCATTTCCGACAAGATGAAATTGGTCGTGCCGTTGATGATGCCCGCCACCCATTCAATGCGGTTGGCGGTTAGGCCTTCGCGCAGGGCTTTGATGATGGGGATGCCGCCCGCAACCGAGGCCTCAAACGCCACGATCACGCCTTTGGCTTTGGCGGCTGCAAAAATTTCGCTGCCGTGGACGGCCAGCAAAGCTTTGTTGGCCGTCACCACATGCTTGCCCGCCGCGATAGCAGCCAACACCAGTTTTTTGGCCACGCCGTAGCCGCCGATCAGCTCAATCACCACATCGATGCTGGCATCGTCGATAAGCTGCTGCGCGTCGCCAAAAATCTGAACGCCATCGCCCACGACGCTTTTGGCACGGGCAGTGTCTAAATCGGCCACGGCTACCAATTCAATGCTGCGCCCCGCACGGCGGGCAATTTCAGCCGCATTGCGCGACAAAACGGTAAAAACGCCACTGCCTACAGTGCCTATGCCCAAAAGTCCAACGCGAACGGGTTTCATACAGACCAAACTCAAAAATAAAAGGAAAAAGTAAAGCGAAAACGGAAAACGGGCATTTTACCCACCCCATGCAGAGCCTGGACGCCAGCGTGGTGGATCTGCAGTTTGCGCGGGCATGAGGGGAATCCATGACTTCAAACCCTCACCCTAGGGAACCTCTGCAAAACCTGCTTCGGATCTGCGATCATATTGGACATGCAGCAAATCAGCCTATCGCAAGCCCACGAAACCTTCAGTATCAAACCCAAGCGCACCCGCAAGCAGCGCTTCTTGGATAGCATGAACGCTGTCGTGCCGTGGTCAATGATTGAGCAGCTCATAGCCCCGCACTACAGCCAGCCTAGCGCCAAGGGCGGCAGACCCCCAGCGCGCTTGTCCGTTATGCTGCGCATCTTCTTCTTGCAACAATGGTTTGGTTTGTCTGATCCCGCAGTTGAAGAAGCCCTGCATGACATGCCCACCTATCGGCACTTTGTCGGTTTGGATGCAGGCATAGACACCATGCCAGATGAAACCACCATCCTGCGCTTTCGTCACTTGCTAGAGGAGCACAAGCTGCAGCAACAAATCTTTGATTTGGTGCGCCACCTGCTCCAAGCCCAAGGCCTCATGCTGCAATCGGGCACCACCGTAGATGCCACCCTCATTGCTGCGCCCAGCTCCACTAAAAACAAAAGCGGTCAACGCGACCCAGATATGCACTCCAGCCGTAAAGGCCTGCAATGGCACTTTGGCATGAAGGCGCACATTGGCACCGACACCGACTCTGGCCTGGTTCACAGCCTCGTGGGTACATTAGGCCATGTGCATGATGTCACCCAAGTGCACAAACTTCTGCACGGGCAAGAGCAAGGCATTTTGGGAGATGCGGGCTACGCCGGGGCAGACAAAAGGGCAGATGTCCATACGCCAGCGGCTTGGTTCATTGCCATGCGCCCGGGCAAGCGCAAAGCGCTCAACAAGCAAGATCCCGTAGAAGGGGCGATAGACCGATTTGAGAAAGCCAAGGCCAAAGCTAGAGCCAAAGTCGAGCACGCCTTTGGCGTGCTCAAATGCCAGTTTGGCTACCGCAAGGTACGCTACAAAGGACTGGAGAAAAACACGGCGCAGCTGCACACGCT
>JAMIFN010000026.1:0-11868 GCA_035906235.1 Allobrachymonas sp. | reverse complement strand
ATGACTGACAGCCATACAGCATAAAGGTTGCAGATTTGCGACAGTATGATGGTTTTCCCGCACTTATTTGCCCCCAGCTTTTGCCTGGACCTCAAAAGTCTGGTGCAATAGCGCCAACTTCCTAGTCAACGGAGGTTGGCTCGGGAGAACCGAAGCCCGTTGCAGGCAGCGCTAGCGTGTAAAAGTGCAGCGCCCTGCGATTTTTAACCCTTGGAGTCATTTACATGAAAAAAACTCTCGTTGCTGTAGCCGCTTTGGCCGCTTCTGCTGCTTTCGCACAATCTTCAGTTACTCTGTACGGCGTTGCTGATGCTTACTTTGGTTCAGAAAAACTGAATGGCGTAACTAGCCAAACCGTTGTAAACAGCGGTGGCCTGAGCCAAAGCCGTATCGGCGTTAGCGTTAAAGAAGACCTCGGCGCTGGCTTGTCTGCTTTTGCCGTGATTGAAGGCGCTGTTGCCTTGGACACTGGCGCTGGCGGCTTGAACGCCAACCGCAAATCCGTAGTGGGTTTGTCTGGTGACTTCGGTGCGGTTTCTTTGGGTCGTCAAGACACGCCTTTGGAAAACACCATCGAAAACACCATTGATGCCCAAGGCAACTCAGCATTCTCTGCTGTTTACGCCGCAGTTGGTGGCACTGCTGCTGCCGCTGGCGTGACGATGAACACCTACGGTAACAGCGTTCGTTACGATAGCCCTAACTTCGACGGCTTCTCTGGCGCGGTTCAACTGAACTTTGGCGAGAACAAAACACCTACCACTTCTGCTGGTCGCGGTGTGTCACTGAACCTGACTTACGCTAACGGCCCCGTTGCTGTTGCCTTCGCTCACCAAAGCGACAAAATTGGTTTCGGCGGCACTACAGACCGTACAACGACTGTTGGTGGTTCATACGACTTCGGTCCAGCTAAGCTGAACCTGGGTTACGGCCGTACAACTGATGTTATCGGTACAAACGATGGCCGCGCTCTGAGCGTGGGCGTGACTGTACCTGTTGGCGCTTTCACGGTTATTGGCCAATACGCCAATGCCAAAGTGTCTAATATTGCTGGCAGCAGCAAATCCTTCGGTCTGGAAGGCCGTTATGCTCTGAGCAAACGCACGACGGTTTACGCGGGTTACAACGACACCAAACAAAACATCGGTGGCGGCGCTAACTTCAAAACCAACCGCTTAGGCGTTGGTATCCGTCACGTATTCTAATTTTGCAGCTGGTGTTTAAGCCAGCGACAAAATCAGATACCTGATACGAAAAGCCTGGGGCGCAAGCTCTGGGCTTTTTTTATGGCTAAGATTTAAAATCCAACGACAGCCTTTGCCTCGTACAATGGCTGACATATTGCCAAGGAGCTGAACCATGAGCACCATCGAATTAGAACTGTTTAATGCCCTGCGCAAAGCGAATGTGGCCGAAGAAGATGCGCGCAAAGTTGCTGATGCCATTAATCGCAGTATTGATAGTCGCTACACCTTGCATGCAGGTCAATTGGCGACCAAAGGTGATATTCAGGGCGAAGTTGCTAACCTGAAAACCGATTTGGCTGAAATGGAAAGCCGCATTGTCAAAGCCATGGCGGATATGCAACGCTGGACGATAGGGGTTTCTTTTGGCTCTGTTGCGGTATTGGTGGCCTTGTTGAAAATCTGGCCATGATGCCGCCCTAGGTCAAACGCATACGCCCGCTGTCGCGGGTTTTTTTGCGTCGATAATTACCCTTTAGTTACCCCAGCAACAAAACATGAGCACAGCCCCACTTTTACCTGGCGCACTGAACGCGCAAGCCATTCCCACACTAGGCGTGATGGGGGGCGGGCAGTTGGGGCGCATGTTGGTGCACAAGGCGCAGCAAATGGGCTACCGCACCGTGGTGTTAGAGCCCGATGCCAACTGCCCAGCGGGTGAAGCCTCTAGCCTGCACATCGCTTGCGCCTATAACGATGGCGAGGGCTTGGCGCAACTGGCGGCGGTGGCCGATGCCATTACTTGTGAATTTGAAAATGTGCCCGCCTTTGCCCTGCGCCAGCTGGCCAAAACCCGCCCAGTTGCACCAGCGGCCGAATGCGTCGCCATCGCCCAAGACCGCTTGGCAGAAAAAGCCCATTTTGTGCGCAGCCAAGGTGCCGGCGGCAGCGGCTTGGGCGTGGGCCCTGCGCCCTATGCACCCATCACCACCGCCGAAGAATGCGCGGCTGCGCCTGATAGGCTTTTTCCCGCCATTTTGAAAACCGCCCGCATGGGCTATGACGGCAAAGGCCAGGTGCGCATTGCCAGCAAAGCCGAACTGGCGGCGGCCTGGCAAAGCCTGGGGCAAACGCCCTGCGTGCTGGAAAAAATGCTGCCCCTGCAGGCCGAATGCTCGGTACTGGTGGCGCGGGGGCAAGACGGCAGCGTAGTGAATTTGCCTGTGCAATTGAATACCCACCACCAGGGGATTTTGGCCAAGACTGAGGTTTTTGCAGGCAATTTGCCAAAATCCCTTGCAAACGCTGCCCAAGCAGCTGCAAAAAACATAGCGACTGAACTGAACTATATCGGCGTGTTGTGCGTCGAATTTTTTGTGGTGCAAGGCGCAGATGGCCAAGCGCAATTGGTGGTCAACGAAATGGCGCCACGCCCGCACAACAGCGGGCACTGGAGCATGGACGGCAGCGACATCTGCCAGTTTGAACTGCAGGTGCGCACCTTAGCTGGCCTGCCGCTGGTGCAGCCCGTGCAGCACAGCGCTGCCGTGATGCTCAACATCTTGGGTGATTGCTGGTTTACTCAGGGCGATGCGGCGTCAAGCCAGGCGCAAACCCCGTCCTGGCATAAAGTGCTGGCGCTGCCCGGGGCGCATCTGCACCTCTACGGCAAATTAGAGCCGCGCCGTGGCCGCAAAATGGGGCATATCACCTTTACGGGGCAAGACGCCGCGCAAGTGCAGGCTGTTGCCCGCCAAGCAGCCGACATTTTGCATATTCAAGGAGCTTGAGGCATGAGCAACACCAGCAACATGACGCTTTACCACTACGCCGGTTGCAGCAAATCGCGCCAGACTTACGAGTTTTTGCGCGATAAGGGCTATGACTTTGCCGTGGTCGAATACATGAAAACCCCGCCCAGCCGCGCCACCCTGCAAGCCTTGGCCGACAAAATGGGCGGCGGTGTTGCGGGGGTACGCGCCTTATTGCGCACCAAGGCCGATGCCTATGCCGAGCTGAATTTGGCCGATACCAAATGGACCGCTGCGCAGCTGCTGGACTTGATGGAACAACACCCCGTGCTGCTAGAGCGCCCCTTGCTCGACACCCCCAAAGGCGCGCGCATAGGCCGCCCCGGACCTGAGGTGCTGGCAGATTTGCTGCCTTAAGCGGTGCAGGCCATGCCCGCGCTACTTCGTCATCCCCGCGCAGGCGGGAATCTAGGGCTTTCTTCCCTCCCCCACTGGGGGAGGGTTAGGGTGGGGGCTTACAGGGCATGGGTTTGGCCTCCTGGCGTAAGCCCCCACCCCAGCCTTCCCCCAAAGGGGGAAGGGGCGGATACCTAGATTCCCGCCTACGCGGGAATGACGATTTTTTGATGTGCTCCGCCTTCATTCAGCCATTCAGCCATTCAGCCATTCAGCCATTCAGCCATTCAGCCATTCAGCCATTCAGCATTCAGCATTCAGCATTCAACACTAAAGCCGCCCCCACCATGTCCAGCCCCATCCTCCACGCCCAAGGCGTTAGCAAAACCTATGCCGAAGGCAAGCTGCGCACCGAAGTGCTGCGCGGTATCGACCTGAGCGTGCAGCCCGGCGAGGTGCTGGCCATTGTTGGCGTGTCGGGCTCGGGCAAAAGCACTTTGCTCCACCTTTTGGGCGGACTCGACAAGCCCAGCTCAGGCCAAATCACCCTGCTGGGGCGCGATTGGGCCAGCATGAAGGCGGGCGAACAAGGGCGCTGGCGCAATCAGCATCTGGGCTTTGTTTACCAATTTCACCACCTGCTGCCTGAATTTAGCGCGGTGGAGAATGTCGCCATGCCGCTGTTGATTCGCCACCAAGCGCGGGATGTGGCACTGGCGGCGGCGCAAGCGGCGCTGGAACAAGTGGGGCTAGGCCAGCGCCTAGAGCATCGCCCGTCTGAGCTGTCTGGCGGCGAACGCCAGCGCTGCGCCATTGCCCGCGCCTTGGTCAGCCGCCCCAGCTGCATTTTGGCCGACGAGCCCACGGGCAACCTCGACCGCAGCAATGCCCAAACCGTTTTCGGCCTGATGCTGCAATTGGCGCGCCAGCAGCAAAGCGCCCTGATCATCGTCACCCATGATGTGGATTTGGCGGCGCAGTGCGATCGGCAGCTGCATTTGCAGCAAGGCCTGTTTGTTGAACAGCTCGCAGAAGTATCAAAAGCATAGCTGCTCAGGCAGCTTTTACGGCCTAAAACGCCAATTTGACCCCAAAAAACCTCAAGCCCAGCGCCCCTATGTGGATAGACACCCACGCCCACCTTGATGTTTGGTCTGCGCCTGAAAACCAAAACATGGCGGCGCAGGCAGCAGCAGCGGGCGTGCAGCAGGTGCTGATACCCGCCGTGGAGCCCGCCAATTTTGCTGCCGTGCAAAGCCTGGCGCACAGCTTGGGCTATGGCTACGCCCTAGGCATACACCCCATGTATGTGGCGCAAGCGGGGGCGTCTGCGCTGGCGCAGTTAGAAGCCGCGCTGCACGCGCAGGCTCACGACCCGCATTTGCTCGCCGTGGGCGAAGCGGGTTTGGATTTTTTTCTGCCGCAGTTACGCACCGACCCCCTGCGCCAGCAGCAAATCGCCGTCTTTGAAGCGCAAATTCGCCTCGCCAAAAAGCAGCGCCTGCCCTTGGTGTTGCATGTGCGCCAATCCGTCGATGCGGTGCTCAAAGCCCTGCGCCAGGCGCATTTTGACTGCGGAGGCATCGCCCATGCCTTTAATGGCTCTATGCAGCAAGCCCAGCAGTTTTTAGACTTGGGTTTTAAGCTGGGTTTTGGCGGTGCCTGCACGCACAGCCGCGCCACGCATTTGCAGGATTTGGCTAGGCGCTTGCCGCCCGAGGCCATCGTCATGGAAACCGACAGCCCCGATATGCCGCCGGCTTGGGCTTACACCGCTAAGCAGCTGCGTGAACAGGGGAAAGTACAAGCGCCCAATACCCCGCTGCAATTGCCGCGCATAGGCGCTTTTGTGGCTGATTTACGCGGCCTAACTGCCGCAGACTGGGCAGCGCAAACGGCAGCCAATGCTTGCGCAGCGCTGCCGCGTTTGCGGGCGCTGCTCTCAGCGTTTTAACTATTAAAAACATAGCTGCTCAGGCAGGTTTTGCGGCCAAAAACGCCTATTTGACCCTGAAAAAGAAGCTTCACCAATCGCCGGAAGCGCCACCGCCGCCAAAATCGCCGCCGCCGCCCGAGCCAAAACCCCCACCACCAAAGCCGCCCCCAGACCCGCCGCCCCAGCCGCCGCCCGTGCCACCACCAAAAACGATGGGGCCAGCGCCCTGCCCAGCCGCCGCGCTGATAAGTGCGTAGAAAAACACCAGCACAGCCGCGCCTGCGCCCAAAAATAGCCAGCTCGAAATCGCCCAAACCACCACGCCTGCGCCCAAGCCTGTAGCCAAGGCGCCCAGCTTTTTGCCCAGCACGCGGCTCAAAGCACCAGCCAGCACGGGCACAAAAAACAGCGCCAAGAGCGCGAAATTCACCGCGCTATCAACCCAGCTAGCGTTTTTGCCAGCAGCCGCATGGCGCTGGGGTTCGGGCAAGGCCTCGCCGTCTATCAGCCCCATGGCTTGCCCCAGCGCGGTGTCGATGCCGCCCGCGAAATCACCGCGCCGAAAAGCGGGCTTCATGGTGTCGTTGATGATGCGGCTGGCGGCCAAATCGGGGATGGCGCCCTCTAGGGTTTTGGCCACTTCAAAACGCATCTTGCGATCGTCTTTGGCGATGATGAGCAACAGGCCATCGCCCACGCCCTTGCGCCCTATCTTCCAAGTATTGGCAACGCGGTTGGCGTAGCTGGCGATGTCTTCGGGCTGCGTACTGGGCAGCATCAAGAGCACGATTTGGCTGCCCTTGCGCTGTTCAAACGCTGCCAGTTTGGCCTCTAGCGCCTGGGCTTGCTCGGCGCTGAGTGTGCCCGTTTGGTCCAGCACCCGCGCGTTCAGGGCGGGGACAGGCAGCAGCTCTTGCGCCCCCGCCCAGGCACAGCTGCACAGCCAGCACCAGAGCAACAATGCCCGCAGCAGGCCTAGCGTATCCAGCTTGTGAGCCATCACTTATTTATTGAAATTCACCGCTGGTGGGGTAGATATTTGCGCCTCGTTAGCTACCGTAAAGCTGGGCTTGACCTGGTAGCCAAACACCATGGCGGTGAAGTTGCTGGGAAAGCTGCGCGTCAAGATGTTGTACTGCTTGATGCTGTCGATATAGCGATTGCGCGCCACGGTGATGCGGTTTTCTGTGCCTTCCAAGCTCACGCGCAGGTCTTGAAAACCTTGATTGGCTTTCAAGTTGGGGTATTGCTCGGCCACCACCATCAGGCGGCTGAGCGCGCCCGACAATTCGCCCTGGGCTTGCTGGAATTTGTTGAAGGCTTCGGGGTTGTTCAAAGTCTCGGGCGTGACTTGCATGGCCGTGGCTTTCGAGCGCGCCTCGATCACCTTGGTCAGCGTCTCTTGCTCAAAATTGGCCTCGCCCTTGACCGTGTTGACGATATTGGGGATTAAATCTGCACGGCGCTGGTATTGGTTGAGCACCTCGCTCCAGGCGCTTTTGCTTTCTTCGTCTAGGCGTTGAAAATCGTTATAGCCGCAGCCCGTGAGGGTGAAAACCGAGAGGGCGAGGGCGAGTGTGGCAAACCAGCGTTTCATAGGGAGTTTCCTTGGGTTGAAGTGCAAGCCTAGCGGCGCACCCAGATGCCTACAGGCGCATCGGGGTTGCCGTTAAAGTCTTTCCAATAATAGTCGCGCTCTAAGGCGGGTTTGAGCTTTTTAAAGGCATCGTAATTGGTTTCGCGCGGCGACCACACCACATAGCGAATGCGGTTGCGCAGCAGCCAATCGGCCGGGTCGGGCTGCTCGCCTTTGTAGAAGGCCAGCATCGCGTCTTTGCGTTGTTTGAGCAGCCCCCAGCCCTTGCCCCAGGTGAACAAGTGCATGGGCCAGCCGATGTACACGGGCTTGAGCGCAAAAGAGGACAAGGCCGCACCGGGGGTGAAGTTATCCGCAGCCACATGCTCTAACACCGTGCCATCGGGCGCGTCTTTGAGGTATTGCAGCATATCGGCCACGACTTTGTCATTCGTCAGCCAGGCGGTGCCATCGAGCTTGCCCTTGTTGTCGCTGACATAAAAAGCTTTGTAATGCGGCACCAAGTAATAGGCGTGCGCCAAGCTGGGCACCAAAATCGCCGCGTACAGCACAATGCGCACGGCTTTATTTTTGATGCCATAAGCCAACCACGCTGCCATGAGGTAGCCAAACAGATAAATCCAGGCCAGCCACTTCATGCCGGTGTTGATGCGGATGTTCTCACCGCCCATGCCGTCTTTCACATACAGGCTTTCTGAGACGATCATCAGCAGCACATAAGCGGCCATCACATACCAGGCAAACAGGCGGTTTTCCTTTTTAAAGGCCAAGAGCGCCACCATGATGATGACGGGCCAGTTTTGCAGCAGGATGAGCAAGAAAGGGCTTTTTTGCGACCACGGCACCCATTTAATCGGTGTGCCCAGCGAGTTGAGGGCAAAGTAGCTCAAAAACGGGTAGGCCAGCAGAAAACCCAAACCCAAACTGCCGATGGCCACGCCCCACGGAATCGGCTCTTTGGCGCGCCAGCAGTACAGCAGCCAGCCCGTGTAGGTGATGACGATGAGCGGGAAGATCCAGGCATTGCACAAAAGCGAGAGCGGCACGCTCAGCGACATGGCATAGACATAGATTTGCTTATTGCGCTCGCGCAGCCACAGCAGCATCGATGCCGCATACATGATGAGCACCAACAGCGCCGACACCGGCGGATGGTAGTCGCCAATGATCAGGGTGTAGCCAAAAGATTCGAGCGGGTAGCTCATGATCTCGCGCCCACCACCGGCAAAGAAGGGCGCTATGGTGGTGCGCAATTCGGCCGAACCGATAAAACGCATCGAGGCAATCACCGGCCAATCTTTGAATTCGGGCGTGCGCAACCATTCAATAAAGGGAATCACGCCCGATGCGCCCAGCAGCACCGCCGCCATCAGCACATAGGCAAAGGTTTTAGAGCGCGTGTGGTAGGCCGTGGTCTCCCACACCAAGCTGGCGGCATAGCCAAACACCAGCGGAAAAGCCAAGTTGTAGGCAAAGCCCGGGCCTATGCTGAAAATACGGCTGAGCAGCGCCGCCGCATAGTGTTGAAAAGCGTAATAGCAGTCAAACACAAAAGGCGCCAGCCACAAATTGGGCGGCGGCAAAGTGCTGCCCTGCGCGTAATTGGCAATAAAGAACATATCGGTGATGTGTTCGGTGCCGGTGTTGATATCCGGGCTGGCGTTGCGCCAAAAGAAAGCCCAAGCGAAGCCGATAAAAAAGGCGTGGTCTTTTTTCATCCAGCCCCAAACCTCGCCCCGATTTTTAATCAGGATGACACAGGCCAACACAAACAGCAGGGGGTAGGCGATGCGTAAATCGCCCAGACCGTGCACATGCTCAATAAAAAACAAACCCAACAGGCCGCTACCAATCACCACGGCTTTGCCCAGGCTAAACACCGGTACGCGCTTGGCCAGCAATGCCCCAGCCGCCAAACCGATGACATAAAGCCAGCCCACCATCAGGGCCAAATGCAGCATCTTCATGGCATTACTTCCTTACCCAAACGCCGACCAGCGGGTCTTTGCCAAACTCTTGCCACGAATAGGCGCTGCCGATTTGCGCTTGAATCTTGGCTTGCACTTCGGGTGCCATGGGTTTGCGCGCCGTCACCAACACATAGCGCACTTGGTTTTGCAGCAACCAATCGCGGGCGTTGGGGTTTTCGCCTTTGTAGAACTGCTCGATATTTTTTGCCAAGCGCGCAATGGCAGGAGGATTGCCGCGCCACAGGTTTTCGTGGTTGATCCAGCCTATTAAGCTAGGCTGCTCGGCCAATAGGGCGATGCCCGATTGGTCCATATAGGCTTCATACCCAATGTTTTCGAGCACCACCCCTTTTGGCGATCCTTTGATGTGGTCTAACAGGTCTTTTTGTGCCCATGAGCGATAGGGAACCCACGCCTCGCCCGAGAGATTGCCCCAGTTGTCACGCGGCAATTTGCTGGCACCACCAATCAAATCAACCAGATGAAAACTGAGCAGCAGCGCGACCGCAGCCGCTGCGTAGCGCGCCCATTTTTGCTGCGCATCGACAATGACGCGCCCAGCAATACCGACCAACACCAAAACAAAAGTCCAAGACCAGTATTTCAGCGTGGTGTTAAAGCGTGAGGGCGTGCCACCACGGCTGTCGTCAAAGACAAAAATCTCGGTAAACACCAGCACTGCAATGCAGGTGATGGCCAAAAACCGTAGGCTGCCGCTTTTGTCTTTGGCCGTCAAACCCACGGCGGCCAATACCCATAGCGGCCACATCAAGATGCAGTATTCGATCAGCGGAGAGCGCTGTTCGGGCGTGACCATTTTTAGGCCAACACCCAAGGATGATGGCAAGAAGTAGGCGAAAAATGGCTGCAGCAAGATCGTCGTGCCGATAAAGCCCAAGCCCATATACAGCCACTGCGGCCGAAGTTTTTCGCGATGGATGTAGAGGAATGCGCCTTCAATCAACACCAACAGCGGCAAGATCCACATATTCATGGCAATGGGCAGCACCAGCATAGCGCCCATCAACACCGGCACCAGCTTAGGCACTTGAAACTGCAGGCGGCTTTGGTACGCCATCAGCAAACACAGCAGCGCGGCCAGTAAAAAACCGCCCAACACGGCGTGGAAGTCGCCAATGTGCATAAAGTAGCCCATGACCTCCATGGGTAAATCCAGTTTGTTTTGCGGGGTAAAGATCGTGCGCGCCCATTCGCCCGCTTGGTTTTCATACGCCCCTATGAAGCGCACATTGGCCCAAGAGTGGGTCAGCGGATCCATATCAGGGAAGATCAAATAGGTAAACGGTGCAACGCCCGTGCCGCCGCCCAGCAAGGCGACGATGATGAGGGCACGCCACCACAGGCTTTCATCGGGATCTTTTTGCATCAAGGCCCATTG
This sequence comes from Allobrachymonas sp., assembly GCA_035906235.1. Lineage (GTDB taxonomy): Bacteria > Pseudomonadota > Gammaproteobacteria > Burkholderiales > Burkholderiaceae_C > JAMIFN01. Next base: position 1,635 of record JAMIFN010000026.1, on the reverse strand, counting down.
GCGCATACTGCCCCACGCGGTCAAACCGATAAGGCCAATGATGGTAGCAAAGGCAAAGTGGTAGTTCACCCCGACGCTGAAGTGCATCACGCGCCCCATCAGCGCGCCTGCGTAATGCTGCAGGCCGTAATACATATCCAGCGGGTGCCCATACAACCACATATCAGGCGGGGGTAGCGTGACCCCAGTGCGGTAGCTGGCGATCAGGTTGAGGTTCATCAACTTCTCGGTGCCGCCATCCAGATTGGGGAACATCATGCGCCAGGCCAGCGCCCAGGCAAAACACGCGCCAAAAGCTAAAACTTCCTCTCGAATATCTGGCCAATCGTGGCGGCGCAGATACATCAATACCAAGGCCGCAACTAAACCTATGGGCATGAGGTAGCCCACATCGCCTAAGCCAACAAAGTGCTCGACAAAGAAAAACACCAGCACCACGCCCAGCACCCCCATGATGGTGGATAAGGCAAAGCTTTTGACGCGCGGGTAGAGTGCCAAGCCCAAGCCCAAAATCAGGCTGAGCCAAATGGCCATGGTGAGTAAAAGATAAAGCTGCTTCATGGGCTAGAGGCTAAAGGCCAAACGGAAAATTAACGGTGTGCGTAATGGTTATTGGCGGCCAAAAAGCCTTTTTTATTGCCGCAGTCAAAGCGCTGGCCATGAAAGGCAAAGCCAAAACTGGGCGTGCTGCCCAAGCTGCGCGAGATGGCATCGGTCAGCTGAATCTCGCCGCCCGCGCCCTTGGTTGAGCGCGTAAGCTCATCCATCACGCTGGGCATCAAGATATAGCGCCCCACCACCGTCCAGTTGCTGGGCGCGTCTTCACGGGCGGGTTTTTCCACAATGCCATCTATGGGCATGGCGCGCGGCAGGGTGTGCGCATCTTCGGTTTGGCGTGGCGCAATCACGCCGTATTGGTGCACCTGTGCCCAATCCACCTGCTCCACCGCCAACACATTGCCAGGCTCGGCTTGGTAGGCATCAAGCATTTGGCTCAGCACGCCCGTGCTTTTGCCGTCAATCAAATCATCGGGCAGCAGCACGGCGAATGGCTCATCATCGCCAATCAAGGGCTTGGCCTGCAGCACCGCATGACCCAGGCCCAAGGGTTCAGGCTGGCGGATATAGACGCAATTGACATGGGGCGGGATGATGTTTTGCACGCGCTCCAAGGCTTCGAGCTTGTTTTTGGCGCGCAGCTCGGCTTCCAGCTCGCGGTCTTTGTCGAAATAGTCTTCAATCGCGCGCTTGTGGCGGCCGGTGATGAAAATCAAAGTCTCGCAACCCGCCTCGATGGCCTCTTGCACCGCGTAATCAATGATGGGGCGATCGACAATCGTCAGCATCTCTTTGGGTATAGATTTGGTCGCAGGCAAAAAGCGCGTGCCCAAACCCGCCACGGGGAAAATTGCTTTTTTAATCGGTTTTGCTGTATTCATCGTTCATCCTGAAGGCCTCAGCGCCTAGCGCCTTCGCCATAAAAGAGCCAAAAGGGCTGATTGTGCCGTGAATTTGCACAGGCCTTGGCTGAGGCGGGCTAGAAAATACCCTGCCTCCGGGTGAGGGGTGAGGGGTGAGGGGTGAGGGGTGAGGGGTGAGGGGTGAGGGGTGAGGGGTGAGGGGTGAGGGGTGAGG